>JAZNNY010000057.1:0-20749 GCA_045580505.1 Lentihominibacter sp.
TATTCAACGGTCACTTCATAGACATTGACCTCTTCAAAGACGGCCACAACTGTCATATCCCCCGTGACCACGGTTCCTGCGTTGACTTCCCGGCCGGTGTCCGCATTCTCCCAGCGGAGGAACCGGCTGCCAGCCTTAAAGGGCTTGTCCGGCATGGTCTGGATCGTATCGCCGTCCGACAGGTCGACGATCTGCTTCAGGACCATACCGCCATCTTCCTCCGACATCCGGAAGGTCACGGTGTAGTATTCCGCCGCGATGACGTAGACCGAAAAATCTCTGGCGCTGAAGCTGCCGCCGTTTCCGGAACTGAGGGAGGTGACTCTGCCGCTGCCCTCATGATAGATCGCCGGGTCATTTCCCCGGATCCCTGCACCTGAAAAACTGACCGTCACCGATTTCTTCGGTTCGATCTTGTTTCCATCCTTATCGTGGAAGGTAATGTCGACGCCCTTGGCATCCCGAATCTTCCCGCCGCTGCCCACAGAGCTCTGGGCGATCTGCTTCGCCCGCGCCGCGGATACGCCGCTGATGCTTGCCTTCGCTCCTTCCGGGAGGGCTCCCTGCGGCGCGCTGATTCTGACCGTCATGCCGCCCGCATGTCCGCTGAAGCTGGCCGCGGGATATTTCTCTTCTTCTTCTTCCTCGGTCAGTTCTTCTTCTTCGGGCTCTTCGGCTTCAGCCTTCTCATCCTGGCCCGCCTCCTGCGCCGGCGTGCCGGTCTCTTCCTGCGCAGCTGGCGCGCTCTCAGCGGAGCCTGCGTCATCGGCCTGCTGGCCTGCGCTCTCCTGCTTCGGCTCTTCCTGCTTCGGCGCCTCTTCCTGCTTCGGTGCTTCTTCTTCCTTCGGCGCTTCTTCCTGCTTCGGCTCTTCCGCCTTAGTTTCTTCCTGCTTCGGTTCAGGCTTTGGCTCCGGTTTCGGTTCGGGCTTGGTCTCCTTGACCTCTTCCTGCGCCGCAGGGGCGTTCTCCGCATCCGATGCGCCGTCTTCCGCGGCCCATGAAATGTTCGGGACGAGCGTCGGGACCATTGCGATCGTCAGAAGGATCGCAATTATTTTATGTGTGAGTCTGTTCCTGTTCATTTTGTGTCCTCACCTGTATCTGCCTTCTCTGGCTTCTCAGGCTGCAGCGCCTGCAGCGTCTCATTCAGTTCCTTCTCTTCCTTCTTCATTCGGCTGCGCTTTACGAAAAAAGCCGCGATGACAGCCGCAATCGCCAGGATCGGAAGCAGATCCCATACGTAAAAAGTGTTCATCTGTCTTCCTCCTGTCTGTACTGATCTAAAAGTTCCCTGCGAAAGGCTTCCTGTTTCTTTCTCTGCCAGAGCCTGAAGGCGATCAGGACGCAGACGATGACCGCTCCGAGGAGGGCCGCTATGATATTCGTGCTCATTGTTTTCCTCCCTTTCTCAGCTCAAATTCTGCTGCTGCGATCCGCCGTCTCAGATCCAGGATCCGGTTCTGATATCTGACGAAGTAGGCTACGTAAGCGAGCACGACCAGGAGCAGGGCGATCATCCACCCCAGATGGATGTCTCCGTCCTCATCCCCGTTCACAACTGCCGGGTCAAATCCGGCAAGCGGCACGGACTGGTCCTCCAGGGTGGCCGCGCCCGAAAGCGATTCGTCCGCGGCTCTCTCCTCCGCTGAGAGTTCCTCCTCTACGTTGACCTGCAGTTCCTGTCCCTCGTCGTTGGACAGGACCACGGAATCCTCCTGGACCTGCGGCTGCGCGAAGCTGTCCTCCGCCGCCGGAAGCCCTGCCGCCGCCCCGAGCAAAAGCAGGACCGCCATCAGGACCCCGATGAGTTTCATTTGTCTTGTACTGTGCTTCTTCATCATAGCCTTCCCCGTTTTATTTCTGTGTATACCCCTCTATAAATAAAGACGGCCTGACCTTTCGGTCAGGCTCATAAAAATGTGTTTTTTTCAGGTTTTTAAAGCATTTCCATGGAAAGATGCAGGGCGTTGCCCCGGTTGTCTGGAATATAGACATCCCAGACCTCGCTGGGCAGCTTGAAGATGATCGTTCCGGACTCCTTATCATAGGACTCCGGCGTGACGATCTGTCCCGAGCTTCGGCCCTGGGCGTAGATGTTCTCGTAGGCGACGCCGGTCCCGTTCTCCGCCATCTGCAGGTAGACCCTTGAATCGTCGATCCGGCTGGAGATCAGCTTTGGTCCGACATCGTCGACTGCGCTCACCTCCACGCTGCGGGTGCGCGTCTGCCGGTTCACTGATGTAACCCGGATATCCATGGTCCCGTTGCTGGCCGGCTCGACCGCAAAGGTCTTGCTGTCCTTTTCGTAGAGCTGCACCGGCTCCCCGTTCATCTGCACTTCCACGGTCCGCACCGGAAGAAGTGAGGTCACCTCGATGGTATAGACCGGCAGGTTCTGCTCGTTCATCCTGACCTCGCCGATGTCGAACTTCGGCGAGAAGAAGAGGATCGGCGCGAGCAGCCAGAGGATCAGGATGGCGATCAGGATCAGCCGCTGCGGCAGGAAACTCTGCCTGCGAAACTCCGGATAGCCCGCCAGCGCCTCCGCGGGGATGGTGTTCAGCGCGATATTGCTTTCTTCGAATACATTTTCGAGCACCCTGGTGGCTGTCAGCGCATCCAGTTTCGGCTCCATATTGGTCTTCTTATCCACTGTCTGCCACCTCCTTTACTCTCTGAACTCCGGGAGCATCCGGGCCAGCCGCTGCCTCCCCGACCTGAGATATCTCTTTACGCTGCTTCGGCTGATGTTCATCGCCTCGGCAATCTCGTCGTTCGTCAGATCCTGATAATACTTCATCAGAATCACCTGTGACTCCGTGAGCGGAAGATTCAGGACCTGTTTCATGATATATCTTCTCGAATCAATGTCAACGACCTCTTCCTCCGCGCGCCCTTCGCTCGCGTGCACGTTCTCGAGGCGCTCCTGACTGCAGCCATCCTGCTGCTCCTGCCCCCTTGACCTTCGGATGTCGTAGCAGGTCCGGAAGTTGATCCGGTTCAGCCAGGCGATGAACAAGTTCGGGTCGCGCAGCCGCCGGATATTCCGCAGGGCCTGTACGAAGGTCTCCTGCAGGGCGTCCCTGGCCAGTTCCTCCTCTCGAAGGTACTTGTACGCATACCGGTACTGCTGCTGATAGGTCGCAACATAGATTTCAGCAAATGCATTGCTGTCCCCTGCCTGCGCCTTTCGAACCAATGAGGCCAGGTATCTGTAATCCAGGGCATCCACGCTACTGACTCCTTTCGCTGGCCTTTCGGTCGGATACTGCAACCAATGTATTCATGGTCTTGGCATGGCGTTCCGTCTGCAGGGCTGTCCCGCTGCAAAAGCTGATCTGTCCGTCCTCTTCCGCCGCTTTGTTGTGCGCATCGACCTGCTTTTGTACGGCCGCCAGGATGCGGTCGGTGTCGCTTCGGGTCGTCCTCCGCAGGATCATGAGGAATCGGTCGCCTCCGTTACGTCCGAGGAATTCCCCTCTCGGAACGGCCTTCTGCAGGATCTCCGCGAAATCACCAATGGCCCTGTCTCCGCTCTCGTAGCCGTACTCATCGTTCAGTTCCTTCAGGTTGCTGAGCACCAGGGTGATCGCGGCCATGCCGTCCGGCAGGAGCTTCCCTGTATACTGTTCCATGAAGGCATCGCAGCTGTTGCGGTTGGCCACGCCCGTATCCGGGTCGGTATAGAAGGCGTAATTCAGTTCCTCATTCTCCCGGCGCAGCGCGGAGTCCAGCCGGAAGTCGAGAAAGAGAAAGATGAATGCCAGACCAAAGGCGATCCACAGGATGATGCTGAGCGCCCGCACGTGCGGGTCGAATCCGATGGTTTGATACAGCTGCGCATCCCGGAAAATGACGGCGACCGCACAGGCCGCGCAGCAGACGAAGACAATCAGCTGCAGGATCTTCAGTTTGTTGAATTTCTTCATAGTGGATCTCCTTTTTTAGGGTGGCCGTTAACGGTTATGGTATGGCAATCGGCTCCGCGGTCCTGAGGATGCAGTCCCCAAGGCCGCCCGAGCCATTGTTCATCAAAATGATCAGGTGCTTGTCGTCCACAAAGCAGCTCTCGATCTCGCCGATCGGAACGCTGTAACTGCCGAGGTAAGCGCCGTCCTTGATCCGGTACAGATCGATATAGGACTCGTTGCCCGCGACCCAGGTACAGACCATGGCAACCCCGTTGTAGGCGCCGATGTCCTGGGCGTGGTTGTAGCGGATCCGCTTCCAGATGAAGTCTTCCACGTTGAAGTCGGAGTCACAGACATAGATCTCGTTCCCCTTCGACAGATAGAACTTGTCGTTGCTTTCATCATAGGCGATTCCGGAAGTGACCCGCGGCAACTCGAAAGAGTTCTCCATATTGCCCGTCTCCGGGTTGTAGGTCGAGCAGGCCGCCGACCGGATCTGCCGGTGCGTCCGCACGGTATAAATCTGCTCCGTGTTCGGATTGTATGTGCTGCCGTTGGCATGGCCCATCCCGCCGATGCCTACGGTATTCAGTCGCTCCCCGTCCTTGCTGTATGTCACAAGCGCCCCGGTGCTGCCGCCGTGGTCGACGTAGGTCACCACGTAGTTGTCTCCCACATGGCTCATCGACTGCGGCACGCTGGCGCCGCCGCTGCCGTCGATGCCTGCAACGACCAGCAGGTTTGACGCGTCCAGCGTCATCAGATTATGCGACGAACTGTAGGTTTCGGCGCTGTCTGCCGTCGACTTGACCTTGACCGGCTCCGACTGCTCGCTTTCGATCTGGTCCTGTTCAACCTGGGCGGTCGCCATCAGTTTATATTTAGCCTGGTCTCTCGGCACTTTCACAGAAGTCGTGTCCCCGTCATATTCCTCGAGGTCCACATATTTATCCCGCGCCGGGTCGTACTTGCGCAGGGTGTATCCACGGGCATACTCCACCTTGTCCCACTTGAGCGTCGCCGTCGTATCCGTCTTCTTCGCCACCTTGATCGTCGGCGTATCCAGCGTATTCGGGTAGACGGTCACTGCGACGGTCTTCCTCGTCGCCTTATACTGGTCGCCCTCCGGCACTTCCATGGTGATGCGCGCCCGGCCATCCTTATGGAAAAGCAGGACGCCCTTTTTCGTTACTTCCACGACCTCGGGGTTGCTGGAGGTATAAGTGATCTTGCCGTGCGCCTCCGCTTCAATGTCACGCTTCTTATCTTCCAGTCCGATGTACTTCTCCTTCTCGGTCTCGATGGTCTGCGCCAGTTTCACCGTTTTCGCGTTCTTCGATACTGCAGCGGAAAGCCCTCCGATCCGGTTGACCGCCGTGACCGTTACCCGGTATTCCGGGTCCAGCACATCCAGCTCGATCCGGCAATTCGCCTCCCTTGTTCCGTACATCTTCGGCCGCTCTCCGTTGCGCTGCAAAAAGACCTCATAGCCGTCCGCTTCGGTTTCGTCCCAGGTCACATCCAGCGCAGTCCCGTTCTGCTTCACTTCAAGCCCCGTCACCTGATACTGGTTCGTACTGACCATACTCGCAAAGGCCAGCGTCCCCAGCGTCGCAGTACAGGCCGCCACGAGAAAGACGATCGCTGCCGTATATTTAATTTTAACAAACCGTCCTCTGAACAGTCCTTGCCGGAGCAGCTTTCGCACCTTGCTGCTGCCTCCCGCTTCTGCCCTTCGCGGCTCCGATGACATGTTCGGATTCAACGTACTATACCTCCTATTTTATTATAATGGTTTGCGGGGACGGCGTAAACAAAAAACGCAGACCGAACTCCTCGATCTGCGTTATAACCCCTTTTAAGTGACTGCGCGCTTAGCTCAGCTGCTCCATGCCCGAATCGCCCAGCGAGTGCTTGACGCGGTCCGCTTCCTCCGCGGTCTTGGCGTCGTTCCAGTGATCCATCGTACCGACCAGGTAGCCGGTGATGCGGCGGATGCGCTCGAACGGAACGGATGTGAACTTGTAGTTCAGGTCTGCGTATTCACCGTCGATGTTGACGTCGAGCGTCTCCAGCTTGCGGTTGTACTTCTTCTCAAGATATTCTACATAAGCCTGTGCTTCTTTCGGATCTGCGTTGCCTGTGATCGTAACCATAACTTACCTCCTGTATATGATGTAAAGTGATTTATTTTCTCGCTCAGTTTCAAGTATACATCAAAACCACAACATTTGGTAGATGGGCGGTCAAAAAAACACAAAAAGTACAATCTTGACCAGACAAGTCCAGATTGGCTGGGGCCACAAAACTCCCCCCTTTTCAGCCCCCTTCCTTTCGTGTTATACTATTTCGGTGAGAGACCTGCCTTTGCAGGGAGGAGATAATAAGGAAAGGAGTGTGCCGCATCGGGCGGCGAACACGGCAATGTATAAGAACGCATTACGGGCAGCATGGGCTGAAATCAATGTAACCAATCTGGACTTCAACATTCGCAAGATCCGCGAGAAGGTTGGTCCGAACAAGAAGATCACCGGCATCATCAAGGCTGACGGCTACGGCCACGGCAGCGTGAAGGTCGCCGATGTTCTGCGGGCCAACGGAGTCACTTCCTTTGGTGTAGCGACGCTTTCCGAGGCGGTTCGCCTGCGGGATGCGGGATTCAAGACTGAGGAGATCATGGTCATCGGCCTCACTCCGGACCCCTATGTAGATACACTGGTCGAGTACGACCTGACCTGCGTGACCGATAGTTACGCGAACGCCAAGGCAATTTCCGACGCCGCTGCAAAGGCAGGCAAGACCGTCAATGGCTACATCATCTGCGATACAGGCATGGGCCGCATCGGCTACCAGCCTGAGGATCCGGTCGTCGTGGAAGACGCGATTAAGATGAGCAAGCTTCCGAACTTCCACATTCAGGGCCTGTTCTCCCACTTCGCGACTGCGGACGCTGCGGACAAGACCTACTCCACCATGCAGGAATCCAGGTTCCTCGGCCTCTATAAGAAGCTGGTCGCCGCAGACCTGAAGATCCCCTATCGCGCCCTGGCCAACAGCGCCGCGATCATGGAGATTCCTTCCGCTCACTTCGACCAGGTACGCCCGGGCATCATTCTCTACGGATGCTACCCGTCGCACGAAGTCGACAAGAACCAGCTTGAGCTGAAGCCGGCCATGTCCGTCAAGGCGAATATCGTTCACCTGAAGAAGGTCCCTGCCGGCACGACCGTCAGCTACGGCCGCAAATATACGGCGATGAAGGAGAGCCTGATCGCCACGATCCCGCTCGGATATGCCGACGGCTTCCCGCGCCCCTACTCCATGAAGGGCAAGGTCATCGTCAATGGCGTACTCGCTCCGATCGCGGGCAACATCTGCATGGACCAGTGTATGGTCGACGTCACCAACGTTCCTTATGTCCGTCTGGGCGACGAAGTCACCATCATGGGCAAGGACGGCCTGCATGAGATCCTGGCCGACGACATCGCTGACGCCACCGGTACCATCAACTACGAGATCGTCTGCGCATTCGGACAGAGACTGCCGAAAGTGTACGTATACTAAGAAAAAGACGGGGGACGGTTCTCTGTCTTATCCGAGAAAAGACAGAGAACCGTCCCCCGTCTTATTTTTTTGTCCTAACGCCGTGTGCAGCCGACCACGAACTGGGTCTGGTCGTCGGTGTCGTAGCAGAGCATGAGGTCGTATTCTGCATCGTCCCAGTTCTTCAGGTGCAACTGGGTCGTGACCTCGTACTGGTACTGCACGCCGTCGATGTCCGTGAAGATGACTTTGTCCGCGGGCTTGACCTTCGTCAGGTCTACGAAGACGTCCGTACGGCCTCCGGTGAGGCGGAACTTGCCCTTGACCGGGGAGCCGCTGACCCATGTTGCAAAGGCAGGCTTCTCTTCTTTCTTGTCCGCCACGGGCGCCATCAGGTTCAGGGAAGGAATCTGCAGAACGCCGACCACGTTAATGTCTCCCGTGGAATAGGCGACGAGCGGGTCTCGGCCCTCGCCCTGGGAATACTCGGCCTCCTGGCCCAGGCCCGGGATGATGAACTCGAGCTGCTTGATGACCTCATCGGCCTCCGAGCCGGCCTGCTTCTGGTGGAAGAAGAAGTATCCCGCGCAAGCAAAAACGGCCGCCACGAGGAGTATGCCTGCTGTTAACAGTATCCTTCCTCTTTTCGACCGTTTTTTCATCTTATGTTCGCTCCGTTAAGTTACTCGTTTATTCTCCGCCGCCTGTTTCTTCAGCTCTTCTGCGTTTCAGGAAGAACAGAATCAGCGCAATGATGATCGCCAGCAGTACCGCCGAACCAATCAGGAACGGAATCTTGTTCTTGGCAAAGAGGCCTTCGGCCTGCGGAACATCGTTGTCGTCCATGTCCGTGAACTGCTGCGGGCCATCCGCCAGCGGGGTTCCGTTGTCACCGATGGTGGTGCCGCCGTCTCCGTCGCCTGCGTTAGCACCGGCGCCGGCATTCGCGTTCGCGTTGGCTGTGCCTGCAGGATTTGCCGCAGTTCCCGGCGCTGCTGCCGCATTTGCGGGAACCGGAGTGCCGTCTGCTCTCCGAACCACGGTTACCGGAGCCTCTCCCTCTACATAGGTGAAGGTGAATACATTCTCGGACTCATCTCTGGACAGCGTTTTCGCCTGGTTATATGTTTCAGGCGTATATCCTTCTATATAGCGGTAGGATACCACCGGCCGGTCACCGGCCATCCCGTAATAGGTGTCACTATCATGAAGAGTAGTTCCGTTTTCGTCTTCGTAATTGACCGTGTAGGCGACCATACCGCCTTTGATACCGTACGCGACCTCATAGGCCACATCTTCTGTCAGCACGTCGAATTCCAGTCGCTGAACGCCGGTCGTCTCATCATTATCGTGACCCGTTTTCCGGAAGCCTCTGGGATAGTATTTGTCATTGGTCAACTTGAACCCCAGATCATCCAGGCTGATTGAAACATGTCCATTCAACGGGACATTGTAATCTTTCTGCCAAACCTTGCCGGTGCTGAACGTTCCCTGCTGTCCGGAGTAGATTGTGATCCGGTATTTGTAGGAAGCGCTGTCGCCGGAACTGTCTCCGTCTGCCGCAAAAGCTGTCGCCGCAGTACCCAGAGTCAGCAGAAGGACTGTAGCCAATATTATGAGCAATCGTTTCTTCATGCTTCCTCACCTGCCTCTCTGCGTCTGCGATCCCGTCTCCAACTGAGAATCGCCAGGATCGCCGCTGCTACTGCCGCCGCCATAATCAGGGCAAAGATCAGGATGTTTGTCGGATCTCCCGTCCGCGGGACGTGCTGCACGATTGTCTTGCCTTCTCCTTCTTTCTCCACTGCATAACTAAGCATTACAGCTCCCTTGGTGTCCATATAGTCATTGACTTCCGTCTCACCATCGAGCTTGATATACAGCGTCGTTGTACCGGTCTCACCCGGCTTTAGTTCCTGAATGAAGAAGTATTCACCAGTAGCATTGGTCGCCTGCTTCAGGCCTTCCAGATCTGCCTTCTTCGTTTCGCCGCCGACTTCCGAGTTGTCAAACAACGTCGTCTTCTTGCCGCCCGGTCCAATGTTCTTCAGCGTGTAGGTGTACCCGCCGTTTTCAGCCTGTTCTTTGCTTTCTTCCAGGGTGTCAAGAACCGAATTGCGCATGTACCAATAAGTGGTTTCATCGCTTTTGTTCTTATATTTGACCGTATAGTGTAACTCGTCACCCGGCTCCATGCCTGCCTGCTCGGCAGCCCATTCTTCTGTTGAGAAGTTTGAGGTGATCTCAGAACCGTTATACTTGCAGTTGCCGTCGAATTTGTAACTGTTCGCCCAGCAGGCGCTGCTCAGTCCAACCATCAGGATCATGCTCATCAGGAGGACTGCTGTGATGTGATATTTTCTCATGCTTCCCCTCCTATTTCACTGTTACCTTCCCGCCGGATGCAGAGACATTGGTTACGCCCCACAAACTATCGATCGCATCGTTGACGTTATGTGTCTGAATCGACTGGACGTCTGCTTCGATACAGGCGATGTATCCGTCGTATTTATACGTGTATGTGATCGTCTTAGAAGTCGTTGTCACGCCTTCATCCGTATCACTTGTCGGCTTTGATTCATTTGTGATGATATTGCCCGGATCCACCAGACTTTTATCAATCCAGAATGTGTTGAAAAGTTTCGCAGATGTGGCTCCTTTGGCAAGCACGGTGTTCAGGTAGTACGTCGAAGCCTCTGTGGTCGTTTCAGCCGGATTGATCGTCCAGGCGCCGCTGTTATAATCTTTGCTTCCGTAACCCAGATGGATCAGATTCGGCTTCAGCGTCGTATCCTTGACCATAGCCCCGGTCTTCGGATCGGCCTTCATCCAATACTTGCGAATTGTCAGCCGAACGTATTCCGGAATGTCTCTTCCATTCTGTGCTGCGATTTCTTCTTTGTACACTCTACCCGGCTCGAATGTTCCCGGCGTCTTTCCGTCATAGCCTCGGGCCTGCAATAACAGGCACGTATCTTTATGCTCGAGCGTGTTGTTACCCCCGCAGACGTCTTTGCCGTTCTCCAGCAGATGGACGCGCAGATGATCCAGTTCGAACTCAGCATTGTAGTCCTGGCTGAAGATGCTCAGCTGGGCCTGTGTCTGCATGAGGCCTCCAGAGGCGAACAGCAACGCAGCTACCGCAATCAGGGCAAGTGTTTTCTTAGAACATTTTCTTGATTTCATCAGATCACTTCCCCCTTTCCTACTCGACCGGAGCCGTGATGGTCGGGATGTAATCCCATCCACTCGGCTTGGTTACTTTGTTCACATTCTTTGCTGCGTCATATTCATACGCTGCAATTGCTGACTCATGATTGACGATGATGTTGAAGTCCATCTGATCGGGCGTCAGTTTCTCACCATTTACCGTTATCGTCACAGTTATTGCGCTCGTGGATTTCCCCGGTGCCAGGACCTTCTTGTAGTAATAGTAGCCGCCATGCTTCTCCCAGTCACCGGACTTTTCGAATGCATACGTCACGCCGTCCCCATCCTCTGGGGAAATCGACACTCTTGCCACTACACTGGCGTCACCCTGCTCGCCTGTGTTCACGATCTTAATGGTCTTCTCATTGTCTGCCGTCTGCTCCTGAATCTGTGTCTCCCCCGACATATGAAGCGCAACTTTACCTAAGGCCGCCTCGTAGTCGCTAAAAAAGGATACCGTGAGGCCTGTGGATACGATCAGTGTCAGGATTGCCGCCGCTGCGGCAATGATCTTCTTTTTTTTCGCAATTTTCATCCGCTGCGCCTCCCTCTATTATTTACGAACGATACCTTTTGTGAAGTCGAATGCGTACTTGCCCTCTTTGTATTTGTAGTGGTTGATGGCTGATCCCTCGTAATGCACATTGCCATCCCAATCGTTCTTGAAGGATACGGTGTAGACACCTTCGTCGTCCGGCCCAGCAGCGTCTTTGACGTAAGGATCCTTTTCACCATCGACCGCAACCGCTTTGTAATTCACGTGTTTGAGTTCCGTGACTTCCAGCCTGGAAAGTCCTCTTGGAATCTCCGGGACTTCCAGTTCCTGCTGACCCGCCTCACTGAATTGCAGCGCCACGATTTTATGGAAGACGGGGTTAGACTGCTCTTTGCCATCCTCACCCAATCTATAGCCATTGAGCACGAAGGTGAATACGGTGTCGACCTTCTTGCCCTCGGCGTGCTGAACATAGATTGGCAGGTCTTTGATCAGCTTGAGAGAATATCTTTCATAGATGTTGGCGACAGTATACGTTATGGTCGTTTGTCCTGTTGAAGGATCCACAACAGTATTTACCTCAAAGTCGGCCTTATAATTCCCTGTCTGATCGTCTTCAACGAGGGACCATTTCGATGGGTCATCCTGGTCCGTACTAATTTTCACAACAGCAGTCCATTTGGGGACATTATCTCTGTCCTCCGAGTACAGAGTGACCTCTTTTGTTTCACTTGGTGTTCCGGAATAGATTAACTGAAAATCCATATGGTCCGGCTCAAACTCCTTTTTGCCTTCATCCTGCCAGCCCTTTACAATCTTAATCTCGGCCACGGCAGGGTTGATGAGCGGTTTCAACGCGCATTCGACCGGCGCCTGCAGAACCTGAACCAGCATCGGCTGGGGATACCAGTACTCTGTTATTTTAGTAGCCGGATCCGTTACCTTCTGTGCTTCTCCTATCACCAGATACAGGCCCGGAGTTGCATCAAAGGTACATTCTCTCGTTCCCGTTGCTGGTATTGTGTTCGTACTTACAGGATACACATTGCCGTCTTTGTCGTGAAGTTCTCCCTTGTTCTTGGCAACAAGTCCCTTTACTTCTTCTGCTACACCCAGCCAGGCATCGCGCCATCCCGGTTCGTCTTTTCCCTCTGTAGGCAGCGTAACCTCAGATAGTTCTGTGGCCAGTTCGAAATAGGCTTTGCCGGTGGCTTCATCACGTGCATGATCGCCTACCTTGTACAGAGTAATCGGCGTTGGTCCGAAGTCTTCAGCCACCGCATCTATATCCACATTCGGATCGTACTTTACCGTCAGCGTATACGTTCCTGCCGCATGCGCGCTGGTGGTCAGTCCCATGCCGATGAAGAAGAGCGTCGCAATGACTGTCAGGACAAGAACCCTCAGCCATTTTGTTCTCGCTATTGTTTGTGTGTTCATAACTTCAGATCCTTCCCCTCCATGTATAGCATTACGTTAGCTCTCGGATCGAACCGCTTCGCTCTCCTGGTTGTGATCAGGAGGATTGCAAGCAGTGCGATCAGTATGGGCGCCGCGAGAAACGGCGCAATGTAAATCGGTTCTATCTGGATCGCGTCCGCCGTCAGGTTGGCGTCACCATCCGCGTTCGGAATGCGGTGTCCCCGTACCAGCAGCCGGTGGGTGTTGATTCCGTACGGCGTGCAGGTGATCAGGGTCGCAAAGTCCTTTTTCTTCTCAATCAGCAGGTTGCTCAGGTCCTCCGGCTCTACGATCCGGATCTGGTCCACTTCGTAGGTCACCGTCTCATTGAGGACGGTCATGGTCCAGGTGTCCCCTTCCCGCAGCTTGTCCAGGTCGGTAAACAGCCTTGCTGAAGGCAGTCCCCGGTGTCCGGACACCGAACAATGGGAGTTCTTGCCTCCCACCGGAAGCGAAGTCGGCTCCAGATGTCCGATGGACGTCTGGAGGATGTTCTCCTCGGTACCATGGTAAATCGGCAGCTTCACGTGAATCTTGGGGATGCTCACGTACCCCATGACCTCGGAGCCGTCGATCCTGAGCTGCTTCTGGTATTCAGCCTTCTGCTGCTCCGTCAGCACCCACTGGATCCCGTTCTTGCCGAGCTTCTTGTTGTACTCCTTCGCATCGCTTAAGATTTTCTCATAATCCGCCGTATCCATCTGCGATACCGCGTCGCTATAGGCCATGATCGCCTGGGTCTGATGGAAGCTGTTCCAGTAATTCGCGATCGACGGATAGAGCAAAAGGCCCGCTCCGACCGCAAGTCCCAGGACCATGATTACCGTAAGAAGATTTTTTTTAAGCCAGCGTTTCAATACAACCCCTATCTAAGCATAAAAGCCGAGTCCTATACACAATAATTATAACTTTTGCACGTTCGAATGTCAACGATTGCAAGCCATCAGGGCATGTCTTTCCTGCCTTTGCATGCATTGTAACACCCCGCCTGTCAACCAACCTGTCAATGGTCAGTTCAAAACGCTTCTTTTCCGGTAAATTTCTTGACTTATTTTTTGTTCACATACCCGAATGCGAGAAAGACCATCACGAATCCGAGCAGCATCATGAAGGTAAGTTTCAGCATAGCTTCTCCTCCAAAGGCAGGTCCCTCACCCGTTCAGAATTTCGGCAGCCTCAGCCCCGGTCATTCCGACCTCAATGCCAAGCTTTGCCGCTTCCGGCAGCACGGCTTTGACCGGATTGGCCAGCAGGTCTTCGAAGGAACTGCCGCCGATCACACAGGCCGCATCCCCAAAGGATTCCGCCGCCGCCTGGTTCAGATAGCCGCACATAATATAGCCTTTTTCGCAGACCAGCACGAGCATGTTGGGATGTCCCTCGCCGCCCGGAGCTGCAATGCAGACGCCCTGCACAGGCTTGCCGCTAACGTTAAGAATTTCTGTTTTGATCATTTGAATCACCGCCTTGTACTCAATGATTTACTGGTAATATCCGTTGTTGATCTTCAGGTAGACCGTGTAGAAGTGACCGTGGTCCATCCACTTGATCGAGGCTCTATTCTGCAGTTCTTCACTCACTTTGAAGCCTACATAGGGCATCTGGGTATCGACCTTGTACCACTTTCCGTTGATCTTTACCTTGTTCCACTGGTGCGTCCACTTGTTCGCATTGACATGTTTGCACGGAATGCCGGCCTCCTTGCAGAGCATTTTGTAGGCCTTGCAGTATCCGGAACAGGCGGCAAGGCGCATGCACAGCGCAGCGTATGCTTCGTTGCCGTAGTTCTTTTTGTAGGCACTGCCTGACTGGTTCCACTGCTGGGAGAGATTCACGAAGAGATACATGGCCAGCCGATAGGCCTTCTCTTTTTTCGACATGGACGATTTGGTATATGTCTTTACGATCCGTTTGGCCTGCTTTCTCGCCATCCTGTCACGCTGTTTTTTTGACAGGGATTTATAGACGCGGATCTTGCACTTGTAAGTCCTGCCTTTATAAGTGGCTTTGATCGTGGCCTTGCCGGCCTTCTTCGCCTTCACGACGCCGTTCTTTGTCACGGTCGCAACCTTCTTCTTTGTGGACTTCCACTTGACGTTCTTATAGGCGAGGCTATCCGCAAGCGCATTGTAATCCTGCGCATTTTGATCGTACAGGAAAAGATCGACCTTCTGCCCCTTGATCAGCGCGACGGATGTGACGTTCAGCCCCATCTTCTCCGGATGGTCTGCAGCCGATACCGGTGCAGTCTGAATCGTGAGACAGAATACGGTTCCGACGATAACGGACAGTGCAATCAGCCAGATTCTCTTGATGTATTTCATAGGTCAGCTCCTTCCGGTCTTTTTTCTAATGGAATTATAGCATGGGAAACGGCGGAATTGGCAGGGAATGTCTGCTCGATCACTCTTGGAATTCATAGGAGTAACTGCAGAGTTTATATACTTTCCCGCCGGGAGCGAACAGGTAGTCCGTCCATTTCTCATATACTTCGTAATCCATATACTCGTCCTGGATCGGCGTACGTGATCTGGCGACCAGAACCGACTTGACCTTGTAGCCTTTATTATTGCTGATCTTCGTTGTCGTTTTGATTTTGACGCTGGTTGCGGACTTCTTCTTGCCGTTCAGTTTCATCTTCCGCTTCACAACTTTAAAATCCTCCAGATCCTTATAGGCTTTGTAGTAGATCTTGCCTTTGCTGATGACATAACCGGAGCCTTCTGTGCTTGCAAGGTATCTTTTGTGTTTCCCGTTTGTCTTGATCCGGTTGAGGCTGCTGCAGATCGCGCCGCCCTGCTGATAATAGAGATATCCCTTGTGCAGTTTCATCATGAAGGGGATCTCCTCACCTGTGGTGGCCTTCACGAGCCTCTTCTTATCCCCGGAAATCAGGTTCACTCTGTACAGGCCCTTGGTCGCAATGCAGTAGGCGTACTTCCCTGATTTGATTACGTCGCTGTATGTCGTCATTTTCTTCGTCGTGGATGCACCCAGTGATACGCTCGTGCTGGCCAGCACCATCGCGATGACGAAACTGAACACCAGTAGCCATCTTTTTTTCATAATGCGTTCCCTCCATTTACTCTTCTTTCAAAAGCAGGCTTTCCAGGTATGCAGCCGCTTCATCGATGTCCTCTTCTGCAAAGATCTTCACGCCCGCTTCCCTCAGCATTTCAACTGCAAGGCCCTGCCCCGGAATCTTCGTATCCGTAAAGGTTCCGTCGAAGATGAACTTGCTTCCGCAGGACGGGCTGTCCTGTTTCATGATGGCGAACGCCACCTCATTTTCACGCGCCAGGCGGACCGCTTCCAGCGCCCCCTTGGTATACTCTTCCGTCACATCCGGTCCCGTACAGGCGATGACTTTATCACCCACTCTCTGCGAATCCGGCCGCGGCGTCGGCAGACCTCCGAACACTTCCGGGCAGATCGGAACCAGTCGTCCCTCTTCCTTCCACTTCAGAAATGTCGGATGCGTTTCCGTCACGTCCCCTCCGTCGTATCTGACGATTCTCCCTCCGTAGAGGCACTCGCTTACCAGAATCTTGATCATTGTAATCCCCCTCTCATCAATACCAGTTAGAATTATTCCTCTGAAGAAATTATACCACAGCAGCGGCTATTATCTCTTCGTCCTGATCTTTTTCACCTTGCTCCAGGTACCGTAATACGTCTTCCCATCGATCTTCTTGTAGGCCCGTACCCGAACCTGATACGTTTTTCCTTTTTTCAGTTTTTTAATGGTCCGGACATTGCCCCTGTAACTTGCCCGGTTCCATTTCTTGCCGGAAAGTCTCCAGGAATACTGGTATCCGCTCACGCCTCTTTGCGGGGAGACTGCGATTCTGATGCTCGCCTTTCTCTTGCCTTTCTTTGTCCGCAGCTTGCTGATCTTCGCCTTTGCCGGTATGATGATGAACCGGCAGGTCACCGTCCCCTTATATGATCCGACGCCGACAATGTCAAGCGAGGCGCGGCCGGGCAGCGTATTCGACTTCCATACCGTCTTGTAATCAGCTCCTTCCGTCAGCAACTTCTCTCCATCCCTGACAGAGACGGACACTTTTCTCGCCTCGCCGGTATAGACGGTCTTCGTCCCAACCGAAATGCTGCACTCGCTGATATTTTTATTTTCCTCCACACCTGCGGCGAGCCTGCTTTTGCCCGTGGCGTAATCGATGGCGATCTCCGGCTGCACGTTATAGCAGAACGCGCAGAACTCAACGTCGTTTGACGCGACGCTCTGCCCCTCCATCAGCACGCCGTATGCGACCAGGTTGTCCCCTGCAAAGACAGGCGTCACCCTGTATGCGACTTCGTTTTCGGCATCTTCTTTGAGATACGCTGCAACATCATTCTCATATCCCACCATGCCGTCATTTCCGGACCCGACATTCAGATATCTCGTGCCGGTAATCAGGTCCTTCGCAAGCTCTGCCTTTGTAAGATTGTTCAGGTCCGCCCCGGCAAGCTGCCAGCCGATCAGGTGACAGCGGTTATACAGCCAGCCTGCGGGGACAACGCTATACTTCGCCTGTACCCAACCGCTCGGCGTGACAGATGCGATGCTTCCCCTGGATCCCGTCGGCATCAGGGACTCACTCAGAAGCGACTCCGCTGTCGTGCACCGCCCCAGGGAATCCAGTTCTCCGTATTCGACGTACGGCTCACCCGTCAGTTCCTCTTCGGAAAACGCCGGCAGATTCTCATTCACCGGCTCGGAAGAGTCCCCATCATACGCCGGTATGCTGTACGGCCCGTACTCGAACGCCTCGATCGTCGTCTGATAATCTTCCGCAAAGGCAGGACTTGCCGTGCTCAGCCCCATGGCCATGCCGATGATTGTTGCAATTATCTTTGATGCTTTGCCCATTGCCTTCGGTCCCCCTCCTGATCATTTCTTAATGAAATTATAACATTGAAGGGGTGTAAATGGCAGAAGAATCACATCGTTTTACATCCGTGTTGGACCGATCTTCCGTCCCTCAGAAGGAACTTTCGAGGTTTTCACACCTCAAAGTGGCCTAAACCTCGAAAAGTCGTTCCCGCGATCCAGGATATGCGCTGATATGTAACGATTAAACAAATCATATTCGAGGTTTCATGCCTCTGAGGACAGCCAAACCTCGAATCGGTGGCTCGGAACCGCCTTCACAGAAAGGAGTTTTCGAGGTTTACCATGTTTCTGAGCAAAGAAACCTCGAAAAGTCGTTATTAGAAGATTATCGCAGTTTAAACGCCGCTGAACCCTCTTGTCTCTTGGTGATGAAACATATACAATTATTTTGAACAGTACAGCATCGGAGCCCGACACTCCAAAGCCGCTGGCAGAGCTATTCCGGTACATGAACGAAGCCGTCGTTCCGGAGGGGAACGACCTCCTGCACCGGATCGATGCGAGCGTTCACTCGTGGAACACGGGGGAAGGGGAGAAAGCGATCATGACACTCGAACAGGAAATACTCATAAAAGAAGCGAGAGCTCAGAAAAAAGGTGAAGAAATAGGCCATGCTAAAGGGCTGGAGGAAGGCATGCTCACGACCCTGATCGCCCTGATTCGAAAAGGCCTTCTTTCAGAAGAAGACGCAGCGGCCCAAGCTGGAATCAGCGCCGAAGAGTTCCGCGCGAAGATGACCGCTTCAGAGTAACTCTGAGGCGGCCCTCACCCAGCGTTATTATTTCACCCGCACCCTGAACGTCACCGTCTTCAAGTTCGACGCTTTATAATTCGCATTTCCTAATGCTTTAATTTTGAACAGTACCGCATCGGAAACCGATACTCCGAAACCGCTGACAGAACTGTTCCAGTATATGAACGAAGCCATCGTTCCGAAAGGAAATAATCTCCTGCAGCAAATCGACGCGAGCGTCCACTCGTGGAACACGGGGGAAGGAGAGAAAGTGATCATGACACTCGAACAGGAAATTCTCATAAAAGAAGCGAAAGCCCAGAAAAAGGGAGAGAAAATAGGCCATGCTAAAGGGCTGGAGGAAGGCATGCTCACGACCCTGATCGCCCTGGTCCGAAAAGGCCTTCTCTCAGAAAACGACGCTGCGGCCCAGGCCGGAATCAGCGTCGAAGAATTCCGCACGAAGATGTCAGAGCAGATCTCTCTTTGATCCGCTCCTAAAACCCCATCTCTTCCTTGATCAAAACAACCTCTATCTCATCGATATCATTCATCTTCCGCAGATACGAAATGATCCCATTGCAGATCCTCTCCGGCCTGCGGCAGTCAAAACACCTCAGCTCTCCGATCCGCTTGTAGTTCACAACGCACGGCGTCGGCAGGTCGTATTTCAGCGCATTCTTCGGACCCGCCACATTGCGCGCCCGCCATATTGCTTTCTCAAAATCAGGCTCGATCTTGTTTGTTCCCACCACGAAGTAGACCTTTTCATGCCCAAAGAGCGATCCCGCCACGCGGTTTCCCGTCCCGTCAATGTTGACCATCTCACCGCTCTCTGCCATTGCATTCACTGAGGTCAGGTAGACTTCCGCAGTCAGACACTTCTTCGCAATCTCCAGAAATCCGTCGTTGTCAACGCTCTGATTTGGATCATATACCGTATTGTGGGCCGACAGTTTGTCATACAGTTTCATATCGATGATCGTCCTGGAATCCCCAAAGCCGACAATTTTCCCATCAATCTGACCATCCAGATACTCCGCAGCGGCTTCGTGACTGTCGAATACACTGACCGTGTACAGTCTCTCCTCTAACGATTTGACCGTCTTTTCAATATTCATTCCGACACCTTACCCGATTCCTGCTCCGCAAAGGCAGGCCATCTTCTGTTATCTCCCATACCCGTGCCCCATCCTTGCCATCCGGCAGGCCGGACAGTGCTTCTGGTGCTTCCTGTACCAGGCGACTTCCTTCTCGTATTCCACAGGATCCGTTGCCTTGACCTCCTGCTCGAAATCCTTCCCGCAGTTGATGCACTTTAAGATGATTTTTCTCGGCTGCATTGGATTCCCTTCTCCCGAATAATGATTCATCCAATTGCAAGTATATCATACCATAAAGGCAGGCCCAACAATAAAAGACCGCCTCCCGAAGGAGACGGCCGTTCTTCCTGTTTACTAATCTGCTACTTCACCTTAATGGTAACTGTTGCTTTCCTCGCCATCTTCTTATAGATTCCATTTCCGGAAGCTGTGACCTTGACAGTCACCTTGTATGTACCCTTCTTCAGGCCCTTCTTGACAGTGACTTTTCCGGTCTTTTTGCTGATGGTGATTTTTTTATTGCCTTTTACCTTGGCATAGGTTACAGTGCCCTTTGGATTGTTAACCGTCAAAACCTTGGCGCGCCGGAAGGTCTTCGCCTTCTTCTTGAGAGCTTCGTACTTGACTGTCACTTTCTTTCCTTTGACAGTCAGCGTGTTTGCAAGTTTGTCCGTTTTCGCGATATACTTACATTCAGAGCACTGGTACACCATCTTATTTCCGCTCTTTACCCAGGAATAACTATGTTTCCCATAGTTCTCTTCCACGAATTGATGCTGACACCATACGCAGGTCTCATAACTTGTAAACTTATGCCGGCTGCTGTCTATAGGCTCTCCTTCCTCGTATGTGTAACCAAAATCATGCGGATGGTCGGTGATCACTTCATCTTTATGCCCACAATTACTGCAGACGAGCGGCAAAATCTGTCTGCACACGCTGTCACTTACATATTCATGATGCGAGAGCCCATCCCCATACTGATCTGTCTCCACATATTCGAACGCGTACTCCGCCCCACATTGGGGACAAGGTGCGAGTTCATCCTCCACTGCTGCATACGCTGAACTGATCCAGAAAGCCATTGCAAGCGCAATCGAAACGCAAAGCATTATCGTTTTTCTAAACATCATATTCCTCCATATACCACATTAACTACAGGAGTAGTATAGCACGATTGCCCTAACATGCGTTGACTATAATTGCGCCAAATTACCGATGTGATCCCCGAATGTTTCCCCCTGTCTGCAGATCGAGTAGGAGGCGGATGATTACTTCGTCCGCCGTCCTCTCACACCACCGTACGTACCGTTCGGTATACGGCGGTTTCAATAGTTGACGTGCATCTGCTGGTACGCATCGGCTAAGTCATAGAAGCCCTTGCGTACCAGT
>JAZNNY010000058.1:0-5378 GCA_045580505.1 Lentihominibacter sp.
CGCTGACTGTCGTCCGCTCTTTCAGGACCCGCAGGGTGCTGCTCTCCTGGAAGTACCCTTCATTCAGCAGGTCGCGAACATTGCGGCCGATAATGTTATCCACATCCAGTTCGTTGATTTCGATCGAAGCCGGATTGACGAAGAGGACCTTGCCTTCTCCATCGGTAACGAAGATCTCGACACCGAGGTTCTCTACTATGGTCTGATAGATGTTGGCGTTGAAATCACTTGCTGTCACTTCGTCCTCCTTTCACCATTCCCGTTTTCTGACCTGTATTATACCACTTTATCGCAGCAAAATGCAAATATGCATTAGGAAAAATGCGAGTCCGCATCAATTGTATGAATTTTGAGTTATTTATTAATGATTATTCGCAAAAATGTATTAGAATCTAAACAAATACAAATGCAAAGGCAGGAGGTAGATGAAATGGAAATCACAGGCGGAACACTGACCAACTGGCAGAAGTTATATGAAGAAAGAAAAACCACAGCAGAGGAAGCAGTCACCCTGATCAAGTCGGAGGATCACGTGATCTTCGGCCACTGCATCAGCGAACCGACGGCGCTCGTAGACGCTATGGTAGCGAATCACGATGAGTACAGAAACGTCCACATCACGCACATGGTCTCTCTGGGCAAGGGAGAATATACGAAACCGGAGTACGCGAAGAACTTCGTCTTCGAAGGCGTTTTCTGCGGGGCCGGCACCAGAAAGAGCGTTGCCGAAGGAAGAGGGGATGTGATCCCGGTCTACTTCTCGGAACTGCCGATCTGGATCCGGCGGGGTATCTTAAACTTCGACGTCTGCCTGGTGCAGCTGTCACCACCGGATCAGTGGGGCTACTGCAATCTGGGCGTGGAGTCCGGCTATACCTTCCAGGCCATCCGCTCTGCAAAGATCGTCATCGCGCAGATCAATAAGAACGTACCGTTTGCCTACGGTGATACCCATATCCATGTCAGTCAGCTGGATGCGATCGTAGAGATCGATGAACCGCTCATGGAGCAGCAGCCTCCGGCCGTGGGTGAAGTAGAGACGGCCATCGGAAAATACTGCGCTTCTCTGATCGAGGACGGCTCCACACTGCAGCTTGGCATCGGCGCGATTCCGGACGCGGTCCTCGCGGAACTGAAAGGCCATAAGCATCTGGGCATCCATTCGGAAATGATCGCCGACGGCGTGCTGGATCTGGTGGAAGCCGGCGTCATCGACTGTTCGCAGAAGACCCTGCACAAGGGGCAGATCGTCGTCACCTTCCTGATGGGAACCCGCAGGCTGTACGACTTCGCGGACCACAACCCCATGCTCACCCTGCGGCCGGTCGACTACGTGAACGATCCGGCGGTCATCGCCAAGAACAACAAGATGGTTTCGATCAACTCGGCCCTGCAGGTCGATTTCATGGGCCAGGTCGTTGCTGATACAATCGGCACCCGGCAGTTCTCGGGCGTCGGCGGTCAGGTGGACTTTGTCCGGGGCGTAGCAAGATCCGAGGACGGAAAGGGCATCTCCATCATCGCCATGCCGTCGACCACGACCAAGAAGGACGGCACCATGATCTCCAAGATCACGCCGTACATCGATAACGGCGCTGCCGTCACGACCAACCGCTATGACGTCGACTATATCATCACGGAATACGGCATCGCTCACATGAAGGGCAAGACCCTGAAGGAGCGCGCGACGGCACTGATCAGCATCGCGCATCCGGATGTCAGGGCAGAACTCTGCGAAGCTTATGAGGAGAGATTCAATGAGCCGGTGAAAAACATCTTCATGAGCCTTCCGGAGCATCCGAAGACGAAGTCTCCTAAGGCGGCTGAAGCACGGGAGCCTGAGAAGAAGGAGACGCCGAAGAAGGCAGACAAGCCTGAAAAACCGGCCGAATAAAAGACTGTTCCTTTTCACAGGGAATCATGGTATACTGTCGTCAGCCTACAGAAAGGTGAAGAGGTGAGAAGGAATGATAGTAATCGACAGAACCAGATGCATGTCCTGCGGCGCGTGCAACGCCATGGCCATGACCTTTAAATGTATCAAGGCAACCCCGGAGTATGAACTGTATGAGGAGCCGCCGAAGGATGAGCGGGACTATGTGCAGAAGATCATGCGCGACTGCTGGGCCAAGTGCATTTATCTGAGCGGCGGAGACTGGGAGGAATAAAGGCAGGCCGGCACAAGATGTTGTGGAATTTGATGGAAATTCCCATAATATGACATTGTTTCAATCAAATCGGTGCTTTTGCATGACCAAAAGCGCCGGTTTTTTTTGACAAATAGATGGAAGCAATGTTAAATTATGTATATGAAGAGGAATTGGAAGAGAACTTTAAGTTTACTTATTACATGTGTTATGTTAACCCTCGTTCCGGCGCCGTTTGCCTTTGCAGAGGAGACGCCGGACCAGACGGGCGATGTTCTGATGCCCGCAGAAGGAGGCGTGATCACGGGATTCCTGCCTTTGCAGCAGGAGGAATTTTACTATGAAGGAAAGCCGGCGGCCGAAGAACTGACGGGGAATCTGCCGCAGCAGCTTCTCGTTTATCTGGACGGAGCAGCTGAACCGGCGGTTATTCCGGTGCAGTGGGAGATTGCGGAGGATTATGAGGAAACGGATTACTACTTCTACTCTGCGATCCCGGTGTGGCCGGAGGAGTTCACGCTTTCTGAGTTAATCGATCCGCTGATCGATGTGCCCTGGATCACTCTGTTCCGCCAGACTTCCGAAGAGGAGCTGAGCAGCGGGGAGGATGAGGTTCAGATCCCGGTCGAGGAACCGGATGATCTTCTGCCTGTGGAAGAAGCCGAAGAGGCGGCGGGCGTGACGGAAATGATCGAAGCACCGGACGCCCGGGAAGAAGAGGGAATGGTGTCCCTGGCCGATCTGCTTTCGCTCTGCACAGAGGAAAGTTATGCGGTATCAGCATCTCAGGTCAGGAAGATCTACAACTATCTGACCAGGACCATGGGACTCAACATGGCGGCGGCCTGCGGCGTGATGACCAACCTGTATGCGGAGAGCGGGATGATGTCCAATAATCTCGAGAACACCTACAACTACAGGTTCGGACTCAGCGATGCTGAATATACGAAGCGGGTCAACGCCGGGATAAAGAATAACGGGAAGTACAAGACCGGCGGCGGCTCCACGAGATATTTTACCAAAGACTACTGCGGATACGGCCTTTGCCAGTGGACTTCGCTCGGAAGAAGGGCATCCCTTCTGAAGCTGGCGGTAAGAAAGAAAGTGTCTATCTCTGATTCCGGTATGCAGCTGGAGTTTCTGAAGAGCGAGCTCGCAAACAGTTACCAGCAGGTCTGGGGAACGCTGCGCGGCGTTCCGAATAACGCAGCGGGCGCCTACCTGGCGGCGGCGCATTTCTGCCTGGCCTTCGAGGTGCCGGCCAATACGAACAGCACGGCGGCTTCCCGGGCGCGAACGGCGCTTTCGACCTACTGGAAGACCTACAGCGGTAAGTCAGCTTCAGCCAAAGGTACGTCTTATCTGGGCATTTGCGGCTACACCTATCCGAAGAGTGTGAAGACCGGCAAGGGCATGACCTGCAGCGGTCATGTCATCTCAAACTATACCATCAAGTCGGTTACGGCGAAGATCGTAAGCAGCAAGGGGAGCACCATTTATTCTTCGACGAGAAAACCGGGCGGCATGGTCTACAGCCTGTATAACTTCGATAACAGCATGAAGTTCGCAAAGCTATCCGCCGGGACCTATACCTACGTGATCACCGCCAGGGACTCCTCCGGAAAGAAGGTCACGGCAAAGCATGCCTTCCATGTTTCATCCTCTGCTTCAACGGTAGCCCTGCGCGGGTGCGCGACCAGCAATGTGTCAACAGCCGCCGTCGCGGTACCGCAGGCGCCGGCAGCTCCTGAAAAGGCAGCATCGACATTGAGAGGCGTCGGTCTGAACTACCCAAAGAAACTGAAGAAGGGCAGGACGTTTACGCTGAAGGGCAAGGTGAAGTCAAATTATCCTCTGAAGAAAGTCACGATCACCGTGACCACAAAGAAGGGGAAAAAGAAACTGAAGGCATCCTGCACCTTGTCCGGCGTCAGGACCTACAATGTGAAAGGCCTCGATGAAAGAATCAAATTCGGTAAGCTGAAAAAAGGAACCTACTATTATATCGTTAAGGCGACGGACAGCAAGAAGAGCAAACGCCTTCTGAAGAAAAAGTTCACTGTGAGATAGGAGCGGGCCCCGCATGAGGGGCTCGTATTTTTTTGGAAATGAAATTAGTTTTGAAATAAGTGTTGACAATACCGTGCTTAGATGGTACATTTAAGTTGAAGTTAGCACTCGCACACATAGAGTGCTAACAACAGGAGGGCCAAAATGGATTTAACAGAAAGAAAACTTAAAATCTTACAGGCCATCATCGCAGATTTCGTCAGAACGGCGGAACCGGTGGGATCAAGGACGATCTCCAGAAACTATGAACTGGGCATCAGCCCTGCGACCATTCGAAATGAGATGTCGGACCTGGAGGAGATGGGATATCTGACACATCCGCATACTTCTTCCGGCCGTGTTCCTTCCGAGAAGGCCTACCGACTCTACGTCAATGAAATGATGGGCAAGAAGGAACTGACGGAGGCGGAGAAGAGCGCGATTGCCAGCAAGCTCTATGAGAATGTCACAGAGCTCGATAACCTGATCGAGCGCGCGGCGCACGTGCTTTCTGAGATCACAAGCCTGACGGCGTTTGCCCTTTCTCCGGATGCTGTGCGGCTTTTCCATTTCGAGCGAGGCCGATATGGAGAAAGCGGCCGAGACCATTGCGGCCTCGCTTGAGGAAGCTTCCGCGAACGTGCCCGCCATCCTCATCAAGGGGGGCCATGGCCTGGGTAATCCTTCTGCTGCCGATGACTTGCTCAGGTTGCCCGATGCCACGATGCGGTGGTTTCGCGCCAAGCGTGTCGACAACCCCAATGCCCACGGAACCGGTTGCACCCTTTCATCGGCCATAGCGTGCGGTCTTGCCCAAGGACGAGATGTCGAGCAGGCCGTCGCGCAGGCTAAGGCCTACGTCGGGGGTGCGCTTGCCGCAGGTCTTGACCTCGGGCGGGGAAGCGGTCCGCTCGATCACATGTGGGCGCACGCCTGACGTGGTACAATCACTCGTGTTTCATCATTGAGGAAGGGGGAGGGAATGGAAAAACCCATCCTGTACTACTGGGCGCCGTGTGCGACGTGCTCGGTGGTCGTCAACTACGCAAACGACAACGGCATCGAGCTTGACAAGCGTGATGTCGAGCTGGAAGAGCCTTACCAAGAGCTGCTCGCTCTCGGAGGGGACGCCAACTTCATTCCCTACCTGTATGCCAACGGCCAGCTCATCCAGGGAAATGA
>JAZNNY010000059.1:0-27596 GCA_045580505.1 Lentihominibacter sp.
TTCCGCCGAACTTACCGATCGCTGTTCTCGCTGCACTGGCAATTACTACTTCTTTCATAATGATTTCCTCCTTTGTTAATTAGAACTCGTATTCCTGCACCGGACTGCGGGTCCTGTTCTGTCGGATCCCTCAGGAGGAAACCTCCCTCGTACGGTGAAACCGATCTGTTCCAGCAGGGCGTTTCGCCGCTGCTTATTTAACATGATACCATATAATTTATGGATTTCAAGTGTTTTCCTAAATTTTTGTTAATTTTTTAACGCAAAAGCAGGCCCGTCTCGGTTTTCCCTTATTTCATGGCCTGACCTGCCTTTGGAAGAGTTGTTAATTAATTCACCAACCGCTTTTATTCGGTCCCGAACTTGCCTGTCATGTGTTCGATCTCAAGCGCAAAGCACGAGAAGGAATCCCAGCTGTCGTTCATATACTTGATGCCGGCCTCCATGACCTCGGGCATGTATTTCTCCAGAATCGCGATCATGCACTCCCGGCGCCCCTCGTCATCCCTGATCTCGCGCACGGTCCCGAACACCACCGCGCTCTCATAGAGGCTGGTGATCAGCTCCGGCCGGATGTCGTTCTTTGTGATGACGCAGAAAGATGCCTTAGGCTCCTTCTGGATCAGCTCGTACTTCTGACCTTCGTTCGCCCCATGGAAAAGAATCTTCCCATCCTTATAGACGAATCCGATCGGAATCGTGAGCGGATAGCCGTTGTCCGCCTGCAGGGCCAGCGTCCCTGCGAGCGCTTCGTTTAACTGGCGCTCGGTATCTTCCGGGCTCATCTGGTTCTCCGCCAGCCGCATGTGTCTGAATTCCTGCATGATAGTTCCTCCTTTTTAACGAAAAACGCCGATATACTTCTCCAGCAGTTTGCACGGGTGATAGGACAGTTTGGCCTTTCTCAGATTCGGAATGCCCATGTCCTCCTCCCGGTTGATGTACTTGGCCCGGGATGCCACGTGCTTGCAGAATTCGTTGTTGATCGCCTGATAGAGTCCGCGGAAATTGACGTTGGCCTTCTCCACGTGTTCGGTGATCGTGTTGCGTCCGAGCTGCCCTCCGACCGCCAGGGCCTCGATCTTCCCGTCGATGCGGATCGCGCCCGCGGTGTAGCCCACGGCTTCGAGGTTCCGGAAGACATCCTCCATGGCCTCCTCCTCGTATCTGAGCATCTCCCGCTCATGATCGGGCACGTCCTTCCGGTCGTTGAACTCGGCGATGAACTGCATGCACTCATCGGCCATGTCCGAGGTCAGTTCGACATACTCGTATTCATATGTCTTCTTGAAATAGTTGAGGTGGTTCTTCTTGCCGTGGTAGTTTCTTCCCTTGAGTTCGATCAGGTCCTGGGTCAGGTAGATGTAGTCGTAGTTCGGCCGGTCGTCCTCCCAGCGCAGCTCCGGCACCGCCTCCTTGATGATCTCCACCAGATGGAACGGCACCAGGCGCAGACTGAACGGCTGGCCTTTTTTCTCGAAGTATTCTTTGGCCAGGAAGATGGTCTCCCTCAGCTTGTCCTTATCGTATTCTCCCGTGCAGGTCAGCGGCGGGAACATGAAAGGCAGGATGATCCCTTCCTCCAGTTCCAGGTGGCTGACCCCGCAGATACACATATAGTCTCCGAACATGTCCCAACTGAACATGTTGCTCTCCCGCCACATATACTGGGCGCTGAAAGAAAGCCCCGAAGTCTTGTACTCGTACCCGTTCAGGTATTTCTCCAGAATCTCTCGGTTCTCAATGGTGATCCGGTTGTCAAACATGTACATGGTTCGTACTCCTTACTTAGCGGCGCAGCAGCCGCATCGTTATTTAACGATCTTTGAGATCGCCTTGAATTCCGGGGCTTTTGAGTCCCTGAGCAGTTCATAAAGAATCGCCTCATAGGTCGTCATCACAGCGCCGGCTTCCCCCATGCGCGTGATGCTGATCAACTTATCCATTTCGCTTCTGGATGAAATGCAGTCCACCGGCACGTAGACCCGGTAGCCCGCCTCGAGCAGCTGCAGCACGGTCTGCTGCAGGCAGATATGCGCTTCGATGCCGCAGATGATCGCGGTCTTGCGGCCGGCTTCTTCGAGCTGCGCGCAGAACTCTTCGTTGTTCATGCAGCTGAAGCTGGTCTTGTCGATCGGTGTGAATTCACCAATTGCTGCAGCAACGGACGGAATCGTCTCCCCGATCCCCTTCGTGTACTGCTGGGTCACGATGTGCGGGATTCCGAGCACTTTCATTCCCTCCGCCAGGCGGCAGACCTTGTTCTCCAGTTCCTCCTTGCCGCTCATGGCCGGCATCAGTTTCTCCTGGTAGTCGATTGCGATGAAGATGCAATCCTCTCTGTTCATCAGACTCATAGTATTCTCCTTATCCTTATCCGAGATTCCATTTCTGGATCTCTTCTATCATAGCAAAGTGGGTCAGATCCGTATGGATCGGGGTGATGCTGGCATAGCTGTCCTGGTTCGCGACCACATCGTAGTCCTCCGGAAGGTCCGGATAGTGAACCGGCGTACCGCTGTAGCGGAATTCCCCCGGCAGGGTCACCTCCATATGCCGCACTGCTTCGATCACCTCCGGGCTGGCCGCGCCTTCTTCACGGCCGCCGGCCGCCCTGGCCGCATCCCGCTTCAGACGCTCCTCTTCGGAGTCCATATGGGCCGGCACGAAGATCTCATCGTACTCCCTCGGCCCGAGTCTGGTATACCGGAGCCCCTTGATTTCATTCTTTGGCAGATTCGGGGTATTAATGTTCAGAACGGTACGGCAGTCGGCCGTCCCCTCCGCGATCTGCTTCTCGATTGCCTTCGCCGCATTCACCGCCAGCTCACAGGCGTATTCGAAGTGCTCCGCCTCATGGCTGTCCACCGAGACCGCCGCGCTCGGAAACCCGCATAGGCTCCCCTCCAGCGCCGCCGAGACCGTGCCGGAGTACAGCGCATCCGTCCCCAGGTTCCCGCCGTGGTTGATGCCGGAAAAGACCATGTCGATTCTGACGCCCTTCCTGCCGAGAAACTCTCTTGCGATCTTCACGCAGTCCGCCGGCAGCCCTGAGGTCTTCCAAGCGAGCTCCGTATTCTCCAGTTCTTCTTCCTCAACGGTGATCGGCTTGTTCATGGTAATGCCGTGCCCCGTCGCGCTGCGCTGCCCGTCCGGCGCGCAGACGTAGATCTTCGCTCCCGCATCCTCGTGCAGGGCGCGGACCAGCCTTTGCAGTCCCGCCGCCTGCAGACCGTCATCGTTGGTGATCAGTATGTTCATATATTGTTCCTGCTTCCTCTAGATTAGATGTATTTATTATACGGCACTGCGGTGTTTTGGGCAAATCAAAATGTTCCGGGCCTCATCCCGCCGTCACGATCTCGGTCAGGTGTTTCCGGTACCGGTCCGGAATGAAGTTGTTCTGACAGCGGGTGTTCTTCCTCTCCATGATGGCGATGTGGTCAAAGTACTGCTTCCAGAGCCTGCGATAGCTGCGCTCCTCTTCGGAGGGCGCGGGGACGTCTTCAGGTGCAAAGGCAGAGATGAGCCACCGCCCCTTGCTGCCGATGACCGCCTTGTCCCGGCCGACATCGTGAATGATAAAGCGCTCGTTCAGAAACCGGTCGGCAAAATGGGGCGCGGCCAGCTCAATCACGTCGTTATCGGGCTCGATTCTGGCATAGAGAATACCCCCTTCCATCACGGAAAACCGCACGAACTGCATCATCCGCTCCTGCTCATGGGAGATCTTCTTCAGGATCGCCTGCAGGTCTGCCACAACCGGATTCCCGTGCAGCGAGGAAGTCCGGTGGCCCTCCTTGAAGCCCAGCACAACGTAACGCAGAATCTTTATCTCCTTCTGCGGGTCACAGGAAAGATACGCCCGGTACACGCTGCGCAGGTCGTACTCCGAGATCTTCTGCCGGATGGCCATATACACCCGGTCCGCCTTCTGCGGCTCCGTTCGCACCTCGGCCGCGCCCTGCAGGAAACTGGGCTGATAGCGGTCTTCGGTGAAGATCCCCGCGGCCCTGTCTATATAATAATGATGCCAGATGACGGTCAGCAGCCCGTCGAAGCTGCCGTCGTAAATGTAGTCAAGCATATCCGCCTCCGTCAGATGACCCCGGCCGCGCTCAGTCAGATAAGTCCGGCCGCGCTCAGTTTCTCCTGGCGCTCGCCCTGACCGAGCGGCTTCCAGTCGCTGTCGAACATGGACAGCTGCAGCCCGCTCTCCATCTGCAAAATGCTGCTTCGGATGGTCGCCGGTTCGAACCGTCGGTCACCGTAGTAGCGGCCGCAGCAGAGCACGAAATATTTCGCCCGCTTCATGACGACGCCCATCTTCTTCAGGTCGTCAAAGCGGACAGCCGCGAACCTGCGCTGCCTGATGATCCTGCGCGCGGAAAGATTGCCGATGCCCGGAATGCGCATCAGCATTTCGTAGGAAGCGGTGTTAACCTCCACCGGGAACCGGTCCAGATTCCGCAGCGCCCAGGTCACCTTCGGGTCGAGATCCGGGTCCAGATTCGCATCCCCTTTGCCAAAGAGTTCGCTGACCGTAAACCCATAAAATCGCAGCAGCCAGTCCGCCTGATAGATCCTGTGCTCCCGGGCCAGGGGCGGCGCCGTCAGCCTGCCCGGCAGAAGCGGCGATTCCACCGCCGGCACATAAGCGGAATAGAATACCCTCTTCATCTTAAATGTATGATACAGCCTCTCGCTCGTGTTCAGGATGCTCCGGTCGCTCTCCCCGCCCGCGCCGATGATCATCTGGGTGGTCTGCCCGGCCGGGGCGAAGGCGCCCTTGCGGGGCTTTGCGGGTCGGTCCGGAAGCGCCGGAAAGGCCTTCTGTTGCTGCGGGAGGCCGGGTAGCGCCGGGGCGCGTTTGGTGGCCGGTTTCTGGCCGGCTGCTGCGGCGCCCAGGTAATGCTCCGGCGTGTTCAGGTCGCGCCCCTGAAACATGTTGCCCGGTCCCTTCAGGGAGCGGGTCTCAATCAGCGTATTCGTGATCTGCCGCATAGGCGCGAAAATCTGCTGCGCCTTCTTCTGCGGGGCGAGCTTTCGCAGGCTGTCCTCCGTAGGCAGCTCGATATTGACGCTGAGCCGGTCCGCGACCAGGCCGATCTGGTGCAGGAGTTCCGGTGAAACGCCGGGAATGATCTTGGCGTGAATGTACCCCGTGAAGCCATACGATTCGCGTAAAATCCTCAGGCAGCGCAGGATCCGCTCCGCCGTATAGTCCGGAGAAATCTCCACCGCAGAGCTCAGGAATAGCCCCTCGATATAATTCCTTCGGTAAAATTCCATGGTCAGCGCCGCCAGCTCCTCAGGCTCGAAGCTCGCCCGGGGGAAATCGTTGTCCCGCCGGCTCACGCAGTAGGCGCAGTTGTAAACGCAGTTATTGGTAAAGAGCACCTTGAGCAGAGAAACACACCGCCCGTCCGCCGACCAGGTATGACACAGCCCGGCAACGCGCGAACTTCCGATCTGTCCGCTCCCGTGCCGGCCCACCCCGCTGCTCGAGCAGGAGACATCGTACTTGGCGCTGTCCGCCAGAATCTGCAGTTTTCTCATTAATATTTCTTCCATCTGCCTGATCCCGCTGTTTCGGTTCCTGTCTTCGTCGTCCGGGCAACCGCGCCCAGGGACGGTCCTGCCTTTACATTCATTTTATCAGAACGCAAACATGCGTTCAAGAACAAATATTCTCCCGTGCTCTTGTGCAGAGTTTCAGGAGAAAAAGACGCGGTTAGATAATACCAACTCTGCAAAATGCTTCTATATAACGGAATTCCGCAGAGTTTAGGGGGAAAACGCCGGAGTTGGCCATATATAACTCTGCGAAATGACCTCAAAATCACTGAATCTGCAGAGTTCGGTTCTCATATCAGCTCTCCCTGCAAGCGAACAAACAAAATCCCGAAGGTCCGAGAAAGGCCTTCGGGAATTCATTCAGAAAAGAGCCTATGCCCGATGTGTCACTTCGCCGTCGATCATGGTCAGGACCACCTTGGCGTCCTTGATCTCCTCCTCCGGCCGCTCGAACAGGTTGCGGTCGAGGACGATGATGTCGGCGAGCTTGCCCGCTTCCAGGGTGCCGAGCTCATCCGCGCGGCCGTAGGCCTTGGCCGAGCCGAGGGTATTGGCCACCAGAGCCTCGGTCAGAGTGAGTTTCTCCCCGTTGTCTGCGCCGGCAATGGAGCCGTCGTAGTTGCGCCGCGCAACCGCCGCGTAGATGCCCGGGAACTGATTGTACTGCACCACCGGAAAGTCCGTGCCAAAGGCCAGGGTCGCGCCCGCATCCACCAGGGACCGGAACGGCCACTCATACCGGCAGCGCTCCTCGCCGATCCGCAGCAGTTTTTCGTTGTTCTCCTGCGGCAGGTGCTCGCCCTGCAGAGAAGCAATGACGTCCAGCTCGGCAAAACGCGGGATGTCCGCCGGATCAGCGCTCTCGATGTGCTCGATCGAGTTCGGAAGTCCGTGCCGACCGTTGGCTTCGATCGACGCCTCGAATGCGTCGAGGCCCATCCGGACGGCGCCGTCTCCGATGCAGTGCAGGCGGACCGGAAGACCGACCTTATTGGCTGCGATGACGCTGGCGTTCAGACTCTCCTGCGGAATCAGCGGGCAGCCGTCTCCGCAGGTGGACGGATTGTCCTCGTATGGCGCCAAAAGCAGGGCCGTATAGGTCGAGGTCACCCCGTCAAGGAAGCCTTTGAGACCGTTCATCCGAAGCCGGCTGTCCCAGAATTCCTTCTGCCATTCCTTGGCCACGGTGAAGTCGGTAATTCCCTTCAACTTCGTATAGAGGTGGATCCGGCTGGTCAGTTTCCCCTGCCGGGCCATGTCCAGAAATACCTGATACCGCTTATGATACATTTCATCATAGGGGTCCGCGCTCATCTCACTGATCGATGTGACCCCCTGCCGGGCCAGCCCTTGCATAAAGCCTTCAACGATCTCCCGGATCTGGTCTTCCGTGAAGTCGTACAGTTTCTGCCAGGCGAGCTCTTCCGCAGCCGGCTCGAAGATGAGGCCGTTCAGTTCCCCGTTCTCATCGAGTCCGACATGGCCTCCGTCGAACGTCATGTCCGGGGTATAGCCGGCTTCTTCCAGGGCCTTTGTGTTCAGCCAGTCCGTATGCACGTCCGCACTGACCAGATAGACCGGCCGGTCGGGAACCGCCGCATCAAGAGATGCCTTCGTCGGAAGAGGCGCGTTGCCCCAGGTCGCGGGGAACCAGCCGAAGCCCCGGATCCGCGGAAACTCCGGATGAGCCTCAGCAAAAGCCTTCACCATCTCCGCCGCTTCTTCCTCGGACTTCGATTCCGTTATGTCGACCATGTACCGGCTGTCCGCGACCGCGCCCCACCAAAGGTGCTCGTGCCCGTCGATCAGCCCCGGCATGATCATGTTATCTTCATACTCGAAGACCTCCGTCTCCGGCCCGATCAGAGCATCGATCTCTCCTGCCGGACCTGCAGCCAGGATCTTCCCGTCCGCAATGGCCACCCCGCCTGCAAAGGGTGCCTCCTGAAGCCCCGTAAAGACCGCATTACTTTTTATCACTTTATCCGCAAACATACCGGTTCACCTCCATTAATTATTCCTGCTTCAATGCGAGCTTCGCAAAATGCTCGAAACTCCAGTCTTCAAATCCATCGATATTATCCGTCACCTTCAGGAAAAAGCACTTCGGGATCTCCCCGCATTTCAGCGAGTCCTCCACGCAGAGGTTGCATCCCTGTTCGTGATTCGCCGGGTTAAACGGACATGTGTCATCCTGACACGGACACCACGGTAATACTGCCATCGTTCTCCCTCCTTATCCTTATTCACTGCACCCCGAAAACTCCTTGCGGAGCCGGAGCGCCGGTTTACCCAGTATACTTCTTCGGCAGAGATCCCATACACTCTGCATCGTCTGCGACATGTCGATCATGCTGTCTCCGAGGAACCGCACGACCAGAAGGTCCGGCCGCACATTCCCGGCCGCAATGCGAATGTTCCCGGCCGCAATGCGCACGTTCCCGGCCTTCCCCAGCGCGTTGATCTCCGTCTTGAGTTTCGGATCCATCCCGTCCGCATACACGTAGAGCGATCCGTTCGCCTGATACCCGTCCAGCAGGCCGGTCTTCAGAAGGTCTTCCTTCCCGGGCTCCAGGCAGCAGTTGTCGTAGAGGGCCAGCTCCCCGTCGATATAGATCCGGGTTCTGGACTGGTACCGGTCGTAGCGGAACTTCTCCCCGCTGGCCACGCGCCCCGCCGTTACCATGTCGGCTGCGAACAGGACCGCGCCTTTCTCCGCGCGGAATTCGTTGTCCTGATAGACCGTCGCTCTGGCAAAGGGCACGTTGTGCTCCGGCAGGTATTCCAGCACCCCGCCGCTTCTCACATAGAGCCTGTTCCAGACCTTCGCACAGCCCTCGTCCATCTTGTAATATTTATTGTTGCCCGGCGTGGTAAACACCGCGTCCGTTCCCGGCTCACACTCGATTTCGGTCAGAAGCCGGTCATGCTGCAGGATTCCGCCCGCCGGATTCAGGGAATAGACCACCGCCGTTCCGTCCACATCGTAGTAGTGCGGCTTCAGGATCTGCAGGGGAATCTTCCACAGCGACCGCGCCATGTAGGTCTTCCCCTCCGCGTTCCGGCGGAACACGATCCGGATTTCGCCGTTCGGCTTGTCAGTGAGCGGACTCCAGAGCCCGTCCTGCTTTTTCTTCTCCGTCATCACATATCCTCAAACAGCATATCCTCTTTGATCCAGCGGATCACCTCGTCCAGTCCGATGCCCCGGAACAGGTCGGTAAACACATAGGGTTTCTCGCCCCGCTGGGCCTTCGTGTCGCGGTCCATGACCTCCAGACTGGCGTGCACGTACTCCGCGATGTCGATCTTGTTGATCACGAGCAGGTCGGACTTGGTAATGCCGGGTCCGCCTTTGCGCGGGATCTTCTCTCCCTCTCCGACGTCGATCACGAAGATCAGTCCGTCCACGAGTTCCGGGCTGAACGTCGCCGCCAGGTTGTCCCCGCCGCCCCCCACGAACAGCAGGTCCAGATCCGGGAATCTCCCCGTCAGCGTTTCGATCGCGTCCAGGTTCATCGAGATGTCCTCCCGGACCGCCGTGTGCGGGCAGCCGCCGGTCTCCACGCCCAGGATCCGGTCCGCCGGCAGCGCCTCCGCCCGCGTCAGGATCTGCGCGTCCTCTAACGTAAATATATCATTGGTCACTACGGCGATCTCGTACTCGTCCCGCAGCGCCTTGCAAAGTTTCTCAATCAAAGCGGTCTTGCCCGATCCGACGGGACCGCCGACACCGATTCGTACCGGTTTTCTCATGTCTTCACTCCTCAGCTCATATACAGTCTCACTGGCAGCTCCTCGTGCGCGAGCGACGCGATGTCCAGGCCCGGGCAGAAGTTAGTGATCTCTTCGATCCCCGTCTCCCTGCAAAGGCAGGTCACTTCCTCCATGACCCCGTCCATCTCGAACAGCACCTTCTGCGCCTCCACATTGCCGAGCGGAATCAGCTTCAGCGCGCTCTGGGTCAGTGTATTCGCCGCCGAGAACACATAGGCCGCCAGCGCCTCATCGAGGCCGGTCCCAAGCAGTCGGCACATACACCCGTAGATCACCGGGTAGCTGACTGCAAGGCTTCCGAGCGCCTCTTTCAAAGGCAGGACCGCCTCTTCCCCCAGCACCGGCGCAAGGATCCGCCCGAAGGCCTTGCCCATGCGAAGGGCTGCCTCCCTGCTCTCCTTGGTCACCTTCATCGCCTGCGAAAGCTGCTCCAGGTCCCTCAGGGCCGCTGCCGCGTCCCCATCGGCCCGGTTCGCCGCGCCTTCACCGGTCTGCTCCACCGCGTCTCCGCAGCAAACAGCCTCCTTCGCGATCTGCCCGGCCAGCGCATACGCCCTGCAGATGATCGGGCCCTCGCACTTACCGATGCCGCTCTTCAGATAACTTTCCAGAAACTCCCGAAACGTCTGCGTGTCCTTTACGATGCCCTCCGCCACATAGGTTTCAAGACCCCAGGACTGGCTGAAGCCGCCGGTCGGAAAGGTTCCTCCGTTCAGCTGTAATAGCTGGAAGATCTGCCGGGCATCAGTCATGGAACTCACCGTCCCCATGCGTATGCTCCGCTTCATGCCCGTGACCGTGATGGTGATGGTGGTGGCCCGGCGCCTGCGCGGCAGCCGCCCGGACGCCGTCGATCGGGCAGTGCCTGCGCTCACAGGCGATGCCCAGCCTTTGCATGACGGACTCCAGGATCGCATCGTACGGGCTCAGGATGCAGGTTTCCTGAATGTAGGCGGGCGCGTGCATGTTGCCCGTGTTGTAGGCCGCCCGCGTCCATTCCATCTGCGTCTTCGGCAGGATGGCCAGGGCGTCCTCCGCTGCAAGCTCGATCGCCACGATCCGCTTCTCGTCCTCGTAAATGACAGCTCCGGGGAACAGGTGCTCCCCGTGCGGAAGGGACAGGGCGAAGGTCTCGCCCTCGAGCGTCTTCACCTTCTGATGGGGACGGGACAGTCCATCCCGGTCCAGCAAGACCTTCTCCACTGCCTTTCCTTCTGTCTGAAAATCATCCAGTTTTCCAAGTAAATGCTCTATGATCATCTGAAATAGTACCTCTGACAGAGACAGACTTCCTTGGCCGGCTCGCAGGTGATGTGCTCGCCGTCCACGTAGACCTTGTAGGTCTCCGGATCCACCGTGATGTTCGGCAGATAGTCATTTCTCAGCATGTCTGCCTTGGTCAGGTGGCGCGTGTTCTTGACCGGGAGCAGTTTGCCCTTAGCGGCTACTACCCTGTCTTCCAGGCCGCTGTCGATGGCCGCCTGGGTGACGAAGATCCGGTTCAGTTTCCGGTTGTTGCCGATCCCATGACCTGCGTACTGGAGGCGGTAGAGCATGGGCTCCGCAACCTCGATGCAGGCGTTGGTATCGCCGGATGCCGAATAGACGACCTGTCCGCACTTGAAGATCAGCCAGGGCTTTGCCCCGAAGAAGGCCGGATCGTAGACGCAGAAGTCTGCCAGCCTGCCCGGCTGCAGGGAGCCGACATACTCATCGATGCCGTAGACCCTGGCCGCGTTTTCGGTGTACTTTGCCATGTATCTCAGGATCCGTTGGTTATCATTGTCCCCGGTCTCTTCCGGCAGCGGGCCCCTCTGCTGTTTCATCTTCGAAGCCATCTGCCAGGTGCGGAGCACGGTCTCGCCGACGCGGCCCATGCCTTGGGAGTCGGAACCATGGATGGAGATCGCCCCCATATCGTGGAGCACGTCCTCAGCTGCAATGGTTTCTCCGCGCACGCGTGAGCCCGCGAAGGCTACGTCCTCCGGCAGAGACGGATTCAGGTGGTGCACCGCCATGATCATGTCCAGATGCTCCGCGATCGTGTTGACCGTGTACGGATTCGTGCAGTTGGTGGAGGACGGAATGACGTTCGGCTCTCCGACCACCCGCAGCAGGTCCGGAGCATGGCCGCCGCCGGCCCCCTCTGAATGATAGGTATGGATCGTCCGTCCGCCGAATGCCGCGATTGTGTCCTCGACGAATCCGGATTCATTCAGCGTATCCGTATGGATCTGTACCTGGAAGTCCATTTTGTCCGCCACGTCAAGGCAGCAGCGGATGACCTCCGGCGTCGCCGCGAAGTCCTCGTGGATCTTCATGCCGATGGATCCCTCCAGCGCCTGCTCCTCGATCGCCTCCGGCAGGCTGGAGCATCCTCTGCCGAGGAACCCCGCATTGACCGGCAGAGCTTCATGCGCCTCGATCATCATATGCAGATGCACCCGGCCGTTGGTCTCCACGCTGGTCGTCTTCGCTCCGTGGCCGCCGCCGATCATGGTGGTGATCCCGTTGGCCAGCGCCTCCCAGGCCTGGCCCGGACTCTCGAAGTGGATATGCACGTCGATGCCGCCCGGCGTGACGATCAGCCCTTCCGCGCAGACCTCTTCCGTCGCAACGCCGACGACGAGTCCCGGCGTGATGTCCATGGTATCCGGGTTGCCGGACTTGCCGATGCCGACGACCACGCCGTCTTTGATGCCGATGTCGCACTTGACGATGCCGTAGGTCGGATCGATCAGGGTCGCGTTGGTCACGACCACATCCAGCACATCGGTTCCCTCGCTCGGAAGGCCCGCCATCTGGCCCATGCCATCCCGGTCGGTCTTGCCGCTGCCCCAGGTCATCTCATCCCCGTAGTGTCCCGCGCAGTAATCCTTCTCGATCTCCGCGATCAGTCCGGTATCTCCCAGATGCAGCTTATCTCCGACCGTCGGTCCGTACAGCTCAAAATATTCTTCACGCGTCAGTTTTACCGCCATCCTATTCACCACCTTCCAGTTCCGCCTTCATGGCGGCAATCGCCTTCTCCTTTACCTTCGGGTCGTGGATGTTTCCCATCGTCCATCCGAGGAATCCATACAGGTTGCCGTCTCCCGCATAGGTGGTCAGGGCCACCTCCTTGTCTTCGCCCGGCTCAAACCGAATGGCCGAACCCGCCGGAATATCCAGATGCAGGCCGAATGCTCCCTCGCGGTCAAACTTCAGCGCCTTGTTCGCCTCAAAGAAGTGATAGTGCGAGCACACCTGAATGGTCCGGTCTCCCGTATTGGTCACGATCATTTTTGTGACAGGCCGTCCCGCGTTGATCTCGATCGGATCATCCGCGAAAATGATCTCTCCTACCTTATGTTTCATCCTCTGCACACCTCCTTTTCTCAGTAATTCAGCGACAGGAGTTCTTCCTTCGGCAGTGTTTCTTCCTTTGTCTCAAGCCGGATCGGATCATGCACCGATACCAGTTTGTTGCCGTCCGGGAACTGCACCTCGAACATGATGATCGGGAGCATGGCCTCGATTCCGTCCATGCACTCCTCCTTCGAGATGATCTGCGCGCCGATCTCCATCAGCTCCGTAATATCGTTGACGCCTGCCCGGCCTCTTTCCAGGAGTTCATCCATAATGATTGCCGAAGCTTCGATATAGTTCAGCTTTACACCCCGTTTCCACCGGCGCCGGGAGATCTCCGCAACGCCGAACAGCAGCACCCGTTCCTGTTCATGAGTTGTTAATTTCATAAGCATGTCCTCCTTTGTTATTCCCTCTTGCGCTCCGGCAGCTGTGTGATGATGATAGCTGCAAACATGATGGCGCATCCCATCAGTTCTCTTCCTGACATATGTTCATGGATCAGCACCCAGGCGCCGATCACAGCAAATACACCTTCCAGTGACATGAGCAGGCTGGTCAGCGTCGGATCCACATCCTTCTGCGCGTAAGCCGCAAGGGTGAATCCCACGGCGCTCGACATCACGCCCGCATACAGCATGGGCAGCAGCTCTCCCGCAAAGGCAGGCCAGCTCGGGTCCTCAAAGATCACCATCAGAATCGGGAAAGCGATGGCCCCGACCGCAAACTGCAGGGTCGAGAGCAGCATCGGATCCGCCTTCTCCACATAGTGATCCATGAACATGATCTGCAGGGCGAAGAACACGGTCCCGATCAGCAGGATCACGTCCCCCTTCGCCAGAGAAAGCGAAGTCCCCGGCGGAACCGCCAGCAGCCAGAGCCCGATTAGGGCGATGAGCACGCACAGCCACTGGACCTTCCGCGGCCGCTGTCCGATCACGATGGCGAAGATCGGTACTTCAATGATGTACAGGGCCGTTTCAAATCCCGTCTTTCCTGCACTCGTGGTCATGATCCCCAGCTGCATGCAGGCGATGCCTGCGGAAATGGTGATCCCGCAGAGCAGTCCGCCGACGAGCAGGCTCTTCATGTCCATGTTTTTCGGAGGCCAGGCTTCTCCGGCACGGCCGGGCCTGCCTTTGCGGCGGCTGATCGCGATGCGGATCAGCACGATGCAGACCATGGCCAGAAATGCCGAACACATCCGCCCGGTGTTAAAGGTGAACGCTTCTACCGCGTCCACGCTGGTGCGCTGCGCCACGAAAGAGCAGCCCCACAGCATCGTTGTGATCAAAAGCAGGATGATTCCCCTTAGCTGTCTTCCCATATGCTCTCCTTTATCCTTCGATTTCCAGCCGCTTCATCTTCTGGTAGAGCAGCGGCCGGGCGATGCCGAGATACTTGGCTGCCCTGGATTTATTGCCGTCGAATTTCTCGAGGACCCGCAGGATGACTTCGCGCTCCGCATCGTCCCTCGCCTGATCGATGATCGATCCGCGTGCGCGCAGAGCTTCGAGGTCGATCTGCCTTCCTCCGCCTTCCGGGTCCAGGTCTTCCACGTGCAGCATGTCATCTCTGGAAAAAGCCATGGCTCTCTCGATGACGTTCCGCAGTTCACGGATGTTTCCCTTCCAGTAGCGGCTCTTCAGTTCCTCCAGCGCCGGCTCGTCGATTCCCAGGATGGACTTGCCGTTCTGAGCGTTCAGTTCCTCGATCATGGACTGCACGATCTCCTCGATGTCCTCCGGGTGCTCTCTGAGCGGCGGCGTTTTGATTCCTATTACATTTAATCTATAGTACAGATCTTCCCGGAACTTCCCCTGCCGGACCAACTCCTCCAGGTCTTCGTTGGTGGCGGTGATGATCCTGACATCCACCGGGACGGGCTCCTGCCCGCCGATCGGGTCGATCTCCCGCTCCTGCAAGGCCCGCAGAAGCTTGGGCTGAACCGACATCGGCATCTGATTGATTTCGTCGATAAACAGCGTCCCCTTGTCCGCTAATTCAAATTTTCCCTTTTTCCCTTCCTTCAGTGCTCCGGTGAAGGACCCCTTCTCGTAACCGAACAGCTCCGCCTCGATGAGGTTTTCGGGAAGCGACGCTGCATTGATCTTAATGAATTTTTCCTGCCGCCGGTTGCTCAGGTTGTGGATGGCGTGGGCGACCAGTTCCTTGCCGGTGCCCGTCTCCCCCGTGATCATAACGGTCGAATTGGTAATGGCGGCCGATATGACCTTCTTTCTCAGAATTTCCATGGGCAGGGACTTCCCCAGAAGATCGTTGATCGTATACCGCGTCCTGCCGTAGGTCTTCAGCTGACGCGCCTGGCCGTTGAGCACGGAGTCAAGGAACTCCTTGTAATCATCCGCCAGGTCGTACAGAACCTCCGAATGCTGCACGACGTCGTATTCTCCGATTCCGATCTTCCGGCCCTCCCCGTCATAGACCGGGAAGTTGACCGAAATACCGATGCCAAGATAGGAATTATAAAAAACGACACGCGGTGAATCGATATCCATGTTGTCAAGCATCGTTGTTTCCGGGAAATATTCACGGATATCCTTCCCTATCGTCTCGTCCCTGTCGATGCCGAAATATTCGGCGCACTGCAGGTTCATATAGAGGGTCTTTCCCTCCATATCGATGATCATGAGCCCCGGCAGCGAATCGAACAGAGGCTCCATACTGGCAAAATCAGTTTTCATTGTTCCTCCGGTCAGAAAAAGGCAGGGAGGATCTGAGTCCGACCCTTCCCTGCCTCAAAAGTAACTAGCAAATGATGATTCCTGCGATCAGGAATGCTACGATAGCGACGACTGTCGGTGCTACGATGATCGGCAGAGCCGTCTTCGCATACTCCGAATTGTTGATGCCTGTAGCGGCGCAGGCCAGTGTAGCCGCATCGCCGTAGAAGCAGGCATGGCTTCCGAATGCTCCTGCGGAGATGATTGCCGCGGAGATCAGAATCGGATCCGCTCCGATGGTGTTGCCCAGCGGAACCAGGATCGGGAAGGCGATGGCTGCGGTGCCCCAGAAGGAACCGGTGCACATCGCGATGAATGCGCAGATCATGAAGGATGCCATCGGCAGGATCTTGGCGCTCAGTACCGGCTCGAATACGCCGATGACGAACTCGGTCAGACCCAGCTGGGTGTTGGCTTCCTGCAGAACGAACGCGGAAATAACGATTGCTGTAACGATGACCATGCTCTCGAAACCCTTCCAGCAGGTGTCGAAGAACTTGCCCGGGGTCATGACCTTAAAGGGCAGGTACATGGCCATGCACACGATGGCGCCAATGGTCATACCAATCAGGATGTCGTTCATGATCAGAGTAACGACGATGGCTGCTCCCAGCGGAACGATGAAGAACCACGGGCTGGTCGGCTTGATATCATAGCCTTCCAGTTCTTCATGTGTCTGGTGGTAATACGGAGAGAACGGATCTCCCTCTTCTTCTGCTCTCTTGACCGCCTTCTTCATCGGGCCCCAGGTCGGGACAACGCCGAAGCCGATCAGCGGAACGATCAGAACTGCAGCAATCGGATAGAACATGAACGGGATCGCATGGATGTAAGCGGAAAGTCCGCTGTCATTTACAGTAACGCCCAGTTCCTCCATCTGAGAGATCATGAAGATCGCCCAGGATGACATCGGGATCAGTACGCAGACCGCCGCGCCCGTGGAGTTGATGGTGTACGCCAGCTGCTCCCTCGGGATCTTGTTCTTGTCACTGATGTTTCTCATGGCTGTACCAACGCCCAGGTTGTTGAGATAGTCGTCGATGAAGACGGCGATACCCATCAGCCATGTGACAAGAATGGTTAGCCCTTTTGTTTTCGCGACCTTTGCTCCCAGATCAGCGAATCCAAGCGCACTCCCGGATTCCTCCAGCAATTTGGCGACGATGCCGAACATGCCGAATACGAGAATGTACCAGGCATTGTCTGACACGACCGTTGTGAAGCCGTTTAGAATCTCTGTGAAGAAGTGCAGTTTGTAGACCAGTACATAGCCGACGACTGCGCCCAGGATCAGCGGTTCAACTGTCCGCTTGGTCAGCAGCGCGACGACGATGACTACGGCTACAGGAAGTAAACTTATGATTCCGTAACTGTCCATAAACCCTCCTTTCTGTAGAAAAACGATTCTTGACTCAGATGAATTAAGTTAAGAGCAATTCCCGTGCCAACAGGCGTAATCCTGCATTTTTCAGGGTCTACAGCTTCTCGGTCCAGGTTTTCACCTGTCAGTTTTCACTTACATATTACCCCTCCAGAGGCGAAAAATCAACAAATTATTTGAAAATTTAGGGAATTCATTCTGTGTCACTTTAAAATGACATGTCAGCAATTGCTGACATGTCATTTCGCTTAAGGTGCTCTATGGCTTCAGAGTTTTCTTTTTTATTGATGATTCGTCCCAGCGCATTGACTATTCGTCCCAGTGCATGGTCGGCGGGAGCTGTTTCAGCCCCTTGGTCGAGATCAGCAGGAAGACGAACCCGATGGCGAGCCAGATGCATCCCAGAATCTTGGAGAGCGAATCCAGGCTGAGCCAGAGGATCGCGTCGACGATGATGCCGATGCAAGGCAGGATGATGTAGTTCAGAATCGCGCTGCCGCCGCGTTTCTTTCTCTGTACATAGTAGAAGAAGACGACGCACAGGTTAACCATGATGAATCCGAGCAGAGCGCCGAAGTTGATCAGCGATGCCGCTGCGGACAGATCCAGAAGCAGGCAGGACATGGAGATCAGACCGACCAGCAGGATATTCACGGTCGGTACCTGCGTCTTCTTGTTAACGTAACCGAATACCTTGTTCGGAAGCAGGCCGTCACGGCCCATGCCGAACAGAATTCTTGAAGCCGATGCGGACGATGCTACTGCAGATGCCGTTGCGCCGATGACGAAGATCGCGCTGAAGATGATGCCCATCGCCGGTCCTACAACATGGACCATCCAGTCGTATGCTCCGGAGTCAACATCGGTGTAGCTGTTCCAGCCTTCCGGCCATGCTGCCTGCATGATGTAGGATGTGAAGATGAACGTACATCCGGCTGCGAGGCAGATGATGATGAGCGCGCTTCCGATCGTCTTGGACGGATTTCTCGTCTCCTCAGCGATGGTTGTGACCGAGTCGAAGCCCAGGAAGGAGATACACAGGATCGCAGCTCCTGCCCAGATGCCTGCCCAGCCGACTTCCGGCGTGTTGAATTCAGCCGCATTGTAGAAGGCGGTGAAATCACCGAATGTTCCCATGCCGCCGCCGCCCGCTACATATTTAATAGCGAACAGGATGACGCTCACCAGGAAGATGATCTGGATCGTGATCAGAGTATTGTTGAATACCTTGGTGATGCTCATACCACAGACATTGACGATGGTTACCAGGATGATGAAGATCAGCATCCAGATCGTTACCGGAATCTGCGGAACCAGGATCTTCATGTAAACTCCAAGCGCTACGTAGTTGAACATCGGCAAAAGGATGTAGTCCAGCAGGATCGCCCAGCCGGACATGAAGCCGAGGTGGGGGTTGAACGTCTGCTGCACGTAGGTGTAGACGGATCCTGCGATCGGGAACGACTTGACCATCTGCCGGTAACTGAAGGCTGTGAAGATCATCGCACAGGTCGCGACTACATAAGCCATTGACAGCATTCCGTGGGTCATATTTGTGATCAGTCCGTAGGTCGTGAAGATCGTGATCGGCGCTAGATAGGCGATACCGAAGAATACGACCGACGGAAGTCCCATGACACGCTTCAGTTCTTGTTTATAATGCATTTTTTCCAGAGCAGCCGATTCATCAGCTGCACCCGAAGGCACATTGACAGCATTCGGATTTTTGTTTTCCTCTGTCATTTTTCTTCTCCTTTCTCCTTTAATTGCAGTTGCGATGAACTAAATGATATATGATGGATTATTCCTCATAGATGATATTTCCATCCATGACTGTCATGATTACTTTACGGTCGAGTAGCTCGGATTCATCGATTCCGAAGAGGTCCTTATCGATGACGACGATGTCCGCGAATTTTCCGGGCTCAAGTGTTCCGAGCTCGTTCTCCCGCAGGCATCCGTATGCAGACCCGTAGGTATAGCTCCTCAACATCTGATACAGGGACAGCTTCTGACCGGGATTCCAGCCGCCCTTTGGCTCTCCGTCGTTATGAAGTCTGGTCACGCCCCGGTAGATCTCCAGGAACGGATTATTGTCTACGACCGGACAGTCGCTTCCGATCGCGAGCACACCGGCCATGTCATACATATCCTTCAGCGGCCAGGTCTTATCCGCCCGCTCCTTGCCGAGGACGACCGGGTACGGATTCTCTGCGAAGGTCTGCGTCAGAGCCATATGCTCCGGCTGTACCGACGGAATGACGCCCAGTTCCTTAAATCTCGGGATGTCGGCCTCGTCGACGACCTCCAGGTGTTCGATCGCATGTCTGCATCTGTTCCGGCCGTACTTTCTGATCGCGTCCTCATAGCAGTCCAGCGCAAACCTCGCCGATCCGTCTCCGCAGGAATGCAATTTGATCGAGAGGCCTCTCTTATGGGCCTCCGGAACGGCGGCTGCGATCGGTTCCAGTTTGAACAGGCCTTCTCCCCGCTCTCCCGGCAGGTCCGTGTAATCCTCCAGCATCAGCGAGGTGTGTGTGGTAACGACGCCGTCAAGAAATTGCTTCACGTGATCGATGCGCAGCTTTTCCGAACTGTATTTTTTCTGATTCTCCAGGACCTCGTCCAGGTCGCCCAGAAGGTCCGGCGCCGCATGGATTCGAACCGTCAGTCTGCCGCTCTTGTCCATGTCGCTGTAGACCCCGAGGTCCCCCATGTTGCCATGGAAATACGGCATGACATCGTTGATGGATGTGATCCCCAGGGGAGCTGCCGCCTTCATGAAGCCATTCATGATATGCTGCTCCTCTTCCTTGGTGAAGTCGAAGGCGTATTTGGTCGGCATTCCGGTTGCCTTCTCCAGGAATACTCCGGTCGGCTCTCCGTGCTCATCCCGCAGGATGTATCCTCCGAAGGGATCCGGTGTGTCCTTCGTCACTCCCATAATCTTCATGGCGGCGCTGTTGACCCAGGCGCCATGCGCTTCGGCGTTGATCAGACAGACCGGACGGTCGGGGAAGAACTTGTCCAGAGACTTGCATGTCGGCATCTGCTTGTTCTCCCAGAACACATGGTACCAGGAGAATCCCAGGATCCATTTCCCTTTTTCCTCTCCCCGGTCTACGGCCTCCTTGATCAGCTGTACGCATTCTTCCTCCGATCTGGCATCCGCCAGATTGACATGTGTCTTGAACAGACCGCCCATCAGGAAATGCGTATGGCTATCGTGAAATCCTGCCATAACCGTATTGTCGCCGAACTCCCGGATGACCGTATGGCCGTCCGCCAGATCGGTGAAGTCGGTGGTATCATCGGCTTTTCCAACGGATATGATCTTATTTCCCTTCACGGCAACGTATCCCGGGAAGGCTGTCTGACAGACGCCGTCAAAAATACTGTTGCTCTTGATAATCAGATCCGCTTTCACTTTAATGACCTCCTTCCTGACCCGATTCGAGTCAATGTACTATCTGTAAAACGCAAGTTTCGTGCCAATTCGGAAAAGTTGCATTTTTCAGTCATTTTAGCGGTGAAAAAAAAGAGACGTAAGTCTGCGCTTACGTCTCCTGTCGACCTCTATCACGCGTTAAATCGCTGAATTTCCTGCCTTATGGCATCGCTGCGCAGCACGTATGTCCACACTTACAGGGTAAGCCTGCACTTACGCCTACACCCGAATGCCCAGCCTTTTCATCTTCTGGTACAGCAGCGGCCTTGAGATCTTCAGGAACTCCGCCGCTTTCGTCTTATTGTAGTCAAACCGGATCAGCGTTTCGTTGATCAGCTTCCGTTCTGCCTCCCGCTTGATCGCCTCAATCGGATTGTCCTCCGAATGGAGCTCATCGATGTTGACCCTGGTGTTGTCCGCCCTGAATTTGAAATACTCCTTGTGGAGCGTGTCTCCCTCTGCATAGTTCATGGCCGCCTCGACGCGGTTATACAGTTCCCGCACGTTGCCCGGCCAGTCGTACTCCTTCAGCACCCGGAAGACCTCCGGATCGATCTTCGTGATCTTCATCCCGCGCTCCAGATTGAGTTCTTCCACCCTGGCTCGGACGAGTTCCGGAATGTCGGATTTTCGCTCCCGCAGCGGTGGGACGATGATTGGAAATACGTTCAGTCGGTAATACAGGTCCTCCCGGAACGTATTGTCCCGGACCATTTCGTAGAGGTCCTGGTTGGTCGCAGCGATGATCCGGACATCGACTTTGATGTTCTCTTCACTTCCGATCTTCTCGATCTCACCTTCCTGCAGGGCCCGGAGGAGCTTTGGCTGCAGGGCCAGCGGCATCTGGTTCACCTCATCGAGGAACAGCGTCCCCTTGTTTGCCAGCTCGAAGCGCCCGCGCTTGCCGCCTTTTTTTGCTCCCGTAAAGGCACCGTCCTCATAGCCATAGAGTTCGGACTCGATCAGTGACTCCGGCATTCCGGCCGCATTCACGCTGACAAAAGGCCCGAATGCCCTGTCGCCCAGGTTGTGGATCGAGTGGGCTACCAGTTCCTTTCCCGTCCCGGTTTCCCCAAAGATCAGTACCGTCGATTGTGTCGCGGCAGCGATTTCGATCTGGTGCTTCAGTTCCCGGATCTTCGGGGACGAGCCGAGGATATTCCGAATCGAGTACTTGGTGCTCTGGAACGTCCTGACCTGTTCCCTGTAATAGTCCATTTCCTGCCGCAACGACTCAGAGTACTTGGCGAACACCTCATCCAGACCGTTCAGGTCCTGGATCATGTCGTACTCCAGAACGCCGACGACTTCTCCTTCCTCCCGGAGCTGGACCTGCGAGCTGACGCTCATTCTGCCATCTTCGAAGTAAAAACAGACATTGTATTTTTTGTTGCCCTTCAGCATATCCTGCATGCAGGAGGGGGGGAACACGTCCGTCACGTACTGCCCGATCGCCTTGTCCTTGTCACATTTGATGTAGTCCGCGCACTGTGCATTGATATAGACCAGATTGCCGTCCGTGTCGATGACCATCAGGCCCGGCACAGCCTCGCAGAACATTTTGAAATTGCTGCTGATATCCATGTCTTCTCCAGCCTCAGACTCTATTTCTTGATCAGTGTGTTCAGGATGCCCCTGCCGAGCTGGGCTCCCAGGTTTCCTCCCAGGGTCTTGCCGAACTTGCCGAACTTGCCGCCGAAGGTCTTGCCGACCTCCCGGCCGACGGTGCCCAGAACGGAGTTGCCCACCTTCTGGATCTCCTTCTTCCGGGCTTTCTCCTCCTTCTCCGCGGCCTTCTGTTCTTCCTTCACCTTCTTCTCGGCCGCTTTCTGTGCCTCCCTCTCGGCTTTTTCAGCTGCCTTTGCCGCTTCCTTCTCGGCCTTCTCGGCTTCCTTGGCCGCGGCCTGCTCTGCCTTTGCAGCCTCTGCCTCCGCTGCCGCCTGCGCTGCCTGAGCTTCAGCTTCCGCCGCCGCTTCAAGGCCTTTTCTCTGCAGGACCTCGTAAGCCGAATCCGAATCGACCGCCGTCGCGTACTTGCTGTAGAGCAGGCTGCCCTTCACCTTCTGATCGCGCTGCTCGTCGGAGATGCCGCCCATGAAACTCTTCGGTGGCAGGATGAAGGTCTTCTCAGCCATACCCGGGATGCCGTCCTCGCCGAGGAAGGACACGACCGCCTCGCCGGTTCCCAGATTCAGGATGGTCTCATATGTATCAAAGGCAGGATTCTCACGGAAGGAATCCGCCGCCGCCCGGACCGCCTTCTGGTCCGCCGGGGTGTAGGCCCGAAGTCCGTGCTCGATCTTGTTGTTCAGCTGGGCGAGCACGCCGTCCGGAATGTCCCGCGGATTCTGCGTGCAGAAGTAGACGCCGACGCCCTTCGACCGGATGAGCTTGACGACCTGTTCGATCTTCTCCAGCAGCGCCTTGGGGGCATCGGTAAAGAGCAGGTGCGCTTCATCGAAGAAGAAGACCATCTTGGGCTGCTCCAGGTCTCCGACCTCAGGCATCATCTCGAAGAGTTCCGACAGCAGCCAGAGCAGGAAGGTGGAATAAAGCCGTCCATTGTTAATCAGCGATGAACTGTCCAGAATGTTGATCACGCCCTTGCCGCCTTCCTGGGCCAGCCAGTCGGAAAGCGCCAGAGCCGGTTCCCCAAAGAAAACGTCGCCGCCGGCTGTCTCAAGCGCAATGATGGCTCTCGTGATGACTCCGATCGAAGCGCTGGAGATCTTGCCGTAATCCGTCTGCAATTCCGCCGCATGTTCATCGACCCAGGCCAGCATGGACTTCAGGTCTTTCGTGTCGATCAGCAACAGGCCGTTGTCATCCGCGATCTTGAAGACGATCGTCAGGATATCGCTCTGCAGCTCGTTCAGATCCAGAATCCGCGACAGCAGCAGCGGTCCCATCTCCGATACTGTCGTCCTCAGCTGAATTCCCTTCTGCCCGTAGATATCCCAAAGGCAGGCCGGATACCCCTGAAAGCTGAATCCGTGTTCCGCCAGGCCGAACCGCGCGATCCGCTCCTGCATGTTTTCATTGTCCTCGCCCGGAAGGCACATGCCCGCGATGTCTCCCTTGACATCCGCCATGAACACCGGAATGCCCATGTCACTGAACGTCTCTGCCAGAACCTTAAGGGTCACCGTCTTACCGGTACCTGTCGCCCCGGCAACCAGCCCATGCCGGTTTGCCATCTTCGGTACGATGGATACCGGCTCGCCTGCTTCGTTGTTTCCGATCCAGATTTTGTTTTCTCTCAGCATAGCTATTTTCCTTTCTTTTTATTCTACCAGCTTCCGCCGCCCCCTCCGCCGGCGCCGCCGCCGCCGGAGAAGGACCCGCCGCCGCCGGAATCCGAAGGCGATGAGGTCATGCTGGAACTGACTGAACTCATCATGCTGTCCATGGAGGACATGAGCGATCCGGCATCGAACGAATGCCCATCCGCAAGTCCCATGTGACCCGTCGTATAATACGGCGCATCATACCACCGCGGAGGCTCCTGAGCAAGCGGCGCGAACCGCTTCGCGTAGACTGCCGTGACGCCGAGCGCATAGGCAAAGGCCAGGTTCTTATAGAAATAGTTCGGATCCTGCTCCGCCAGCATCTCCATGCGCTCTTTCTCGGCCACGTTCAGGAACCGCTTGTAGCCCCGGATCTTTCCGAGAAGGTCCGCATACTCATCCGTCATCCGCTCACAGAGCGCCCCCATCAGGAACAGCAGGAAGACCATCGCGTGCCCCAGAAGATACGGGATGATCTGCGCGCCCATGCAGGTATCAAAGAGCAGGGCGAGCCCGAGGCCGATTACGATCAGAATGCTCCAGCCAATCAGGCCCAGGATAAACTTCCCGACCTTCTTGTCAGGCTTGTTGATCCACCTGGTGATCCCGTAATATCCGATGGGCGGAAGCACGAACTGCATGACGCCGAAAACGATGAGGAACACGAAGTCCTCTCCCCCTGCAAAGAAGGGGCTCCCGTTCAGGACCTTGGCGATCACAAAGAGGGCGAGCGCCCCAAGGCAGCCGATCAGGCGCAGCGCCCGGCCGCAGGTGTTTGCTTTTTTATCCCAAAGGCGGTCTTCGTAGCGCGCCTCGATGTTCTTCTTTATCTCACCTACCGTCTTGTAGAAGCTGTTCTTCAGATCCGACATCTCCACATAGGTTCTCTCTCCGCAATCGAACAGCCCGTCCATGAAAATCTGTTCATCCTCTGCATCCCCGTCGTACGGCCTCTGCTGGATGATCCGGTAGGCTGCCCTGGTTTTTTTCTTGCGGATCCCGTAGGGCTCCTGATACTCCTGGATCGTCAGATACCCCTTGTCCGCCAGGCTGAGCAGCATGCTGGTCACCCTGCTTCCCTCCACGCTGCCGGCTTCCAGGTAGGCGACTTCCGGCGCAGAAAGGCCCTCCGGTGGATAGAACTCTTCGGTCTCGATGATCTCCGGATCCCTGCCGTACCGCCGCCACATGAGGAATCCACCGGCGGTGATCGCGGCCATGATGGCGATCAGCAGGTAAAAAAGCAGGTTCGATGAGGACGCCTGTCTGTTGAAGTAGCCCTCCGGCAGGACCGCGCGGATGGTCAGGCCGTCCAGGGTATTCTCGGTCGTCTCACCGCTGATGACACGCTTTCCGTCCGATTCGAACGGGATGTCCGTCTGCCATCCGGTTCTTACCCCGACGTTACCCGGATCGATGTCCTTCGGGAAGGTGACGGTGAAGGATACATGATCGATCGACTTCGCCTCCCAGGAGGTTCCGATCACATTGTAATAAACCTCGTCGGCGCCTTTCAGATGGTCGCCGCGCATATCGAAAACATAAGAAAACTTGTAGGTGGTCTTCTCTTCAGCGTACTGATCCGGATCGCCGATCTTAAAGGAATAGTCCGTCTGCAGTCTGCTCTTACTGACCGGCTGTCCGCTGAGCATCTGAAAATCCCGGACCTTTCCGTAGAACGAACTGTGCTGTCCGTCCCGGTACAGTTCCGTCCGGTAGGGGATCGTCCGGTAGATGCCGTGACTCGGCGCGGTGAAACGTACGTCGAGTGTTTCGGTGATCAGGTAGGTGTCGTCCTCAGACACCTCCATGTTGATGTCGTAATCTTCGATGACAAAATTGCTTGCAGCGTACGCGGGCGCTGCCGGAAACACTGCGGCTGCCATCATGCCGCATACTGCCAGCAGCGCGATCAGCATGGCCTTCAGCACATGCCGACATGCTGGTGATTTCACATTTGACATAAGCCCGGTCTCCTTTCTTTATCTACGCCCTTTTCTTTCGTTCATCATACCATATTTCGGTCCGTGAATCACCGGCAAAATCATGCCTGCCTTTGCATGATCTATGGTAAAATGAAGCCGAAGGAGGAATCGCTATGACCAGGCCTGTCAATCTGTATCTTTTATCGCGCATCCCGGGGAAAGACGCCTTCAATGCGGTGTTTCATCATGCCGCCGAAATGGGGGCAGCCAAGCAGGTCCCGGTCCACGAGATCGAATCGCTTCGGGCTCTGGCCGACCATCTCTGCGGATGCGGTGTCCCCGCGGCGGCGATGGACGGGTTCTTTCTCGGCTACAGCATTCCTCAGATCGGCAAGGAATTCGACCTGCTCAAGTTCTGCGACGAGGGCTGCCTGAACATCGAACTCAAATCTCAGTCCGTCCCTCTCCAGCAGATCCGCTCGCAGCTGCGCAGGAGCCGGCACTACCTGGCCCACCTGGGGCAGCCGATGGAACTATTCACGTTTGTAGCCGACACCGGCCAGTGCTTCCGGCTGTCCGAAAAGGATCGTCTCACCCCAGTGCAGGTTTCCGACCTGGCGGAGGCCGTACTCCGTTACGATAAGCCATTTCTGACCGAGATCGACGGGCTGTTCAAGCCATCGGAATATATTGTGTCTCCGGCGGGCACGCCCGAGAAATTCCTGGCGCGCGAGTACTTCCTGACCCAGGCCCAGGATCAGGTCCGAAAGGATCTGCTGGAAGGCCTGAAGCAGGTCAGCGGCCATGCTTTCTTCAGTTTGACGGGGAAGCCGGGCACCGGCAAGACTCTGCTTTTGTACGATGTGGGGAGGACGCTCGCGGAGCGGGCCCAGACCGCCATTCTCCATTGGGGCGCGCTTTCAGAGGGGCACCGCCTGATCAATGCGGCCGAGATCGGCCTGTCGATCCTGCCGTGGGCGGGGCCGGAGACGCGGCCCGCCGGGAGTGTGTTGTCGTGTGAGGCCGAGAAAGCGGGGCCGGGCGGATCCGACGGATCGCTGGCTGACGCGGCCGATCTTGATGTGGATGCGCTGTCCTCCTACTCCTATATCCTGGTGGACGAGTCCCATCGCCTGCAGCCTGCGCAGTTTGAAGTGCTTTGTCAGGCTGCGAAGGACCGTCACCAGTGCGTGATCTTCTGTCTGGATCCGGAGCAGGTGCTGACCAGCGCTGAGCGAAAAAACGACATCGCAGGGCTCATCGCCGCCCTTCCTTTGGCCGGCTCCGTTACCCTGTCCGAGCGGCTGCGGGGCAACCGGGAACTCAGCGCCTTCATCCAGCAGGTGCGCGACCTGGAAAACCGCCCGCCTGCCCATATGGACTACCACAATGTTGCCATTGGCTACGCTGCTGATACCGCCGAGGCCGAGCAGCAACTCGCCTACTATCGGGATCTGGGATACGTGTTCATCAACTATTACAAGAACGCCCATAATTCCTCGAACCCCTTCGCCGCTTTCGAAGGCGGCTATGACATTTACCATGTGATCGGCCAGGAATTCGACCGGGTCGTCATGCTGCTGGACGACTCCTTCTGCTATACCGATGACGGAAAACTGGAAGGTGTTCCCCGGCCGGACCCGGACCTGCTCTATCCCAACGTGTTCTACCACGGTATGACCCGGGTGCAGGAGAAACTGGCCCTGATCGTGTTCGACAACGAGCCCCTGTTTAACCGCATATCGGAGATTTTGAAAAAATGAGCCGGGATTATAATTATCAGATCAAGCGAAGCAACAGAAAAACCATCGGCATTGAGATCTCCCCTTCCGGCGTTCTGGTCCGTGCCCCGCGCCGGGCAAGCCGCGAGGAAATCGAGCGCGCCCTTGCAAGGCACCGGCGCTGGATCGAAACGCACCTGGACCAGGCCCGGCAGCAGCAGGAGACTGCCCGGCAGGAAGGAATGCTTTCCCCGGAAGATCTTCAGTCGCTGGCCCGGCAGGCCCGGGAATACCTCCCCGGAAGAGTCTCTCATTACGCGCCCCTGGTCGGTGTCAACCCGGGCCGGATCACCATCCGCACCCAAAAGACCCGCTGGGGAAGCTGCAG
>JAZNNY010000060.1:0-7987 GCA_045580505.1 Lentihominibacter sp.
CCGATCAGCCCTGCATAGGGCAGGATCCGGAAAGGATCGCCTGTGTCAGTCTTCGGTGGCGGCGGAGCATCCTTGGTATTGGTGAATACCGGAATCTCCCCATCATCGTAGGCGACCGAGGCATTCAGCCTGTCACCTGTCAGCTTCAGGGTGACCGTCGCGTATTTCTGCGCCGTGTCGTATTGGATCTTTGACTTGCTGTCATATCCGTTTTCTTCAGCGCCGGACGGGATCCTCTCCTCGATGACATAGCGGAAGGTCTTCTCCTGCTCGAAGCTGCCATCGTCATTTCTGAGGTCATCCAGGCTGTAGGTGATCGGCTCAAAGCGGACGGTTTCCTTTGATCCCTTCCCGTACGGCGTGCCATCTTCCGTCACTGCCTTTGCCACATGCCTTTGGGTCTTCTCGCCATCAGCAGAAGTGCTCAGCTCTGAAACATCAAAGGTGAACACGTTGTCCCCGTTCAGTTCTCCTCCCTCGAAAAGCTTGACTGCTTCCAGGGAAATCTCCGTATCCGGGACGTAGACGTTGGTGATCGTGACCTTCATCGGACCGTCGCCGCCGCCGCCCTTCACATCGTAGGTCGTTTCCTTGTATTTGGCCCCGTCCACATTCTGCTCGGGCACGCTGCCGTTCATCTCCGTCTCCAGGATGCGGTACTCCGCATCTGTATACGGGCCCTTGAGGTCCTCACCGGTCGGTACCTTGACCGGAAGATCTGTGAAGGCATATTTCCAGTCGTTGTCCTTGCTGAGCGTTGCCGTCACAGACTCTGCATCTGACCAGGTATAGAGGTCGCCGAGATCGACCAGGCGAATGGTATCGGACCAGTCCCCGTCTCCGATCTTCTGCTGCAGCGTCACCGTAATATTATCTGCATTGTGCTTCTCATTGCCGTCGGTCCAGACCTTCTCCACATCGATCTTCGTGAACTCCGGAGCCATCTGGGGGTTCTTGAACTGAGGCACTTCTTCCCCGCCGTAATCGACGTCGGCGACCAGCTTATCATTCACTAGTTTCAGCGTGACCGTTACCCGACGGTCCTCTGTGTCATACTGGATAAATGTACTGCTGTCAAAGCCGCTTTCATCCGTCTGCGGGGTCACCGTCTCCTTGATGATATAGGTGAAGGTCCTGCTGTCAGCAACGGCTCCGCTGTCCCCTCTCAGATCGTCCAGGGTGTATTCCAGTGGAGCGAACTCCACCTTGCTCTCAGAAGAACCCGTTTCGGTCGTCTCCCCGGTATCGATCAGCTCGAGCTGTTCCTTCCCCTGATCGTCGGTACCGGTGACTTCGTATACATTGAACCGGAACATTCCCTCTTGGTCGATCAGGCCATGCTCAAACAGCTTCTGAGCATCCAGCGGAACTTTAATGTCCGGAACGTAGACGTTCGTCACGGCGATCTTCTTGGCCCTTTTGCCGTCGGCATTCGGCTCCTCTTCCGTATATCTTGTTTCCAGGAATCTGGATTCACCGATGACAGGTTCAGACTCCTTGTCGTTGATGAGCGTCTCGACGACCCTGTACTCTGCCTTGGTGTCGATCCCCTCAAACTGATCTCCGGACGGCACGATGGCAGGAAGGCCATCAAAGGTGTACTTCCAGTCATTGGCCTTACTCAGCACAGCGGTCAGGTCCTTCGCATCCGTCCAGGCATGACCATTCCCTGCATCGATCATGCGCACGGTATCGGACCAGCTTCCATCACCGATCTTTTGCTGCAGCTTGACTGTGATCTTATCCGACTCATGCAGCTCGTTGCCATCAGTCCAGACCTTCTCGACATCGATGGCCGTTTCCGGGTAGTTGTTTACGGAGATGGTGCCGCCGCTGAAGTATATGTGCCTGTCCTGATCCGCCGTACCGTCATCGGATACCTGGAACTGCCAGAGCTTACCCGTCAGGATCTGCCCTGCCGGGGCCTTGGTCTCACGGAGATAATAATACTCATTCTCCTCGAGTACCCATCCGAACTTCTCCATATCTCCCCTGACCGTGAACTTGCCTTCTTCATCGGTCGTGTAGGTCACCGGTTTTTTATCTTTGTCCTTTACTTCCTCCTTGTTTTTATCCAGCAGGGTAAATTCCGCTCCTGCCAGCTTCTTGTTCATATCGCCCGCTTCATACTTCATGACCTTGATCTGGGGGACCGAAGCCACGCCGACGCCGGTGTTCTGCCTGGAAGCGGTTTTCTCGACATTGCTGTCATACCCCAGCATTTCAGCGATGTTGTTGAATTCTACTTTGACGTTATCCCCCTGCTCCCCAATCGTAGTAAACTGGACCTTGGCGCTGTAGGTAATCTCAATCTTCTTACCATCGGGAATCGTATAGACCATGGCATTGCCGTCCGTCACATAGGGAATGTCAGAATCCACCTCTCCGTTCACCTTGATCACGATGGTCTCCGGGTCGATGATCAGGTTCGTTGCCGTATCCCGCAGCGTGATGTCCTTATTTCCGTTCAGTATCTTCCCGGAAGGATTCGCTATGATCCTGAATTCCACGGGAATGTCCTCATCGATCTTCTTAAGATCCGCATCGGAGGTCAGAATATCCTTTGTTAATCCAGGATACTCATAACTGACCTCGGTTTTATCGGTATGTCCCTCCCAGCTGGCTTCGTTTTCGAGAGGATATTTGCCCTCGCCGTCCTTGATCGCGTTCTCCATGACAGAATCGATGGCGCTGTCCTTTACCGTCAGGTAATAGACCAGCTTGTATCTGGCGTAGAAATGCTTGGGGTCATCAGCGGCGGAAGCATCGTGGGGCATGGAGGCTTCACTGGTGGTGAGCTTCATGCCGGAATCGGTGTTTTCATGGGAAACCGCAGCCCCGCCCTTCCTGGTCTGACCGCTGGTCCCTCCTCCGAAAACGTACCAGGCGTCATTCGACTTATACCAGGCGTCATCTTCCGTTGGCGTATAGGGCTCCAGGACATCGGTATCGAAGGTGTCCTCAATCGTATTGGAGTCCTTTGTCACATGGGACAGGATCAGTTCATACCGGTACACGGGCACTTCCGTCCCGCCTGCCTTTCTGTATCCCACAGGCTCTGCTTTGGCATCCTTGGTGAGCTCCGGTCTCTCGACGACTATGCTGTCGGATGTGGATTTCCTGCCGTTCAGATTGACGACGTTGCTATGGCTTTTGATGCCAAAATTATCCAGCCACTGGTCACTGATCCTTGTTTTGAGGACTACGCTGACGGTCCTGGAATCCCCGTCTTTCGCGGGCATGAGTCCAGCCTTTGCAGCCCCTCCTGCCTGGTAGCTGAAGTCGATCCTGGTCTGCGTGTCTCCGATGTCTACGGTGTAGTCTTCATCATCGTAGAGGCCGCTTACGGAAATGGAGTCCTCGATCACCGGCTCGTAAATGGTTCCTGTATGGGGATGGCGGTCGATCACATAAGCCTCTTCCAAACCGCCCTTGGGAGCGGTGATGTCGATGCCCCATTCCATGGTCCCCTTCTCCAGGTCCACGTTGAGAATCCGTTTCCTGATGTCCATATAGCCGTCCGGAGGCCCGATGATCTTTCTTCCCGTGGCGCTGATGTCTCCATCGATATCCACGGTATTGGAGACCGTTACGTTGACATGCTCCCCACTGGTGTCTACGGTCGTATCATAAGTGATGATATAGGCGTAAGGAGCCTTATCCTCTTCCGGGATGGTGTAAGACCAGGAAACGTACTTGCCGCTGCTGTTTGTGGTGCGGTCCAGTTCCTCCCACCGGATATTTTCCCTTCGGATAAAGTCTCCTTCTTCATCCCTCACCTCGATCGTGATGCCTCTTCGCGTATAGGTCAGGAACTTCTGGGAGGAACTTCCGATCCTGTCCGTGATCTTCTTTCCGGCCATAGACACCTTGACGGCATCATTGACTTGGATGGTCCAGTGCAGGATCCCCGGCTCTGCGCTATCTGCCTCCACATCTTTACTGATGCCCGGCGTGTAATCGATGACGGACTCGGTCTTTGACTTATCCTCTGTCGTATCCTCGCTGCTCTTTACGGTGACGGAATTGTCCGCCCTGGCGTAGACCGTCCCGTCCGCTGCCTCAGGGATCCTGTCAGCCCGCACATCGGCATGATATCTGATCGTGATGACCTCGCCGTCCATCATCTCCGGGATTTCGAATTGTACAGCGCTGGATGAGGAAGATGTCATGACGATCGGCATATCGATCAGCTCCTGTTCGGTCCTCATGTTGGACTCGAAGGAGAAGTTGTCGTTCCACCGGGTGATGGTGACGATTTCAGGATCCCTCAGGATCCCTCCCTCGTCTCCAATGATATCCTCTCCGTTCTTATCGACGACCCTGATCCGGTCATTCATTACAATGTCCGTGTTGACCCCCGTGGATTTGAGCTCGATGGTATAGTCGATCCGGTTGTGATCGATCTGTTCGCTGGATGTTTTTCTGACCTCAAGGACGCTGGATCTGTCCACGTCGATATCCACGACCACATCGTCCTCAAAGATGATCTCCGTGTTTTCACCATCAAATTCACCCTCAAAGCCTATGGTGAAGGTCAGGTTGGCAGCCGCCGCCATGCGGTCGAAATTCTCGTCGGAGGTGTTGAATCTGACGATGATCTTATTTCCGTCAACTTCGTATGTGTTGTTCTTTACCGTGAAATTCGTCCCGCCGTCATTGACCCTGACGGAGAACGTGCCTTTATCGCCATCCGCAGCGACCAGCCCCCTCGGAAGCGTATAGGTCATGGTATCATCGGCGCCATTCGGGAACTGCAGGCTCATCTTTTCTTTGAAGGTCACATCGATCGAGTACTTCGTGCCGGCCCGGATCACATATTTGCCATCCGAATCTTTTGTCGCATCGATCACCGCGTTCGTGACGACCTGGTTCAGATCGAAATCGACCGGCCCTGCGTTTTCTTCATTCGCCTGAGGCTCTTCGGCCGCATCCGGTTCTGCCCCCGCCGGTCCCTTTAAGACGGGCGCTTTTTTCTGCTGATTTGCTTTTGGCTCATCCCCCTTGTTTTCAGGTTCTGAACCGATTGTCTCGTCATTGCCGTCCGTCCCCGACGCCTGCTCGCCGACAGCTGAGTCTTCAGATTCAGCTTCGGATTCGCCTTCAGATTCTGCTTGAGTTTCGTCCTGAGTTTCGTCCTGAGTTTCGTCCTGAACTACGTCTTCGGATGCGTCCTGTCCCTCATCGCCTTCACCCGGCTGCCCGGACAGCTGCTGCTGATCTGCGCCGAATGAGCTGGAAAGGCAGGAATAACTGCCGAAAACAGGTGTGAAGAGCATAGTTAAAACGATCATCGCAGTAAGAATGACCGTAGAATAATGTCTGTGGCCCATGGATTTACCCCTTTTATACTACTAGATTTAAAAGTACATTGTTATTATACAGTCCGGCCGGCACCAGGTCAAACGCTTCACCGGAGTTTCGGCAGGATTTCGTTTAATCTTTCTCCACGCCTCTATACTCAAGGCAGAGCATCGTCAGATCATCGAACTGCTCAGCTAGACCTACAAACCGGTCTACCGAATCCCTGACGTTTCTGAGCACTTCTTCCGGATGTGTCTCCGCCTTATTGTTCAGGGCATCGATCATCCGGTCTGTGCCGAAGAGATCATTCTCCGCATTCGTCGCCTCCGGCACGCCATCGGTGTAGACGAAGATCTTATCTCCTTTATCCAGCGTGATCTCGTAATCTTTATACTTCACGCCTTCCATGCCGCCGAGTACCAGGCCGTGTTTATCCTTAAACAGTTCGAACTTCCCATCATGGCAGATCGCCGGGTATTCATGCCCCGCGTTCGCGCAAATCATCTTCCCCGTTGAGAGTTCCAGTATCCCGATCCAAGTCGTAACGAACATCTCCATTTTGTTCTGTGCGCAAAGAGATTCATTGGCTCTTCTCAGCACCTCAGCCGGACTGATCCCGAGCGTCGCGTTGTTCTGAACGATTGTCTTGGATATCATCATGTAGAGCGCCGCAGGAACACCTTTGCCGCTGACGTCAGCGATCACGATACCGAGATGATCATCATCGATCATGAAGAAGTCATAAAAGTCACCACCGACTTCCTTAGCCGGATCCATGCTGGCATAGAGTTCGAACTCCTTTCTCTCCGGAAAGGGGGGAAAGATCGAAGGCAGCATCCCCTCCTGTATCTCCCTGGCCATCGTCAGTTCCGTCTGCGTGGCTGCGAGTTTGCCGCTGTTGTAGTTGAATATGACGCAGTACACGATGATCAGCGACATCAGAACCGCCCCGTACTGAGCCGCGTCGCCGAACGAACCGCCCAGGACGACGTACATGAAGACGGGGAACAACAGGAACGTCAAGGCTGCCGCCTTCTGGCTGAGCGCGCTCTCACTTCTGATGATCAGCACCGTGGTGATCAGGGAAGCAACAAGAAAGAATACATCCTCCGTCCACGAAGTCCCCGTATACTGATACTCCCCGGCAGCGCTGATCCGGAACGTGGTCGGATAAAAGATATTGGACAGTACGATCAGAGCTTCCATGGACAGCAGGATGGGCAAACCCTTTTCTGTCCAGCGCGCAGGCCTGCCTTTGAAGTCGAGCGTTGTTCTGACATACAGATAGAAGTAATAGATCAGAGCAAGGTCCAGAAACTTGCTCATCAGGCACAGGGCGAAGTGCCAGCCGTAATAGTCCGCTGCTCCCGTTACGAAGCACATGGCCAGATTCACCGAAAAGCAGGCGCTTGCCTGAATGACTAGGATTCTGAACGTCTTTCCCCCTTCGCCCTCCTGGCTCATACATCCAAAATACAGTGCAGCGCAGACCAAAGCGCCTAAGGCATCCACACCCGCATCGAAGAGAAGCGGCTGCAGCCTGAGGTCGTCGAAGAAGTACATGGCGCTCAGCACGAATGAAAACGCAGCTGAGGCGATCGTAAACAACAGGCCCAGTATCAAAATGTGCTTTTTATCTTTATTATTCACATCGGACCTCCATTACTCGCGGTTACTGCATCAGCGGATCGTGGTCACTGATCCAGGCGTCCAGCTCAGCCTGCGAGTCTCCGACTTTGGCACAGGCGACGGATTCTTCATGATACTGTTCGATGAATGTGTCGTAATAATTGAGTTCAAACACGTAGGCTTCACTTCCTTCCGCTACCGGTTTCACAAGCAGCTTTGCCTCTTCTCCGGTCGGCCCGCCATCGGTCACCACTTTCCCGTTAGCACATCTCAAGGTGTCTCCCTCAATGCTGATGTCCGCCGCATCGAATGTGACGTAATAACCGCCGCCCGGCACCTCTGCGAAATCGACCCTCAGCTTGCCCTGCTCATCAAACAGGCTGACGACCTGCAGATCGCCTTCGCCGACGAACCCCCAGCCTCCAATGAAATCACTTAATCCCGGGACCGCCGCTTCGATTTCCGATCCCGCTTCCGGCTCCTGCCCGCTGCTTTCATCCCCGCAGCCGCATGCAAAGGCAGCAAATCCCAGAATCAAGATCAGAACTGCGATTGTCTTTTTCATTTGTGTCATGGCTGTCTCCCTCTTTCCGGTCTCAGTGTTTGTTACAGTATAACACATCTCATTCGGCCGGGAACTATTTGATCCTGATACAAGAAGATTGTGCCACAGGCAAGCATGATCACAAAAGAGCATGATTACTCCATATTTCACCCGCATGAGTATTTTTCGGGTTATGTGACATGCTCCCACCACTTACGCTTCGCGTTGAAGTGGGGGCTTCCTGCTCAATGGCCCTATCGGGTCAAGTTTCCACAGGCTATCCCCGCCTGCCCGGCGGTTCTTGATATAGCTTCCTATGCGCTTTCGCGCATCTTTCTCTTTTTCTGCAGCCTTCTTCCCTCTTCACGAATGTTGACCGCCGCATTGATGTCCCTGTCGTGGTACTCCAGGCACCAGTCACAGAACCACTCTCGCACGTTCAGATCCTTTACTTCCGGGTGGATGCATCCGCAGCCGGAGCAGATCTGGCTGGAGGGATACCATTTGTCG
>JAZNNY010000061.1:0-15776 GCA_045580505.1 Lentihominibacter sp.
GACATGGCTACGATCCGACTTGCCTATGATTTTGTGTGGGATTATATCATCCCGCTATCGATCCCGATGCTCCTGTTCAATGCGGATGTGAGAAAAATCGGCAGAGAAAGCGGACGGCTTCTGATCATATATCTGATCAGCGGAATCGGGACCATTGCCGGCGGAATCGCGGCTTACAACATTCTGAAGGGAGCCTTCGCCGACCTGGGACAGGTGCTGCCGATGATGATCGGAACCTACACGGGCGGTAGCGTCAACCTTGTGGCCATGTCGGATGCTTATGAAGTCGGGGGCGAACTGGTTTCGTCTTCGGTCGTCGCGGATAATCTTCTGATGGCCCTGTACTTCTTCGCCCTGATCGCAGCGGCGGGAGCGAAGTTTTTCCTGAAGCATTACCGGCACCCCATCATCGATGAGCTGGAAGAAAAAAGCGGAGGAAAGGCAGGAGCAGCCAGCTTCTGGAAACCAAAAGAAGTGTCGCTTAAGGACATTGCCCTGTGCATTGCCCTGTCCCTTGTGATCGTTGCGGTCTCTGCTAAGCTTGCAGATGTTTTCGGCGCGCTGATACCGACGTCGAACTTCGGGCTTGCCCTGCTGAACGGCCTGCTGGGCAATAAGTACCTGATCATTACAACCCTGACCATGCTGGCAGCGACCCTGTTTCCGAAACAGATCGGCAGCATCGAGGGAGCACAGGAGATCGGAACCTATCTGATCCATATCTTCTTTGCGGTCATCGGTGTTCCGGCCTCTATCTATATGATCGTGACCAAGGCGCCTCTGCTTTTGCTGTTCTGCGCGATGATTGTATTCGTGAACATGCTGTTCTCCTTCATCTTCGGAAAGCTGCTCCGCTTCAGCCTGGAAGAGATCATCATCGCGTCCAATGCCAACATCGGCGGTCCGACGACGGCAGCAGCCATGGCCATCGCCAAAGGCTGGAACGCCCTGATCGTACCGGCAATCCTTGTGGGAACGCTCGGATACGTTCTGGGCAACTACTACGGGATTTTTGCAGGAACCCTGATTGGATTGTAATTGGTTGAATCATACGGTGATTAAACCGTGAAGACCCCGAATAAACACCGAATGCGGTTGAAAACGGTTATTCGGGGTTTTTCATTGCTCTGCGGAAGTCTTTAAGAATCTACTGAAACGCCTCATGCACCCAATTGCCGCTCTTATAGCGGATGATAAAGCAGATGGAGCGAACGACCCAGTCCAGGACCATGGCGATCCACACGCCCAGGACGCCGAGGCCGAGGTAGCCTCCGATGAAGAAGGCGGCGCAGATCCGGAAGACCCACATGGAACCGACGCCGACGACCATGGTATACATGACATCACCGCAGGCGCGCAGCATGTTCGGGAAGGTAAAGGATAGAGGCCAGATGAAAATGCTGCTGATGAAGTTGAACAGGAGCAGCTGCCGCGTCAGCTCTGTCGTCTCCGGAGACAGACCGTAGACCTTCAGGATGAAGGGCAGCAGGATGATGCCCAGAAGATTGGTGGCGATCATCATGATGTAGGCCAGGCCCATCAGCTTTTTCGTATAATACCGGACCTGCCGGTAGTCGCCGGCGCCCACGCAGCGGCTGATGACGGAAACGACGCCCAGTCCCACGGCCATACCGGGCAGGATCACGACGCCTGCGACGGTATTGCCCACCGCGTTGGCCGCGATGGAGACCGTTCCGAAGCTCGAGATGAAACTCAGCAGGATCAGCTTGCCCAGCTGGAACATGCTGTTTTCGACCCCGTTCGGGATGCCGATGCGCAGGATCTGTTTGATCATCTTCAGATCGGGCCGGATGACGAACTTCCGGCTGAGGTGCACCTGCATTGACGAATCGCGCAGGAGCAGATAGACACAGACCGCGGAGAAGATCCGGGCGGCCAGCGTCGGCAGAGCAACACCTGCCACCTCCAGGTGAAAATACCGGAGGAGGACAAAGTTGCCCGGGATGTTGATCACATTCATAAAGAAGCAGACGACCATGCTGACCCGGGAGTTGCCGATGCTCCTGAGCAGGGCGGAGCCGGCGTTGTAGACGGCGATGAAGGGGATCGAGGCGACGGTGATCATGAAGTAGGTGTCGCAGTATCCCATGACTTCCTCCGTGATATCGCCGAACACGATGGTCAGGATAGGCCGCTTGAAGATGTAGAGCAGGGCGGTGACCAGAAGCGAGATGAGGATGGCAGACAGCAGGAGCTGGTCCGCGGCCCATACGGCCCGGGCTTTTTTCTTCTGGCCGAGCAGCTGACCGACGACGACGGCGCCTCCGGTAGAGAGGGCCGCCATCAGCGCGATGATCAGCATCATGATGGAGTCCACCAGAGAAACCGCCGAGACCGCGTCTTCTCCGACGGTCGCCACCATCACGGAGTCGGTCACGCCGACGGCAAACATAAAGAGCTGCTCTGTGAACAGGGGCCAGAGCAGCCAGAATAAGTAGTGATTATCAAATAACAGGTCCCCCTTCGCGAGGGGAGTTTCAGGTTTCTTCTGTCGCATTCTGATTCAGTCGTTTCAGTCCATACAGTCTATACATTCACCTCGGCCGTGATTCCCAGCGCATCCTGATTGGCGTCCAGGATCGGCTGGACCACGGTCTGCAGAAATTCCGCGGTCTGCTCCGGTGCGCGGCCTACGTAGTTTGACGGATCCATTACCGCCTGCAGCTTCTCGAGGTCGGTCCCGAAGGCGGGATCAGCTGCGATCCGCTCCAGCAGGTCGTTGTCGAGCCCTTCTTCCTTGACCCTGCGGCCGGCGGCCATGGAGTGAACACGGATCTTCTCATGCAGCTCCTGCCGGTTACCGCCCGCCTTGACGGCATCCATCATGACGTTTTCGGTCGCCATGAACGGAAGCTCGGACATGAGGCGCTTCTCGATGACCTTCGGGTAGACGACGAGACCATCGGCCACGTTCATGTACAGGGTCAGAACACCATCGAGCGCCAGGAAGCCTTCGCTGATGCTGACCCGCTTGTTGGCGGAGTCGTCCAGGGTCCGCTCGAACCACTGAGTGGCAGCGGTGATCATCGGGTTCATGCAGTCGCTGATGATGTAGTTGGAAATCGCGGCGATCCGCTCCGACCGCATCGGATTTCTCTTATAGGCCATGGCGGAAGACCCGATCTGTCCCTTCTCAAACGGCTCTTCTACTTCCTTCAGGTGCTGCAGGAGACGGATGTCGTTGGAAAACTTGTGGGCGCTCTGGGCGATGCCGGCGAGAACCGAGAGCACGCGGGAGTCGATCTTCCGCGAATAGGTCTGGCCGGAAACGGCGTAGCAGGAATCGAAGCCCATCTTCTCCGCGATCTTCTGCTCCAGAGCCTTGCACTTCTCGTGGTCGCCCTCGAACAGTTCCAGGAAGCTGGCCTGTGTCCCGGTGGTCCCCTTGGAGCCAAGCAGTTTCAGGGACCCGATCAGATAATCCAGGTCTTCCAGGTCAAAGGTCAGATCCTGCAGCCAGAGGCAGGCCCGCTTGCCCACGGTCGTCGGCTGGGCCGGCTGGAAGTGGGTGAAGGCCAGGGTCGGCAGGTCCTTATATTCTTCTGCGAACTTCGCCAGCGCGGCGATCACATTGATCAGCTTCTTTCTGATCAGCTGCAGGCCTTCCCGCATGATGATCAGGTCTGCATTGTCCGTCACGTAGCAGCTGGTCGCGCCGAGGTGGATGATGCCGGCTGCGTCCGGACACTGCAGCCCGTAAGCATAGACATGGCTCATGACATCGTGGCGGACGATCTTCTCACGGGCTTTCGCTTCCTCGTAGTTGATGTCCTCGATGTGTTCCTTCAGCTGGCTGACCTGCTTCTCGGTGACCGGAAGACCGAGTTCCATCTCGGATTCGGCCAGGGCGATCCACAGCCTGCGCCAGGTGGAGAATTTCTTGTCGGGACTGAATAAATATTTCATCTCTGCTCCGGCATAGCGCTCGGAGAACGGACTCGTATATTCCTTGCTCATGGGACCTCCTCTGATCACGGGTTACATACAATATAGTCGCTTCATTCTACCACAAAAGCAGGCCCGGGCAAACATGAAAAGCGGGTTACCAGAAATTGACAGTTGACAGCATCATACAGCGTATGTATAATTATTGAGTGCTTTGAATAAATAAAAGAGGAGAAGAAGTTATGTCTAATTTTACTACTGCTGACATTGTTATTGTCATCTTGTATCTTGCCATGCTGATCGGCGTCGGTATCTGGACCGCCCGGAAGACCAAGACCACGGAGGACTTCATGGTCGCCGGAAGAAGCATCGGCATCTGGAGATTCACGGCTGCGATGGCTGCCTGCGTCATCGGCGGATCGCTGACCATGGGATCTTCCACGCTCGCCTACAATTTCGGCATCGGCGCCATCTGGCTCGGCGGCATCTGTGCACTGAGCATCTTCCTGATGAGCCTGTTCCTCAGGACCAAGCTGAGCGACATGAGAATCCTATCCGCTGCGGAAGGTTTCGGTGTTTTCTACGGCCCACAGGCCAGAGTGCTCAGCGCGCTGGTCATGATGATCTACATGTTCATGGTCGGCGTTGTACAGGTCGTTGCTGTCGGCACCATTCTGAACGTCATGTTTGGCTGGTCACCGCAGATTTCCATGCTGATCGGCGGTATCGTCGTTCTGGCCTACATCGTCATCGGCGGTATGTGGGCGGTTACCTATACGGACATCGTCCAGTTCATCATCATGACCCTGGGCGTCTGCATCCTCTGCCCGGCTCTGGCCATTCACGGGGTCGGCGGATTCGGCGAGTTCATCGCCCAGGCGCCTCAGACGCATTTTGATATCACCGGCCTTGGCGCAGCGAAGATCGTCGCCTACATCCTGCTGTATACACCGGGATTCCTGGTCGGTCAGGATATCTGGCAGAGAGCATTTACCGCGAAGAATCCGAAGATCATGCGGAGAGGAACCGCCATGGCGGCTGCGTACATCTTCCTCTATACGGTAGCCCTGATCATCATCGGCATCTGCCTGGTCATCACCATTCCCGATCTGGAGAATCCGGATCTGGCCTTCGCGACAGCGACGACCACGTTCACACCGGTCGGTGTCCGCGGCGTCATCATGGCAGCTGCGATGGCAGCCGTCATGTCAACGGCCTCCAGCGAGATCATGGGTACGGCGACCGTCGCTTATAACGACCTGATCGCGAATGCGAAGCCGAACCTGACAGAGAAGCAGGGCATCATGATCACAAGGGTCATCGCCATCATCGTCGGTCTTCTGGCGATCGTCTGCGCCCTGTGGATCCAGAGCGTACTGGTTGCCCTGGATGTGGCTTACGCCTTCATCTCCGGCTGCGTCTTCGTACCGCTCGTCTTCGCCTTCCTGCTGAAGAAGGTCAGCGCGAAGGCAGGCCTGCTGTCGATGCTGGGTAGCTTCATCACGGTCATCGGGTTCATGATCAAGGACGGACTTGCGGCGACGACGCCGATCATGTTCGGCATTCTGGTCAGCGCCGTCATCTTCTTCGGAGTCAATGCGATCGATAAGAAGAAGCATGTCGTCGATATCCATGAGGACGGAACCGTCTATGTGGACGGCGTCCTGCAGGAGACGAAGAGGAGGAAATCGGCGGATGCGCTGAACCACTGAGGTAATCAGTAAAACAGGATAATATACGGGGGATTGGGATACAGGGAGAGAGCGCTTCGGGAGTCGGGGCGCTCTTTCAAATGCGGACCTGCCTTTGCATAAACGGACTGGCAGGATCGGCCTGTATCAAGTATAATATCCCCATGAGTGCTATGTATGTTATTGCGCAAAGTCTGGGAATCGTCGCCACTCTGTGCTTTCTGGTTTCCTTTCAGGTAAAGACGAATCGGGGGCTGTACCTGTGTCAGGCTGCGGGCTGTCTCGCTTTCGCCCTGCAGTTTCTGCTGCTGGGCGCGATCGGCGGATGCGTCAGCCAGCTCTTTATCATTGTCCGGAACATGATGCTGACGAAATACAACAACTGGTCCTGGGTCCGGTGGAAAGGCTGGGTCGCCATTTTTCTTGCCATCGCAGTACTGCTCACCTGGTGGACCTGGGACGGATGGACGAATCTGCTGCCGCTGATTCCCATGTCGGCGGGGACGATTGCCCTCTGGACCAACAACGCGGGGGTCATCCGGCTGGTGAATATGTGCATCTGCTCGCCGGCCTGGATCGTTTTTGATATTGTGACGGGAGCCTACTCTGCGATCCTGAACGAGATCGTTGTGATCGGTTCAGCGGGCCTGTCCATTTACCGGTATGGGATGAAGGAACTGCTGGATCCGGAATCTGCTTTTCAGAAAGGAAAGTAGCAGAGGCGGAGGGACTGTTGCATTTAACTCAGTAAAGTGATAAAGTAAACTGGTGCTTTGATGGATATAAAAACTAAAGAAGTGGGAGGAAGTAATGAGTAAGATCAAGTTAGACTTCAGCCGGTGCAAGGGATGCTACCTTTGCGTCAGCGTCTGCCCGAAGGGGGTCCTGGCTCCGTCGAACGAGCTGGGGGCCAAGGGCTTTGAGATCGTTCAGATCGTGAACGGGGAAGCCTGTATCGGCTGCGGGGCATGCTATAAGATGTGTCCGGACTATTGCATTGAGATCACGGATCAGAAGGAGGCGGTATAGATGGCAAAAGTACTGATGAAGGGTAACGAAGCTCTGGCTGAATCCTGCCTCCGCGCCGGATGCAGATTTTTCAGCGGATATCCGATTACGCCGCAGACGGAGATTCTGGAATACCTCTGCTGGCGGATGGATGAGGTCGGAGGAGACTGTGTACAGACGGAGTCGGAACTGGCGGGCGTCAATATGCTGCTCGGAGCGGCGGCCGGCGGAATGCGGGCGCTGACGACCACAGCAGGACCTGGTTTTTCCCTGAAACAGGAGGGAATCTCCTACCTGTGCGGCAGTGACCTGCCGGCGGTCATCGTCGATGTGCAGAGAATCGGCTGCGCCCTCGGGGATATCTTCATGGGGCAGGGAGACTACTGGCAGCTGACGAGGGGCGGCGGTCACGGCGACTACCGGACCATCGTTCTGGCACCGGAGAGCGTACAGGAGAGTGTGGACCTGGCCTACGGAGCATTTGATCTGGCGGAGAAGTACCGCCATCCGGTCCTGATTGCAACCGACGCGACCATTGGACAGATGATCGAGCCGGTCGAACTTCCGGAGATGAAGGAGCACGACGTCGACACCTACGACTGGGCGCTGAAGCCGAGAGAAGAGGGCGAGCCCCAGAGGGCGATCTGGAACCGGTACTGGGACTGGGAAGACGGAGGCCGCAAGTATCCGGCCTACTGCCTGGAAAAATACAATAAGATGGAGGCGGAGGAGCAGCGCTGGGAGAGCGTGCAGACGGAGGATGCTGAGATCGTCATGGTAGCGTACGGCACCAGCGCCAGAGTTGCCAAGTCCGCCATCGCCCGCGCGCGTAAGGAGGGCATCAAACTTGGTCTGATCCGGCCGATCACCCTCTGGCCGTTCCCGAAGAAGGCCTTCGATGAGCTGGGAGACCAGGTGAAGGCGCTGCTGGATGTCGAGAGAAACATCCTGGGCCAGATGAAGGACGATGTGATCCTGGCGACAGGGAACCGGCTCCCGGTGGAATTCTACGGAGAATACTGGGACAATATGAATGAGATCAAGATGGTCGAATACGTCAAAGAGATGCTCGGCAGATATTAAGGAGGTGCTGCAGAATGAATTTCACAATTCCAAAAGATATCGATATGTCACAGCAGGCTTCCTGGTGCCCCGGATGCGGACACGGGATCATCTGCCGTGTGATCACAGAGGCTGTTCAGGAACTGGGCGTCAGCAATAAGGTGCTGACGGTGGACGACGTTGCCTGCGGCCAGTTCGGACAGTTTGCAATGAAGTACAATACCGTCATGGGTGCGCATGGCAGAACGATCGTTACCGCGGCAGGCCTCAAGCACGCCCGGCCGGACTGCCTGGTCATCGCCCGTCCTGGAGACGGGTCCGCCTACAGCATCGGCATCGAGTCGACGCTCTACAGCGCGATCCGCAATGACAATATCCTGGCCATCGTCATCAACAACAGCGTGTTCGGTATGACCGGCGGACAGATGTCACCGGCGACCCTGCCAGGCATGAAGACCGCAACGTCTCCGTTCGGACGCGATGAGAAGAAAAACGGGAGCATGCTGGATATCACGAAGATCCTGGCAAATACCGACATGGCCTATCTGGCCCGTGGCGCGGTCAACACGCCGGCCAACACGGAGAAGACGAAGAAGATGATCAAGAAGGCGCTGACCAAGCAGATGAACGGCGAGGGATTCTGCCTGATCGACGTTCTGAGCATGTGTCCGACCAACTGGAAAATGTCAGAGGCAGACGCATGTGAGTTCATCAAGACCACGCAGAGCAAGTACCTGCCCCTTGGGGAATTCATCGATAAGGGAGGTGACAAATAATGATCGAGATCATCTGTTCAGGAATCGGAGGACAGGGCGTACTGGTCGCCGGCATGGTGCTGGCGGACATCGCCATGGAGGACGGAAAGAACGTTTCCTGGTATCCTTCCTATGGATTTGAAATGAGAGGCGGCGCGGCCAACTGTGAGGTCAAGATCGGAGAGGAAGACCTGCAGAGCCCGTATTGCCTGGAGCCGGATATTCTGCTCACCATGAGCGAGTCGGCGATCGATACATTTGAAGAGCGGCTGAAGCCGGGCGGCGTGCTCCTGGTCAACAGCAGCCTGGTGAATCCGGACCGAAAATACCGGGACGACATCAAAGTGTTCAAGATCCCGGCGACCGAGATCGCGAATGAGTTGGACAACCACCGGGGCACGAACATCATCATGCTGGGAGCACTGGCGGGAGCATCGGATCTCTACGATGTGGAGCACGTGCGCGCAGGCATGGAGCATTATTTCAATAAAAAGGGAAAGAACAATCCGAAGAACGTCGCAGCCTTTGACCGCGGCGCCCAGTGCGCAAAGGAGCAATTATGACAGAAGAGAAAAACCTGCCTTTGCAGGGAGTCAGAGTAGTGGAGATGAGCACGGTCGTGGCAGCGCCGACGACGGCTCGGATGCTCTGTGCCTACGGCGCGGAGGTCATCAAGGTGGAAGGCCTTGGCGGAGACGTAATGCGGCTTGCGGGTACCCACGAATACACACCGTACGCGGACGACCTGAATCCGCTGTTCACCATCCACAACAGCAACAAGAAATTCATCTCGCTGAACTACAAGACGGAGGAGGGCAAGAAGGTTCTGCTCGATCTGATCGGCAGCGCGGATGTGTTCATCACGAACGTGCGTGAAAAGTCGCTCGTTAAGAGCGGTCTGGATTACGAGACATTAAAGGAGAGCAACCCGGGTCTGATCTACGCCCACTTCAAGGGCTACGGAGATAAGGGGCCGTCGGCGAACGACCCCGGCTTCGACATCAGCGCTTTCTGGATGCGGTCCGGTCCGCTGGGAGACTGGCAGACGGAGGGCTCCTTCCCGTTCCTGCCGACCTACGCCTTCGGTGATATGGTAACGAGTTCCTCATTCCTGTCCGGGATCCTGATGGCGCTCTATGGCAGGGAGAAGACCGGCATCGGCACCAAGGTCAATATTTCCCTGTTCGCGAGCGGCATCTGGTGCAATGCGATCGGCGTCGTACAGACCCAGTTCGATCATAAGCACATGAATCCGCACCCGCTGCGTCCGTCGGACCCCTTCAACCAGACGTACCTTTGCAAGGACGGCCGCTGGATCGGTGTCTACTGCAATGAATACGAGATGGACCGGGAGAAGTGGTACGGCCTGTTCGGCATTCCTGAATACGCGGATGACCCGGACTACGCCAGCATTGCTATCATGCAGGAAAACGGCAAGATTGAGGATATTATTACAAAGTGCAACGAGATTTTCCTGACGAAGACGGCGCAGGAGTGGAGAGATTATCTTTCGTCCAACAACTGCGCATGCGAGATCCTGAGGGAGCAGCACGAGGTCAGCTCTGACCCGCAGGCCATCGAGAACGGTTACATGGTTCCGGTGGAATTTCCGGACGAAGACCATACGACGGTCATGATGCCGTCTCCGCCGATCTCCTTCAGCGACTACGACCGCAGAGAGTATGAGCCGACGGGAGCGATCGGTCAGGATACCGATGAGATTCTCGAGGCGCTCGGATACTCGAAGGAAGACATACAGGCGATGAAGGATGCCGGCGCGATCCGCTGACAGGAGGTTTGGAATGAAACATAAGTTTATAGCGAAAAGATACTGGAAAGACCAGAGCACGGCCATGGGCCAGTCGGACGTTCTTGCGAAGTCTTTTGATGATGTGATCGATCTTTCCCTGGGCGATCCGGACCTGACGACGGACATCCGGATCATCGAGGCGGCCTTCGCCGATACAAAGGCAGGCCACACCAAGTATACGGATTTCCGGGGAGATCCAGAACTGCGGCAGGAGATCTGCAATTTCTACAAAGAAGAATACGATATGGATGTCGCTGACGAGGAAGTCTTCGTTGCCGCATCGGGCTGCCTGGCCATGTACCTGGTCCTTGAGGCCATCGTGGATGACGGAGACGAGGTCATTCTGCAGGCGCCGTTCTTCACGCCGTATCCCCAGCAGGTCGAACTGGCCAGAGGAATTCCGGTGGAACTGCCGACCTATGAGGAAGAGGACTTCCAGATCAACATCGAGCGGCTCGAATCTCTGATCACCGAACGAACCAAAGCCCTGGTCATCAACTCTCCGTCCAACCCGACCGGCAACTGCCTGACGGTGGAGACCATGAAGAAGATCGCGGAGATCGCCGAGAAATACGACCTGATCGTGATCTCCGATGATATCTATACGGCGTTCAGCTACCAGAACCCGTTCGTCCCGTTCGCATCCCTTCCGGGAATGAAGGAGAGAACGATCATCATCAACTCTTTCTCCAAGAACTTTACGATGACGGGCTGGCGCGTGGGCAACATCATCGCGCCGGACTACATCATCAAGATCGTCCAGCAGATCAACGAGAACGTGGTATTCACCGCGCCGTCCATGTCACAGCGCGCGGCCATCTTCGCCCTGCAGCACCGGGATGAAGTCCAGCCGCCGATGATCGAGGAATACAGAAAGAGAATGTTCTATGCGGCCGAGCGGATCAACGACATTCCCAAGATCAGTGTGATCTACCCGCCGAAGGGAAGTTTCTACCTGTTCATCAACATCAAGGAAATGGGCATGTCCAGCGTGGAGGCTGCGGACACGATCCTGAAGGAAGCACATGTCCTGACTCTGCCCGGTAACGCCTTCGGCGAATGCGGCGAAGGCTACGTCCGAATCGCCTGCACGGTCGGCATCGACACGCTGAAGGAGGCGTTCGACCGGATCGAGCGGGTGCTGAAATAAGATGAAGTGAGACCGTATCAGGAGTCTCTGAGAACACCGGCGCGGGGCGCTGCAATGCTGCAGGGCCCCGCGTTTTTTTTACTGCAGGACCTGGGCCGGCGTTCAATGTGGGACCTGGCCCTGCATGCGGGGCAGGATCCTCGTCTTGATGATGGCCTCGATCTCCCGCATGTCGATGCTGTCTCCCTCGTCGTAGGTGTAGATCATGTTCGTCCATTCATTGATCCCGATGCCTTCGTAGACTCCGCGCCGCCAGAGCTGCCGCCTGCGGTAGGAGGGGTCAGCCATCATGCCGCAGTACTCCCAGAAAAACTCTTCTCCGTCCGCCCCGAGGAAGGTAAAGTCCGGTGCCAGCACATATTTTCCGGCGATGACGACCTGCTCATAGCGAAAGGGGATGTCATATCTATAGAGCATTTCGGCTATCAACAGTTCCGCCCTGGTACGGACCGCAAGGCCGCGGCTGGTGATATGGATCTTTTCTTCCGGGCGGTAGTCGCTCTGCCGAAACGGCCGGGCTGCCCAGCGGCGCTGCTTCAGAAAAGGGTCGCCGCCCGGAAGCCGGTCATCTTCCTGGAACACGGAGAGCAGGAGCCGGTCCGGAAGAATCGCATAGGTATCTCTCATCAGGGAACGGATCGTCTTGAAATCCAGCGGGAGAAAACTGTCCCGGGCTCTCTGGAGACAGCGTATGTTGTAATCCAGCCGTCGCAGGACGACCCGGAGGTATTCCTTGAGCATCAGTTGCTGCAGCAGGGGGCTGTCTTCCTCTAAGGATTTCTTTTTGTATTTATGCTGTCCGGAAGAATAGGTTCCCTTGGGAACAGCATGCTGGTATTTTGGACGGCCGTCCTCGAAGTTACGGTTCAATCCGCCTGCGGGGCATGTGTGCAGTCGGTCAGTATAGTTGTCTTTAAGAATTTTTAAGAACTGTAATAAACGATCGATTTCCCAGATGATGAAGTCCATAAACGCCTCCAAATTACAATTCGCATTTCAAATAATCTGAAACTGTAACAAAACCAGGGGATACGTTACAAATTAGTATATTTCTGAAGAGAGATTGTAATTCGACGAGATTTTCGCCGCTCATCGGGGCTATCATCAGGAACGAAACGTGCCGAATTACAATTCTCAAATATTTTGCGATCATTCTATAATAAATACCAGATAATGTCAACTAAAATATGGAAATAATGACGGATAATGTTAATATATGGATAAACAAGGAAGCGTCGACTAAAAAGAAGAGAACGAACGAGAAACGGTCTCGCAAAAGGCTGAAAACTGTGATAAAATGTGCCTTGCCGACTGCCGCCGACGCACTTTTTGCGTGCAAAGGCAGGTCGGACCAGAATAAGACTCATCAATAATAAGGAGAAATAACAATACCATGGCAGAAGTAACAGTCAGACAGTTGTATAGGGAAACAGAGAAGTTCGCGGGCCAGGAGATCACGGTCCGGGGATGGATCAGGACCAACAGAGGGTCCAATAAGTTCGGATTCATCGAGCTGAACGACGGATCCTTCTTCAAGTCCGTGCAGGTCGTCTACGAGGCTGAGTTCCTTGAGAATTTTGCCGAGATCAGCAAGGCGCCGATTTCAGCAGCGCTGAACGTCACCGGGCAGTTCGTTCTGACGCCGGATGCGAAGCAGCCCTTTGAGATCAAGGCGAAGGGCATCGTCATCGAAGCGGATTCCGCGGCGGACTATCCGCTGCAGAAGAAGCGGCACTCGATGGAATTCTTGAGAGAGATCGCCCACCTCAGACCGAGGAGCAATACTTTCTCGGCTGTGTTCAGGGTCAGATCCCTGGTCGCTTACGCCCTGCACCAGTTCTTCCAGGAAAGAGGCTTCGTCTACGTGCACACCCCGCTGATCACGGCGAGCGATGCGGAGGGAGCCGGCGAGATGTTCCAGGTAACGACGCTGGATATGGAGAATCCGCCGAGAACAGAGGATGGTCAGATCGACTACAGCGAGGACTTCTTCGGCAAGCGCACCTGCCTGACGGTCAGCGGTCAGCTTGAAGGTGAGATCTTCGCCATGGCATTCCGTGACATCTATACATTCGGGCCGACCTTCCGGGCAGAGAATTCCAATACCCAGAGGCACGCCTCCGAGTTCTGGATGATCGAGCCGGAGATGGCCTTCTGCGATCTGAAGGGCAACATGGATGTGGCCGAGGACATGATCAAGTACGTGATCAACTTCGTCCTGGAGAAGGCGCCGGAGGAAATGGAGTTCTTCAACAAGTTCGTTGACAAGGGACTGCTCGAGCGACTGGACAACATCGTCAGCTCTGATTTTGAACGGATCACCTATACCGAAGCGGTCCGGCTGCTGCAGGAATCCGGGGAAGAGTTCCAGTACCCGGTGGAATGGGGCATCGACCTGCAGACTGAGCACGAGCGCTACATCACAGAGAAGATCTTCAAGAAGCCGGTCTTCGTGACGGACTATCCGAAGGAGATCAAGGCGTTCTACATGCGGCTCAATGACGACGGCAAGACCGTGGCAGCCTGCGACCTTCTGGTGCCGGGTGTCGGCGAGATCATCGGCGGAAGCCAGAGAGAAGAGCGGTACGACCTTCTCAAAAGCAGGATCGAAGAGATCGGCATGACCGAGGAGGACTACTGGTGGTACCTGGAACTGCGTAAGTACGGCGGCGTGGTCCACTCCGGATACGGTCTGGGCTTTGAGAGAATCATCATGTACATCACCGGCATGAGCAACATCCGCGACGTACTGCCGTTCCCGCGGACTCCGAAGACCTGTGAATTCTAGTGCAAAGGCACCCCTGCTTTTGTGAAAAATAATCGTTGCTATGAAATACGGGCAATGGTACAATTACTTTGTATGCGAATAAAAGTGGCTGCGGCCACAGAGATAATATTATTAGGAGGTCTCATTTAATGAAGGGCTATAAAGGCGAAAACATCAGAAACATCGCGCTGGTAGGACATGGCGGATGCGGTAAGACAACATTCCTGGAAGCTGGACTTCTGGCGACAGGCGTGATCAGCAGACTCGGCAAGGTCGAGGATGGACAGACAGTGTCCGACTATGACAAGATGGAGATCGGGAAGGGATATTCCATCAACGCTACCGTCGTTCCGGTAGAATTCAACAAGGTCAAGATCAACTTTGTTGACACTCCGGGATCCTTCGACTTCGTAGGTGAAGTCAATTCCGCGCTGAGAGCTGTGGAAGCTGCTGCCATCGTGGTGGACGCGTCTTCTGGTATCCAGGTCGGTACAGAGAAGGCATGGGATTCCTGCAAGAAGTTCGGAATTCCGAGGTTCTTCCTGATCAACAAGATCGACAAGGACAACGTGAATCTGGATGAGACCATTCAGGCATTAAAGGATAAGTTCGGTACTTCTGTTGTTACACTGGACGACAGAGAAGCGATGGAAGAAGAGATCGCCGGCACCGACGAAGAACTCATGGAATACTACTTCGAGAATATGGAACTGACTGACGAGATGTTCGCGAAGGGCCTGTCCAAGGGCATCGGCCAGGGCGACATCGTTCCGGTATTCTCCTGCTCCGCGATGACAGGCGAAGGCGTTCAGGATGTGCTCCAGAACTTCATCGACTTCGTTCCGAAGGCAGCAGACCACGAGCCGTATCCGGCAAAGGACGGCAGCGATGCTGACATCGAGGTTGCAGTTGATCCGGCAGGCAAGCCGGCAGTCTTCATCTTCAAGACACTGGCAGACTCCTTCCTGGGCAAGATTTCCCTGGCTAAGGTCATCAGCGGCACCATCAAGTCCGGTCAGCCGATCTACAATGCGAACTCCGAGAAGGACGAGAAGCTCGGATCCCTGTTCTTTGTCAGAGGCAAGAACCAGGAAGACGCTCCGGAAGTCGTTGCGGGAGATATCGTAGCCATCGGTAAGCTGCAGAACACCAAGACCGGTGATACGCTCTGCGAGAAGGCGAATATCATCAAGTTCCCGCAGGTGGAATTCCCGTCCCCGACCCTCTACCAGGCAGTTGAGCCGGCTAAGAGCGGTGATGATGAGAAGATGGGCAGCGGCCTGAAGAGACTGATGGAAGAAGATCCGTCCTTCGTACTCGAGAACAACATCGAGACACACCAGACGCTGATCGGCGGCCAGGGCGAGATCCAGCTGAATATCATGAAGGATAAGCTGAAGGATAAGTTCGGCGTTGACGTCAATACAGTTCCGCAGAAGATCGCTTACAGAGAGACCATCAAGGGCAACTCCGATGTACAGGGTAAGCACAAGAAGCAGTCCGGTGGTGCTGGTCAGTACGGTGACGTACATATCAGACTCTCCCCATCCACTCAGGAATTCGAATTCCCCGAAGAACTGTTCGGCGGTTCCGTTCCTAAGAACTACGTTCCTGCAGTAGAAAAGGG
>JAZNNY010000062.1:0-11778 GCA_045580505.1 Lentihominibacter sp.
TGATCACGACGCTCTGGCTGACGTCCGGCAGGGTGTATTCCGCCTGCAGCGCGGCTGCAGCCCCGCTGAAACTGGAAACGCCGGGGATATCGTCATAGCTGATCCCGAGCTCGTCCAGCAGGTCCATCTGCTCCCGGATCGCCCCGTACAGGCTGGCGTCACCGGTGTGCAGCCGGACGGTATCCAGGCCCTTTGCCTCTGCATCCTTCATCACCTCGATGACCTCTTCCAGGGTCATCTTGGCGCTGTTATAGACCCTGCAGCCATCCTTGGCATATTCCAGGAGCGCCGGATTCACCAGGCTGCCCGCATAGATGATGACGTCGGTTTCCTTCAGGAGCTGCGCCCCCCTGACCGTGATCAGGTCCGCCGCTCCGGGTCCTGCTCCCACAAAATGAATCATAGCTGTCGTTCCTCCCATGTCTTAAGTATTTCTGCGCCCGGCTGCGTTTCGCCGAGCAGTCCGTAAACGTTGGAAAACATCAGTGCGCCGATCCGGCATCCATCCGGAGCACGCCGCTGCAGTTTCTCCTGAATGGCCTGCAGGATGCTCCCCATCACCTGTTCGCGCATTCCTTCCCGGTCCAGAAGCTCGATGCAGGCATCGGTCGTTGCCGCCCCCATCAGGTCTCTGGCAAGCTGCGTGCTCCCGCCGCAGATCGCTGCATGGGCGCAGAAGATCTCGTTTCTTCCATCCGCGTACCTGGAGTGCGTGTTCATGATGCCGGCTGCCACCTTGGAAAGCTTGCCCGCATGCGCCACGAGCAGGACGGTATCGATCTGCGTCTGCGCAATCATATCAAGGGTCTCCCCGAGGAAATTGGAGAATTTCAGAACCGGAATGCCCAGGGCGTCCAGATCGTGTCCCTGGATATAGTCAGAGCCGTAATTGCCCGGCGTAAGGATCAGGTCACGGGATTCGGCCGCGATCTGTTTCAGTTCTACTTCGATGGTATCCACGAGCGCCTGCTCACTCATCGGCTCTACGATTCCGGTCGTCCCGAGAATCGAGATTCCCCCTTCGATGCCGAGTTTCGGATTGAAGGTCTTCCGCGCGGCGGCTTCTCCCTCCGGCACGGATATGATCACGCTGATCCCGCCCTCATGACCGAGTTCCTCAAGGACCTGGCTGACCGCTTCTGTAATCATACGGCGCGGGCCGGAATTGATGGCGGCATTTCCGACCGGCTGGTCAAGCCCCGGCTTTGTCACGCGGCCGACCCCTTTGCCCCCATCGATCTGTATGCCGGAAATCTCCGCACGGCAAACGTCCGCCCGGATCAGCATCCCGTCGGTCACGTCCGCATCGTCTCCGGCGTCCTTTCTGGCTCCGGCCCAGGCAGAGCGGGGCAGGGTTCCTTCGCCCGCCGCGCCGTCGCCGGAATCCGATCCGAAGAACTCGACCGGAATCTCCACCGGGATTTCCTTCGCCGTCATCAAAGATACCGTCTCAGGGGCTTTCCCCGTGAGCAGAATCCGCGTCGCGGCTGCCGCCGCAAGGGCCGCGCAGGTCCCCGTCGTATAGCCGCATCGCAGCATTTTTGTTCCGCTTCGCGTGTAGTGTTCAAAGCTCATAGTAATATTCTATCGTTATGCGGTAATCGCCGTCAAGTATCCAAAAAATAAGGAAAGCAGATGCAGGGCCGTGTACGGACACACTTACGCAGACTGCATCTGCGGATGAAAAGGCGTATTCCCCGGTGCTATAAAAAATGCACCCGTCTCCGGGTGCACGTGCGCTTTCGGAAAAATCCCGGCATCATCAGATGCCTTGAATTCCTGCTGCCGTCTCACCTCAGAAGACTGATCAGTTGAACTGCTGGCAGGTCTACCGACTGAATCATCTGACCTACTTGGACGCCTTCCCAGAAACTTCGCTTCCAGTGGCTCTCCGTCCGTTCGTAGATATCACGGTTGCTGAGACACAGTGCCGGATTCTCACCGGCTTCCGAACAATTGCCGCACTCCTCTATGTAATTCTATTGTTATGCTACCATTTCCCTTAAGCTATGTCAACCGATGAATCCCGGCGTTGACAGATACCGCTCCCCGGTATCGGGCAGAATCACGACGATATTCTTGCCCTCGTTTTCCGGTCGCTTCGCCAGCTGGATGCCGGCCCAGAGCGCAGCTCCCGCAGTGATCCCTACCAGGATGCCCTCGCTCCTTCCGATTTGATTTGCCGCTGCGTAAGCATCTTCCCCGCTGACGCAGATAATTTCATCGTAAATGTCAGTGTCGAGCACCTCCGGTACGAAATTGGCACCGATGCCCTGCAGCGGGTGCGGGCCTGCCTTTCCGCCGGAAAGAAGCGGAGAGTCCGATGGCTCCACGGCGACCACCTGCACATCCGCGTCCTTTGATTTCAGGAACTGTCCGGTGCCGGTCAGGGTGCCGCCGGTCCCGACGCCTGCGACAAGGAAATCAACGTTGCCGTCAAGGTCCTCCCAGATCTCGGGTCCGGTCGTTTCGAAGTGCGCCTTGGGATTGGCCGGATTGGTGAACTGTCCGGCGATGATGCTGCCCGGAAGTTCCTTCTGCAGCTCCTCGGCCTTCTCGATGGCCCCTGCCATTCCTTTCGCGCCTTCCGTCAGGATCAGGTCTGCCCCGTAGGCCTTCATCAGCAGCTGCCGCTCTACCGACATGGTGTCCGGCATGATGATGATGGCCCGGTAGCCCCTGGCCGCTGCGATCGCCGCAAGGCCGATGCCGGTATTGCCGGAGGTCGGCTCGATGATCGTTCCGCCGGGCGCGAGTCTCCCTGACTGCTCCGCGTCATCAATGATCGATCTGGCCACGCGGTCCTTGACCGATCCGGCCGGATTGAAGTATTCCAGCTTGGCAAAGATCTTCGCTGTAAGCCCCTCTGCCTCTTCGATATTCTTCAGTTCCATCAGCGGCGTAGCGCCGATGAGCTGGTCGACGGATGAATACACCTTGCCCATGGTTCGTTCTCCTTTACTCCACTGACAGGACCTTGTAATCCTTGTCCTCTACCGCCTTGGTCAGCACATCATCCCCGACCTCGCCGTCCATCTCGACGATTGCAGTGTTCGCTTCATGGCTCACGATCGCCTCGCTGACTCCGTCCAGAGATTCCAGAGCCTTCTTCACTGTTGCCTCACAGTGCGGGCACATCATGCCCTCGATGTTCATTGTCTTTTTCATAGTTTGATTCTCCTTATGTTCTGTATTGATAGATTCTGCCGAATCATTGGTCACCCTGTTTTTCAGCGGTTTATCTTTCCCCGGGTCGTGTACATCCACCAGGTTCAGCCGCAGCGCGTTCATGCACACGCAAAAGCTGGACAGGCTCATGGCGGCCGCGCCCAGCATCGGGTTCATGGACCAGCCTCCCATCAGGTGGACGTAGGCGCCGGCTGCGAGCGGAATCAGCAGAATATTGTAGATAAAGGCCCAGAACAGATTCTCGTGAATGTTCCTCAGGGTCCTCCTGCTGAGCCGGATCGCCGCCGCCACATCGGACAGCCTGCTGTTCATCAGGACGACATCCGCCGCGTCGATGGCAACATCTGTCCCCGCCCCGATCGCTATACCGGTATCCGCCCGGGTCAGGGCCGGGGCATCGTTGATGCCGTCTCCGACCATGGCGACCTTGCCGCGCTCAGAAAGCCTTCGGATCACGGACTCCTTACCCGATGGCAGTACGCCCGCGATCACCTCATCGACGCCGGTCTGGTTCCCAATTGCCCGGGCCGTCCTCTCATTGTCCCCGGTCAGCATGACGACATGGATTCCCATGTGCTTCAGCTGGCGAATGGCCTCCGGGCTGTCTTTCTTGATGGTATCGGCTGCGGCGATGATGCCGAGTGGCTCTCCGTCCAGAGCAAATGCCACCGGGGTTTTTCCCTGCTCTGCCAGCGCCGCTCCCTGCGGGTCTTCCGCGAGTCCCATGAAGGAAAGGCTGCCGCCGGTCAGCGTTTTCCCGTGGATCTCTCCCCGCAGGCCGTTTCCGGGAAGGGCCTGAAAGCCAGTCAGATCTTCTGCGGAAATCACCGGAGGCCGTTTCTCACCCGCCTCCGAAGCCCGCTCCGCTGCCGCTGCTGCGATCGCCTTCGCGATCGGATGCTCGCTGCGCGCTTCCAGGGCTGCGGCGTATCCGAGCAGTGTCTCTTCCGTGACGCCCTCAGCCGGGAGCAGGTCCGTAACCTGCGGTACGCCTTCCGTGATGGTTCCGGTCTTATCGAGCGCGATGATCTGCGTCCTGCCGGCAGCCTCAAGGGATGCCGCCGTCTTGAAGAGGATCCCGTTTCTTGCGCCTACCCCGTTTCCTACCATAATGGCAACTGGCGTGGCTAGCCCGAGCGCGCACGGACAGCTGATGACCAGGACAGAGATTCCGCGGGCAAGCGCATAACCAACGCCCGAACCCACAAGCAGCCAGATCAGGATCACACAGACCGCGATTCCGATGACGGCCGGCACGAAAATGCCGGACACCTTGTCCGCGATCTTGGCGATCGGCGCCTTGGTTGCCGCGGCGTCGCTGACCATCTGAATGATCTGCGAAAGCGTCGTATCCTCACCGACCCGAACCGCCCGGGCCTTGATGAATCCGGAGGTATTGACCGTTGCGGCGGAAATCGGATCTCCGGGGCCCTTATCCGCCGGTATGCTTTCTCCGGTCAGGGCCGCTTCATTGACCGCTGTATATCCATCGATGATCACCCCGTCCACGGGAATGCTTCCACCGGGACGGACGATAAACACATCTCCGACCTGAAGTTCTTCCACAGGAATCTCCCGCTCTGTTCCGTCCAGGCCGAGGATCACCGCCGTCTGCGGCGAGAGCTTCAGCAGGCTCTTCAGAGCATCGGTGGTCCTGCCTTTTGACATGGCCTCGAGCATCTTGCCGATCGTGATCAGGGTGACGATCATGGCCGCGGACTCAAAATAGAAGCTGTGCATATCCGCCATCACCGCGTCCGCATTGCCTGCGAGCTGGTCGGCCGTCATCTTGAACAGAATGAGTACGCTCCATACGAACGAAGTCATGGAGCCCATGGCCACCAGGGTGTCCATGTTGGGCGAAAGGTGCGCGAGGCTTCTGAATCCGCTCCTGAAGAATTTCCCGTTGATCATCATGATGATCGCCGCCAGGATCATCTGTCCGATGCCCATGGCGATGTGGTTCCCTTCGAAAAAAGCGGGAAGCGGCCATCCCAGCATCATATGCCCCATCGAGCCGTACATAAGGACGATCAGCACCAGCACGGAAGCGATCAGTCTGCGCCGCAGTTTCGGCGTTTCGGTGTCAACGAGCGCCGCCTCCTGCTCGCGCAGTTTTGCCCGCGCGGAAGCCGCGTCCGAAGATCCGGCCGCTTCAGAGCTCCCGCCGCTGAGGGACGCGCCATAGCCGGCCGCCTCCACCGCGCGGATGATTTCCTCCGGCGCAGCACTTCCCTCCACGCCCATGGAGTTGGTCAGAAGGCTTACCGCCGCGGACTCGACCCCGGGGACCTTGCCCACTGCTTTCTCAACCCGCGCCTGGCAGGCCGCGCAGCTCATTCCTGTTACATTGTATTTCTGAAGGCTCATGGGAAACCGCCTTTTCCTTTCGGTTTAATATATCTAACTCCTGTTATACATCAGCATCCTGCTGTTTGTCAACGCTCCCTTTCTTCATCCTGTGCATGACCACCGCATAGGCGATGACGACCATGGTCCCGGTAAAGGCCCAGGAGATCGGATAGACGATGATCAGACTCTGGAAGGTGCCAAAGTGCGGGAAGACCAGAAAGACCCAGCCGATGCGAAACAGGCAGGATCCGATGATGGTGAGGATGGTCGGCAGCATGGAATACCCCATGCCCCGCAGGGCGCCGCCGGTGATCTCATAGGAATTGGCCACAAAGTTGAACAGACAGACCATGAGCACCCGCATGACGCCGTAGCCGATAACCTCCGGCTCCGTGGCGAAAATGCCGAGGATCTGATAGCGAAGCAGCATAAAGCTGACGTCGACGATCAGGGTAGAACAGACGCCGAACAGCATGGCCCACTTGTAGACCTCCCTGCACCGCTGCAGATTCCCGGCCCCGTAATTCTGTGAAGTAAAGGTGACCGACGCCTGCACGAAAGCATTGAGGACGAAATAGGCCATGAACTCACAGTTCTGGGCCGCTGCAGAACCCGCGACCGCATCCGAGCCGAAACTGTTGATCGCGGACTGGAGAATGATATTGGAAAACGAGAAGACCATGCCCTGCACGCCGGCGGGAACGCCGATTCGGAGGATCTCCTTCAGGGGACCCCTGCGGACGTAGAGCCTGCGAAGCGAAACCTGAAATCTGGGCTCCTCCCGGTGCAGCATGAAAAGGATCAAACCTGCGCTGATCCCGCTTGCGATGCCGGTTGCGATGGCTACGCCCGCCACGCCCATGTGGAAGACGATGACAAAGAGAAGGTTTAAGGCCACATTGAAGAGCCCTGAGGCGAGCAGGCAGTAGAGCGGCCGCTTGCTGTCCCCCTTGCTGCGCAGGACGGCCGACCCGAAATTGTAGACCATCAGAAACGGGGTGCCCAGCATATAGAGGCGCAGGTAGAGTACGGCCTGGTCAATGATGTTTTCCGGGGTGCCCATCAGGCTCAGCATAGGCCGGGCGACCAGGTTGCCCACCACAACCAGGAAGCATCCGCTGACGATCGCGATAGTCATGGATGTCACTACTGCGTCATGAACCCGACTGTCCCTGCCCTGGCCGATCAGCCGGGCGACCACGACATTGGTTCCCATCGCCATGCCGGTAAAAAGCCCCACGATCAGAGCGATCAGTGAGGCGTTGCTGCCGACCGCCGCCATCGCCTGTGAAGAGGCGAAGCGCCCGACGACCGCCGTGTCCGTCGCATTGAACAGCTGCTGCATCACATTCGTCGCCATAAAAGGCAGGGCGAACAGGATGATCTTGTTCCAGAGCGAGCCGCTCAGCATGTCGATGGAATTTTTAGTTGTGCCTTTTTCTTTCTTTGTCCGCATGGATAATAGTATATCACAAATTTTTGACGAACAAAGTCCTCATAGCGTTCAGAACTGCCAGAACCATGACGCCGACATCGGCGAAGATGGCTGCCCACATGCCGACGACGCCAAGCGCGCAGAGGATCAGGCACAGGACCTTGATTCCGATGGCGAACCAGATGTTCTCCTTCACGATCCGCATACACTTGCGGGAGATGCGGATGGCCTTGGAGATCTTCATAGGATCATCGTCCATCAGAACGATGTCCGCAGCTTCGATGGCCGCATCTGAGCCAAGCGCGCCCATGGCGATGCCGATGTCGGCGCGGGACAGAACCGGCGCGTCGTTGATGCCGTCACCGACGAAGGCGAGCCTCGGCCGGCGCGGATTATCTGTTGCGCCCATCTGCTGCAGCAGTTCCTCCACCGAAGCCACCTTATCCGCAGGCAGCAGTTCGCTTCGGATCTCCGTGATCCCGAGCCTGCTTCCGACCGCTTCGGCCGCCGCCTTCCGGTCTCCGGTCAGCATGACCGTGCGCGTGACGCCGGCAGCCCTCATCCGGCTGATGGCCTCCGCCGCGGTCTCTTTGACCACATCCGAGATCAAAACGGCGCCCGCGTATCTTCCGTCTACGGCGACGTAGACCACGGTTGCCTCTTCCTGTGCAAAGGCAGGAATCTCTTCGGCAGCACTGTCTCCGCTGCCATCCAGACCGTCCATCATCTTGCGGTTGCCGACGCAGACGGTGCGCCCGTCCACGCGGGCGCGGATCCCGCGACCTGCGATCTCCTCGACATCTTCTACTGTGCAGCCGTCCGTCCGCTCCTGCCCGTATGCCCTGCGCAGGGCCTGGGCGATCGGGTGCGAGGAATGCCGCTCCGCATGGGCTGCCAGGTGCAGGATCTCCTCGCTGCTGCAGCCGCTGCCATCCGCAGGAATTACCTTCGTCACCTCGAAGACGCCCTTCGTCAGCGTTCCCGTCTTGTCCATCACGACCGTCTTCACCAGCGACATGGCCTCCAGGAAATTGGATCCCTTGACCAGAACGCCCTCCCGGCTGGCCCCGCCGATCCCGGCGAAAAAGCTCAGCGGGATGCTGATGACGAGGGCGCAGGGACAGCTGACGACCAGGAAGGTCAGGGCCCGGTAGATCCAGGTGCTCCACGCGCTGCCGGCTCCGGCAAAGATGCTGATGAGCGGCGGGATGACCGCAAGGGCCACCGCGCAGATGACGACCACCGGCGTGTAGATCCGGGCGAATCTTGAGATAAAGTTCTCCGACCGGGACTTCCTGGAGCTGGCGTTCTCGACCATATCCAGGATCTTCGATGCCGTGGACTCCTCAAACTCCTGGGTCGTGCGGATCCTGAGCAGTCCGTTGGTATTGATACATCCACTGATGACCTCATTGCCCTCGTGGACGCTCCTCGGAACGCTCTCTCCGGTGAGCGCGCTGGTATCCAGGCTGGCGCTCCCCTCTTCCACGACGCCGTCGATCGGAATCTTCTCTCCGGGCTGCACGACGATCACCGTTCCGATCTCCACCTCGTCGGGGTCGACCTGTTCGATTCCCTCCGGGCCTTCGATATTGGCGTAGTCCGGCCGGATGTCCATCAGCTCGCCGATGTTGCGCCGGCTTCTGCCGACCGCATAACTCTGGAAGAGCTCGCCGACCTGATAAAAGAGCATGACGGCAACGGCCTCTGTGAAGTCGCCGGTCTTGTATACCGCAAGCGCCAGCGCTCCCAGAGTCGCGATCGCCATCAGCAGGTTCTCATCGAGCGGCTGCCGGTTCACGATGCCCTTGAAGGCCTTACGGAGGATGTCGTAGCCTACGATCAGGTACGGCACCAGATAGCAGGCGAGCATGATGATCCGCGGAAAATGCAGAAAGTGCAGGACGATCATCAGCGCCGCCGCGATCAGAATTCTATAGAGATTATTCTTCTGTTTCTTGTTCATTGATAAGACCTACAGGAAGATCTCCATGTCGTCTTCGATCTTCTTACAATTCGTGCGGACCTGCTCCATGACGGATGCGGGGTCAGCGCCTTCTTCAAACTCGACCTTCATCTTGAGCGCCATGAAGTTCACGCTGGCGTCCTTCACGCCTTCCGTCTTCTGGGCGGCGACTTCCATCTTATTGGCGCAGTTGGCACAGTCCACGTCGATCTTATATGTTTTCTTCATGATTGGTTCCTCCTGATTACGATTAAATGATTGTTTAATTGTTCATCTGTATAATAACACTATCTTACAAAGCCGTCAACCTTGAAAATGCCCTGCCTTTCCATTAAAATACATAGCAGAGGTATAGAAACTATGAACACATCTGTAAAACTTCCCCACGAACACGACAGTCACTCAAAACACGTCATGGACCGCAGCCCTTCTGCGGCTGATTTTCAGACGGTCGCGGCCCTGATGAAACAGCTGGGCGACCCCAGCCGGCTGCGCATTTTCTGGATCCTGTGCCACGTCGAAGAGTGCGTGACGGATGTCGCGGCCATGACTGAAATGACCAGTCCTGCCGTATCCCACCACCTGCGGATTCTGAAGGACAGCGGGCTGATCGTATCCCGCAGGGAAGGAAAAGAAATGTATTACCGGGCAGCAGACACTGACATCGCACAGAAACTGCACCATGCCGTTGAAGAGATCATGGAGATTTCCTGCCCGAGAGGAGGTCATCATGATTGACAAAACACCTGAGACGACCCCGGACGCCAAACTGGCCGATCTGCAGGAGGCCCGGGATTATTTCGGAAACGACGCCTATGCCACCCGTGTGACCGGCATCGAGATCACCGAGGTCGCCAGCCGGTACGCCAAGGTGGAGCTGGACCTGGACGATCGGCACCGCAACGCCATGGGCGCGGTCATGGGCGGCGTCTACTTCACCATGTCGGACTTCGCCTTCGCGATTGCATCCAATTTCAAGTCCGACCCCTGTGTCACGTTGGGAAGTCACATCACCTATCTGAGTCCGGCCAAGGGGGATCATCTCATCGCCAAGGCCAGATGCAAAAAGGATGGGAAACGGACCTGCTGCTACGAGGTCCTGATCTGGGACGAACTGGGCACCGAGGTGGCGACGGTCATCATCGAGGGCTATAAGGTCATAAAGTAACGGAGGATATTCAGATGAACAAAAGCAGGCCAACAGCAAGAAAGGTGACCCATTCCGGCGGCGGTATGGGCGTTCATAAAACAGGCGGGGGACGCGGCGGCTCTTCTTCCGGCTCCGGCGGATTCTTCGGCGGCGGCTCCGGCAGCTCCCACAGTTCCCATAGTTCTCACGGCAGCTCAGGCGGCCACAGCGGCGGCTCCTACGGCGGCGGCGGATATTCCGGAGGAACCAGAGCGGGCGGGCGGCCCGGCTTTCTCGCCATCATCGCAGTCATCGCAGCCATGCTCTTTGGCGGCGGCGGCCTTGCGATCAATGGGCTTTCCGGTGATACGGCCTATCAGGACAGCGTTCAGACCGGCAGCGGCTCCTACAGCGGCTGGTATACCTCCGATGCGTCCAGCGGCAACACGGGCGTTCTGAATACGAACGTTTCACCCGACGCCAGGGCGAAGTTCACCCAGATCGCCGGCGGCGGCAGTGATACGAACACCATCATGGTCTACATGTGCGGCACGGACCTGGAGTCCCAGTCCGCCATGGCGACCAGCGACCTGAACGAAATGATCAGCGCGACCGTTGGCAGAAACATCAACCTGATCGTTTACACCGGCGGCTGCAAAAGGTGGCGCAACAATACCATCAGCAGCAGCAAGAACCAGGTCTGGCAGATCAGCAATGGAAGCATCAAATGTCTGATCGACAATGCGGGCAGCGACGCCATGACGAAACCGGCCAACCTGTCCTCCTTCATCAAGTGGACCGCGAAGAACTTCCCGGCGAACCGGATGTCCCTGATCTTCTGGGATCACGGCGGTGGCTCCATCAGCGGCTACGGATACGACGAGAAATACCCGCGCAGTGGCTCCATGACTCTGGCCGGCATCGACCAGGCGCTGAAAGACGCGGGACAGTATTATGACTTTATCGGCTTCGACGCCTGCCTGATGGCGACGACGGAGACTGCGCTCACAGTCGGCAAGTACGCGGACTATCTGATCGGCAGCGAGGAGACCGAGCCGGGCATCGGCTGGTATTACACCAACTGGCTGACCAGCCTTTCCCAGAACCCATCCCTTGAAACGCTCCAGATCGGTAAGCAGATCGCGGATGATTTCACTAAGGCCTGCGCTCAGAAGTGCCCCGGCCAGTCGACCACCCTTTCGGTCGTTGACCTCGCAGAACTGACGCAGACGGTTCCGTCAAAGCTGAACTCCTTCGCAGAGGATGCGGCCGGTAAGATCAGCGGCGGCGAGTACCAGCAGGTCGCCACGGCCCGTGGGAACAGCAAAGAATTTGCAAGGAGCACAGGCATCGACCAGATCGACCTGATCCACTTCGCCCGTCTCCTGGATACCAATGGAAGCAAGGCACTGGCCAAGACCCTTTCGGAGGCGGTCAAATACAACCGCACCTCAAGCAACGTCGCCAACGCCTACGGCCTCTCGATCTATTTCCCTTATAAGAAGCTGAGTAAGGTCGACGCCATGACGAACACGTACGAGCAGATCGGCATGGACGACGATTACACCTCCTGCATCCGCGAATTTGCTCAGATGCAGACCGCAGGTCAGGCCGTCGGCGGCGGATCCGTGAACCCCTTCGACCTGCTGATGGGCGGCGGCTCACAGAGCTCAGGCTCATCGGATCTGACCTCACAGGCCATGCAGC
>JAZNNY010000063.1:0-3238 GCA_045580505.1 Lentihominibacter sp.
TCTTTTTCTGTCTTTTTACTCTCTGGCAACGCCCGACTCTCTTGCGGCCTGCGCCACGGCTGCTGCCACCGCCGGGCCGACGCGCGGGTCAAAGGCTTTCGGAATGATGTAGTCTGCGCAGAGTTCATCTTCTGAAATCAGATCGGCCAGGGCCTCCGCTGCCGCCAGCTTCATCTCCTCGTTGATGTCGCTTGCGTGCGCATCGAAGGTGCCGCGGAAGATTCCCGGAAAGGCCAGCACATTATTGATCTGGTTCGGGAAATCGGATCTTCCGGTGGACACGACTGCGGCCCCCGCTGCCTTTGCATCCTCGGGGAAAATCTCAGGCGTCGGATTCGCGCAGGCGAAAATAATCGGATCGCGGTTCATGGACTCGACCATCTCCTTGGTCACCAGGCCCGGCGCCGAAACGCCGATGAATACGTCCGCCCCGACGAGGGCATCGGCCAGCGACCCCTTCATTCCTTCCTTATTGGTGACCTTGGCCATGACGTCCTTGATCCAGTTCATGCCGCGCACCCTGCCCTCATGGATGATGCCCATCCGGTCGGTCATGATCACGTTCTCAAAGCCGGCGGACAGCAGGATCCTCGTAATGGCAACGGCTGCAGCCCCCGCTCCGGAGGTTACGATCTTCACCTCTTCCTTCCTTTTGCCGACGACCTTCAGCGCGTTGGTCAGCCCGGCCAGGGTAATGACCGCCGTCCCGTGCTGGTCATCATGAAAGATCGGAATGTCGCATTTTTTCTTGAGTTTGCGCTCGATCTCAAAGCATCTCGGCGCCGCAATGTCCTCCAGATTGATTCCGCCAAAGGACCCCGAAATGTTATATATGGTCTCCACGAATTCGTCCACATCCTGCGTCTTCACGCAAATCGGAAAGGCATCCACATCGCCGAACGCCTTGAACAGTACACACTTACCTTCCATGACGGGCATCCCGGCTTCCGGTCCGATATCCCCGAGGCCCAGCACTGCGGATCCATCGGTGACGACCGCGCACATGTTGGCCCTCCGGGTCAGGGTGTAGCTTTTGCTGATGTCCTTCTGGATCTCCAGACAGGGCTGCGCCACGCCCGGTGTATAGGCCAGCGACAGGTCTTCTTCGTTGTTCACCGGAACGGTTGCAATGACCTCGATCTTACCATTCCACTCTTCTTCATGCAGCCGCAGGGACTCCTTCGCGTAATCCATAAATCTTTCTCCTTCTCTATTCAGTTTTTAATATCGGAAGCGTAGCACCGCCAAATGGCATGACGATCACTTTCGCATCGGTTCCGTGCTTTGCCATCGCATCTGCAAAGGCAGGTTCCAGCGCATCATACGGCTCCATGAAGATGGACCTGACAAAGGCAGGCTCCATCTCGGATACCAGGCTGATGTCCGCCTTCTTCAGAATCTGCGCGATCGCAGCCGCCTTGTGGCCTCCCAGCTGGAAATTCTGTCCGATCCGCGCGATGAGATCTTCGGGCTTTCCTGCCTTTGTCATCCACTCCTCGAAGACAGCCGATCCCATGCCCTCATGGCAGGAGCCGACCAGGATGATGGTCCCGCCGTCTTTGATGGCATGCTTCGAATTGTCCAGCGCCTTCTGAGTCTGGTACAGGTTGGCGTCCTTCGGTGCCCCGCCCTGAGAAACGATCACGATATCCGCCTTCTCGCGGATCTCCACCCGGTAAAGACTGTCCAGATACCGGCATCCCGCCCGGTGCGCCTCGGTGACATCGCCGCAGACCGCGTGGACGATGTTCTTGTGCTCATCCAGCACCACATTCAGGATAAAGTCAGCGCTGCAGACCGCCGCCGCCTCTTCAATGTCGCTTCTGATTGGATTGTCTTTGATGTTGCCGGCGTGCGCCCGCTCATCCACCATCATGGAATGATTGGCCTGGATAACCCGCGGCGTCGATGTGCCCGGGAAGATCGCCTTAGCTCCTCCGGAATATCCGGCGAAATAATGAAACTCAATATTGCCAATGCAGATCCTGCGGTCAGCCTCTGCGACCTCCCGCATGATATCGATCGGCGTCCCTCTGCTCGTCGTTCCGAGGTTCACGCAGTCTTCCGGATCGGAATCGATGCAGCGGATCTCCTCATAGGCCCTCTGCCCTGCCAGATGCTTTCTCTCCTCCTCGGTCTGCGCCCGGTGCGATCCCCGCGCAAAAATCAGCGTGATATCCTCCCGCCTGACTCCCGCTGCATAAAGCTCGTCCAGCATAGCCGGCATCACATCCCAGGTCGGCATAGGCCTTGAAATATCGCTTGTCACGATCACGACCTTCTCGCCCGGATGCACGATCTCTCTGAGTCTGGGACTGCCGATGGGTTCCGCCAGCGCCTTCCGCACGAGCGCATCCGCATCTAAGGTTGCCTCGGAAGTCGCTCCGGCGGTTGCTTCGGCGGTTGTTTCATTGGCGTGCAAAATCTGTATGATATTTTCATCCGGGACCTGAACGGACTGCGTCCCCGTCCCGAAACCTACTTCGATCTTCATATCCTTGTCTACTCCTTGTAAAAATACACGACGCCATTATACACGATATACAGGAAAATTTCATTGTATTTTCATCATAAAATGAAAACAGGCCCTTTCGGACCTGTTTCATTTGGCGCGCCATTAGGGACTCGAACCCCAAACCTTCTGATTCGTAGTCAGACACTCTATCCAATTGAGCTAATGGCGCTCACTGCCTCATCGGCACAAAAGATATTATACACGAACAGCCGACCTGTGTCAAAGGGAAAAAACAAATAACCGGCATTCACCATTATTGCCCGTTTCGGCATAGGAAATGGTGAATTTCTGCTAATTCCTGTCTGGAAAGCCCCTCCGGACAAGTATAAGGTAAAAGAAATTCACCAAAACACTTCCATAAGAAATGGTTTTTGGTGAATTAGTCCAGTCTAACTTCCCATCTTCCATCGAAATTCACCAAAAGCAGTGTCCTGGAGCAGTATTTTGGTGAAGTCCGGTTCCCAGGTCCGGTCCCGGAAAACGTAACCTTGGAACCACAACCCCGGAAACCACGCCCCCTACCGAAACACCTGATAGGTCACCCGGATCCGGTCCTTGCGGGTGCTGCCGCCGACCTGGTCCAGGATGACCCGGCCGCTGCCGCGCAGAACGACCTTGTCCTTTTCTTCGAGAAGCAGGTCCGGTTTCAAGATCTCCATGCTGTTGACGCTGACCAGGCCGCGCCGGATGGCTTCGGAAGTCGGATCGTAGCCATGTCGTTCT
>JAZNNY010000064.1:0-4590 GCA_045580505.1 Lentihominibacter sp.
CTGTTTCCGGAGGGCACGCCGCTGGGCAGCCGGACGATGCGGCTTGATTATACGGAATACGTTGAATACGAGGATGTGAACATCGAGGACCGGTATGAGGGAATCGTTGCAGATGTGGTCACCCTGAAGGACGGCATGGAGCAGCAGCTGGACGAGACCTACCACTTCACCTGCGAGGCGATTGCAGAGCATCCGAACAAGACGCCGATCGATCCGCATGAAGGGCTGAAGGACATCAGGAAGCACCTGCTGCGGGAGACAGGGAACATCCGGGAAGTCTTCCGCCGGGATCCGATACAGATCATGCGTGGGCTCCGTTATGTAGGACTTTATGGCTTCGACCTGACGAAGGAACTGTCGGAGGCCGTGATGGACTGCGCGGACGCGCTGCAGGGAGCTGACAGGGAAGCGATTCTGTATGAGCATTCACTGGCGATCAACGGCAACCACGCGGGTAAGTACCTGAAGATGATCAGAGGCCTGGGACTGCTTCCCGCCATCGTAGGCCCGGAAGGGATGACGACGGACAAGCGGGGCCAGAATGATTATGAGGTTCTCTCTGAGAACATAGACAAACTCAAGCACATCACCCTGCGGCGGCTGGCGCTGTTCTATATCTGCTTTGACCGGTCCTATAAGAAGGCCGTTTCCTACCTGCCGCACGAAGAGGAGGACCTGGAGTACCTGCTCGATGCCAAGAAGATGCTTCCCAAGCTGCACTTCGTCGGCAACGATACGCAGCTGAAGCGCTTCATTTACCGCTGCGGCAGCTGGGACAAGTACAATTTCTATGATAAGCTGGCCAAGGCGCAGGTGATCGTCTACGATTACAGCAACCAGAAGATCATCGGACGGGACGCGATCCTGAAGCAGGTGCTCGCGGAGCGGCAGCCGATCTTCGCGGAGGACCTGCGGATCGATGCGGACGATATCATTGAGGCGGGCATCACGGACGATCCGGAGCGGGCGGATGAGCTGTGGCATATGCTGCCGGATGTTGTCCATGAGAACCCCGCCAATAACGAACGGGAGAAGCTCCTGAAGCTTGCCAAACGGTTCCACCGGAGCAAATTCAGCGCGACCTTCCGCGATGTCAAGTGGCTGAGATAAGGCGAGGACAGAATCTGCGATGGGAGAAGAATACACCGGAATCATCCGGGAAATCATTTTTCATAACGACAAAAACGGCTATACAGTGGCCGTTTTTGATACGGAATCAGAAGGGTATGAGGAGGAGTTTACCGTCGTAGGGAACCTGCCGCAGGTCTCCGCCGGCAGAACCTACCTGCTGCGCGGCTCCTTTGTAGAACACCCGGTTTACGGGGAACAGTTCAAGGTCAGTTCCTTTGAGGAGCAGATGCCGTCCTCCGAGGAGGGAATCCGCGAGTTCCTGGCTTCCGGGGCCATGAAGGGAATCGGCCCGAAGACGGCAGCCGCGATGGTGGAGCGGTTCGGCGAGGACACATTCCGCATCATTGAAGAGGAGCCGCACCGGCTGACCGAGATCAGCGGGATCGGCCCGAAAACGGCAGTGAAGATCTCAGAGAGCTACCTGCAGCAGCGGGAGTTCGCCCGGATCACCCTGCAGCTGCAGCAGTATGGAATCGGCGCTGAATACGCATTCAAACTGTACCGGTCCTACGGGGCAGACACGGTGGCGGTTCTGGAAGAGAACCCCTACCGTCTGATCAGCGACATCTACGGGATCGGCTTCGCGCGGGCGGACAAGATCGCTGCGAAGATGGGCTTCGAGAAGGATGATCCGTTCCGGATCCGCAGCGGCATTCTGTTCACCCTTCATTATTACGCAGGCGAAGGAAACACCTATGTGCCGGAAGAGGAACTCTGCGAGAAGGCGGCGGAGACTCTGGATCTGATGAGAGAGCAGATCCGGGAGCAGCTGCAGATCATGGCTTTCGCAGGGGAGATCCACATCGATAATGCGGACGGAAGGCAATCTGTCTACCTGATGAACTACTACCTGGCTGAGCAGAACGTCAGCAAGCACCTGCGCCTTCTGCGCGGGGCGCAACTGAAGCCGCTTGCCGGCGGAGAAATGGATGCGCTGATCGCGAGGACGGAGGTCAGGACGGGAATTTCCCTGAATGAACAGCAGAAGGACGCGGTGCGCAGCAGTCTGGCCAGCGGGGTCTCGGTCATCACCGGCGGCCCGGGTACGGGGAAGACGACCATCATCAATTTTATCATTGAGATTTTGCAGGAGAACGGGATCGAGACCGCCATCGCGGCGCCGACGGGCCGGGCTGCCAAGCGGATTACCGAGACGTCCGGCTATCCGGCATCGACGATCCACCGCCTGCTCGAATATAGTTTCTCAGAGGATGAGGATCAGCTGCGCTTTGTACGCTCGGAGGAGAATCCGCTCGACGCGCAGGCGCTGATCGTGGACGAGGCATCCATGATCGATCTGCTTTTGATGAATGCGCTCGTGAGCGCCATCCGGCCCGGCACCAGGTTCATCCTGGTCGGGGACGATGATCAGCTGCCGTCGGTCGGGGCGGGCAATGTCCTGCGGGACATCATCCGCAGCGAATACATCTACTGCACGAAGCTGACCGAGATGTACCGGCAGGCTGCGGAGAGCATGATCGTGTACAATGCCCACAGGATCAACCACGGAGAGTATCCCAGGTGCAATGAGAAGGATACGGACTTCTTCCTGCTGCGAAAGGACCGGGAGAAGGACATGCTGGAGACGATCCTGGATCTGACCAGCCGCCGGCTGCCGGGGTTCTACGAGGGACTCGATCCGGTTCGGGACATCCAGATTCTGACACCCGTGCGAAAGGGGCCGATCGGCTGCCTGCACCTGAACGCCCGCCTGCAGGAGATTCTCAATCCGCCGGATGCAGCCAAGGCGGAGCGGACGCATGGAGACCGGATTTTCCGGGAAGGCGACAAGGTCATGCAGATCCGCAACAATTACGAGATCAAGTGGCGGGATACGCAGGACTTTTCTGAGGGAGAGGGGATCTTCAACGGAGATGTCGGCTTCATTCAGACCATCAACAGGGAGGATGGGGAACTGACCGTCCTGTTCGACGAGACCCGCTTCGTGACCTATAGCTTTGCGGAACTGGACGAGCTGGAACTCGCCTATGCGGTCACCGTACACAAGAGCCAGGGCAGTGAGTTCCCGGCCGTCGTCATGCCGGTCAGCTGGTTCCCGCCCATGCTGGCGACGAGGAATCTGCTCTACACCGCGATCACCAGGGGAAAGCGTCTGGTCGTGCTCGTGGGATCGGAGAATAAGTTGTACGCCATGGTGGATAACAACAGGATCAGCCAGCGGTATTCCGGTCTGGCCTGGCGGCTCGCCCAGCTTCTGAAGCTGGAGAATGAGATGAGAAAATGAATCTGAAGCGGGCTCTTCATGAGCTGGATGAAGCCCTGTTTCCGTCCGGCATCTATTGCAGCTCCTGCGGCTGCCTGATCGACAGGAGCCGCAGCTACAGCCTTTGCGATGACTGCATCGGCAGGTTCCACTGGATCACCGGGAGAACCTGCGGTAAGTGCGGCAAGGCCATGCCGCCGCAGAGCAAAGGCAGGCTTTGCTATGACTGTATGCGGGAGCCCCATTTCTTTGAGAAGGGATACTCCTGTCTCACCTACGGACTGCATGAGCGGGAACTGATGATGGGACTGAAATACGGGGGTAAGGGCTACCTGGCCAGAGCATTCGGGGACATCCTGTTTGACCGGATGGAGTCGGAACTGGCCGCGGGAGCATGCGCCGGCTGCGGGGGGATCGACCTGGTCTGCCCTGTTCCGGTCAGCCGGGGCAGACTGCAGAAGCGCGGATACAATCAGTCCGCCATCATGGCCCGGCAGTTTGTGAGAAGATGGAGAGAGGCAGCCACAGGATGCGGGAGCATGCTCCCGCCTGCGCCGGTTTTCAGACCGGGCCTTCTGCATCGAGCGAAGGAGACACAGATGCTCCGCAGCCTGAATCCAACCGAGCGGCGCATGGCTCTGGAAGGGGCCTTTGCCGTGGCAGGGACGGACCTGCCTTTGCTTAAAGGAAAAAACGTGCTCCTCATCGAAATTACCCGTAGGGTCGTGATACAATCCCAAACCTGTGTTTTTCAAGGAGTCGGAGCCCAATATGCCTCAACCCCGCCTTAAATGCGGGTATTCTTGCTCCAAATCACCCTATTATTTAAAAATGTGTAGATACCTTATAACGATTACTTACACAATCGTTATAGGGTTTAGTATCGTTAAATTGTATCACCAGGCAAGGAAAACATGTGCTTTGGTGAAGAAAAGGAGGTTATTATGCAGAAGGACACAAGAGATTTAAAGGTCTATGGAATGAGCGGTTACAATTACAAAACCACGCCAACCATAATGATGAAGGGCCAGTGGCTCGAACAGTACGGGTTTGAAGTTGGCCAAAAATATCATGTTGAGTGTAAGCCGGGTAAGATAGTTATCACTGTCCCTGAAGGTGAATAGTAATGGCGCTTGACTTCTTTCGGTATCAGAGCGTAAATGCCTGATACCGAAAGGAGGGAAGCCAATGACTAATGAACAGAAAATGATGGTGTTGTCGCTCCGGAAACAGGG
>JAZNNY010000065.1:0-24229 GCA_045580505.1 Lentihominibacter sp.
CTCGCAGAACACCAGAATGCCGCGGATCAGATCGATTTTACGGTCTACACCAAGATCTTTCTTCCCTGGATCGAGAGCCTGCACCCGGATCACCGGGCGGCGGCGCAGATCTGCCGGACGGCCATTCGGAAACAGAAGGCAACGGCCGAATGCTTCTCCTATGAGGTGAACGCGCCGTTTTATAAACCGACGCATTTCGCGGACCTTACAGGACTGGAAGAAGAAAAGCGCAGGCTGGCCGCCTTTCATGAGGATCAGGCCGAGCAGCCGCCGATCACCTTGTCACTGAACCGCTATCGCGCGGCTCAGATGTTTCGCCGGGAGGATGTGAACTGCGTCGAGTGCTACATGAAGATCGACCCATATGACCTGTCGGAGTCACCGGACCTGCTGGTGAAACTCTATGAGATCAACGACGATCCGGCGATCATGCAGCGCATGACCGATCAGGGCATTCAGATCAAACGGGTCATGCCGATGAACACGACGAAGGTATACGATTTCATCAAAGAAAACTTCGCGGCGACCTGGGCGGATGAGTGCCTGCCGTCGATCATGAACGGGGACTGCTATGTAGCGGTGAAGGACCGGCAGCTGCTCGGATTCTTCGCGATTGAAACGCCGGCAAGGGGCTTCACCGGCCCGATCGGCGTACTGCCGTCTGCCCGCCGCATGGGCATTTCCAGGGCCCTGGGACTTGTAGGAATCAAGGCAATGAAGGCCAAAGGCTACAAATACGCCGTGTCGGGCAGAGTGCACCCGTGGTTCCAGGCAGTAGAAAAAAGCATCGTAGGCGTGGTACCGATCCCGGACTGCGCGAACTCCTATTATGATATGATTTGAGAAAGATCTCATGCAAAAGCAACCTGAACACATTGAGCAGAACAGAATTGAAGAAGTTTATGAGCGCCAGGGGACGCTGACAAGGAGAAAACTGCAGGAGTATCTTCCGGTCATGATTCTTACGAACATGTCCGTTTTTGTGATGGCTACCGTCGACGGGGTGGTCGCAGGCAATCTGGTTGGAGATAACGCGCTTGCCTCGATCAACGTGTTTTATCCCGCCATGGTGATCATCACCATTATTTCCGCTCTGGTCGAGTCCGGCTCAGCAACCAGTCTGGCCACCTGTATGGGTAAAAACGACGTGGAGGCGATCCGCCGCACGAAGGCCGCGGTGCGCCTCGTGATGATCGGGGCAGCGGTATTCACTGCGCTCATACAGTTCCCGATCATCTACAGCGTCATTCATTCCTATCCTCTTACGCCGGAGGTAAGGGATATGGCGTGGCAGTACGCCGCGGGCATCATGATCGCCATGCCGTTCGGGCTGATTTCCTCGGTGAGTTCGTATCAGCTTCAGATTGTGGGGAAGATGCGCATTCTGATGATCCTGTCGATTACGGAGGGTGTTCTGAACACGCTGCTGGACATCTTCTTCGCTTCAACCCTGCACATGGGGATCGGCGGCATCGGCTTCGGCACTGCTGCAGCTACCCTGATTCGCTGCGCGATCACCGTGATCTACATTATGTCAAAAACCGACATCTACCACTGCCACGGCGTGAAGGCCAGGTGGACGGAAGTCAAGGATATCCTTCGCTGCGGCTGTCCGGATGCGGCCAATATGATGATGCTGGCCATTCAGAACTACTTCGTTATGATGATCATCATCTCCAGTTTCGGCGATGTCGGGGCAACCATCAAGGGCGTCTTATTCTTTTCGTTCAATATAGCCAACATCGTGATTCTGGGAATGATGAGTTCCATGCGTCCTCTGGTGGGGCTTTACGCCGGCGCCGGGGATACCAGGGCAACACGGAATCTGCTGCAGCAGTGTTTTGTCAGGACCATCATTTTGGTGGGCATCGTTACGCTTGTTGTGGAGCTGTTCCCGGAACTGTTCTACCACCTGAACGGAGTGACGACGATGCCAAATGGAGGAGTTCTGTCCATCCGTCTGTTTGCCCTGTACTTTGTGTTCAAGGGAATGGACGCTCTGTTCCGCCTGTACTTTGCCAACCGTAAGGACACTTTGGCTGCGACCGGGCTGACCATCCTGGGAAATGCGACGCTGCCGCTGTTTGCATTTGCGCTCGCCGCCGTTTTTTCAACGCCATTCCTCTGGCTTGGATACCTGATGATGGAACTGCTGATCTTCGGAGTGAGTTTCTGGCGTTACCTCTGGTGGCTGAAAAAGGACCAGGCGGAGGGGAAATCATCCGAAAAGGTGCTGCATCTTACCGTCCGCCCGGAAGAAGCAGTCGAGGCGTCCAGAATGATCCGGCAGTTTGCCGAGGAGAATGGCTATCCGGTCAGAATCGCTTATCGGATGGCCCTGTGCATGGAGGAAATGGCAGCCTACGTCGTGCAGTCGCAGAAACGGTCGGATGTCAGCATCATGATCATGGCAAGGTTCAGACCGGAGGAGGGGACCTTCTGTATGATCGACGACGGTCAGTGTATTGCCCTGAATGAGGACAGCGAGACCGCCGAGCTGATCACGGACAATTACGGATTAATCAAAAAGCTGGCCAAATCCGTAGAATACCAGTATATTCTGAACATGAACTACACGATTATTCGCTTTTAACATAGTTCGAAAAAGGAGAGTATGAAATCGATGGAAAAAACAATTGTAGCTGTGAACGCCGGACCGCGGCTCAAATGGAATACGGACACACTGATCAACGAAGCAATCAGAGGCGCAGAATCACAGGGCGCTGCTGTGCAGAAGTTTGATCTCTTTCGGCTGGAGAAATACACCGGATGCATCTCCTGCTTCGGATGCAAGAAGGAAAAGTTCAAGGGGCATTGCATCTGCAGGGATGGCCTGACTCCCGTTCTGGATGCGATCAGGGAGGCGGATGGATTGATCATCGGATCACCGAATTATCTCGGAGATCTGACGGCATCCTTCCGGGCACTCTACGAGCGCCTGATCTTTCAGAATCTCACTTATCAGATGGATCCGATCTGCTGCAATGAACGCATGATTCCGGTGCTCCTGTTCATGACCAGCAATGCGCCGGACACAGCATATGCAGGCCTGTTAGATAACTACGCGCAGACCCTGAGCAACTTTGTGGGTCCAACCGAAACGTTTGTCAGCGGCGACACGCAGCAGCTGAAAGATTACAGCAAGACGGACTGGCCGTGGTATTTCGATGCCGAGGCAAAATACAAACGGCATGAAGAAGTATTCCCGCAGGAATGCCGGAAGGCGTTCGAACTGGGGCAGGCCCTGGCACTGAAATAGGGGAGGAATGCGATGAAGGTTTGCTATTTTACCGCTTCCGGCAACTGCCTGTACGTATCCAGGAGAATTGGGGGAACACTTCTCTCCATTCCGCAGCTGATGAAAGAGGATGACATCATCATAGAAGATGATGCCGTCGGCATTGTCTGCCCGGTTTACAACGCAGAAATGCCGATGATGGTCAGGGAGTTCATGAAGCGGGCGAAGATCAGAACGGACTATTTCTTCTTCATCTACACCTATGGGGCGGGATTCGGAGAGGCCTATGCCCACGCGAAGCTGGCAGCAGAAGAGGCCGGACTGACGCTCAGTTATGTGAATGCGATCCTGATGGTCGATAATTTCATCCCGTATTTTGACATGCAGGAGCAGATCGACACGCTGCCGCAGAAGGATGTAGAGGGACAGCTTGATGCGGTTTGCGGTGATATTGCATCCAGAAAAACGGTCGACATCAGGATCACCGATGAAACGAAAGAACTGATGGAAATGTACCGTAAGAAGCTGGCAGATGTGTGGCTGAGAAAGGACACGGCGCTCTCCTATACCGTGAGTGACGAGTGCATCCGATGCGGGATCTGCGCCAGGGTCTGCCCGGCAGATAACATTACGGTCACCGAAGAAGGCGTGCGCTTCTCGGATCACTGCGAGGTCTGCTACGCCTGCCTGCACAACTGCCCGAAGCATGCGATCCACATGTCGCTGGAAGCAGGGACCGTACAGTTCAGAAACGAACACATCACCTTGAATGACATTATAGATGCAAATCAGTAAAGGGGAAGACCGCATGGCAAAGGAAGAATTAAAACTGCGAGCAGTTGTCGCACCGACTGAAACCGTCATCGTTTCGGCATATGATCCAGAAGGGAAAGCGGACGCATGTACGCTGGCCTTTTACATGGTCAGCAGCCATATACCGCCTTGCGTGACCATCGCGATCAATGCCACGCAAAAACGAAAAACACTCAAAGATATGCTGGAGACGAAAGCCTTCGTCCTCGGCTTCCCCAGCGTCGACCAGGTGAAGGAAGCCGATTACCTTGGAGTGGAAAGCGGCTATCGCGAGGATAAGATTTCAAACGTCGGGTTCACAGTAAGCCCGGCGCAGACCGTTCATGCCCCGATCATTAATGAACTGCCATTATCACTGGAGTGCGAGATCGTCCATACGGTCACGGTCGGCAGCCATACTCAGGTGACAGGGGAAGTGAAGCGCATCATTGCGGACGAATCCGTCCTGAATGAGAAAGGCAGGGTCGTCCTCGAAAAGCTCCAACCAATCATCTATAACGAGGAAGAGGGCATCTACCAGGACCTCGGTGAAAAAATCGCGGATGCCTTCAGGACAGGGATCGAGTTCAAAAAGTCACTGGAGAAAAAGGCATAATCGATCCGGATCATGACACTAAAAAACCCCGCAGCGAATGTTCGAACTCGCCGGCCGGGGTTTTAATTTTGGCGTTTTTAGCGCTTATCGATGGCGTCCTTCAGTTCTTCTGCCTTTGCCTTGATCTTGTCGTCAATGTCTGTCTTGTCGAGGACTTCCTCAGCCTTTGCCTTGAGTTTGTCATCGATGTCAGTCTTATCGAGGACCTCATCAGCCTTTGCCTTGATCTTGTCGTCGATATCTGTCTTGTCAAGGACTTCCTCGGCCTTCGCCTTGATCTTGTCGTCGATGTCTGTCTTCTCCAGGACGTCTTCAGCCTTATCCTTCAGGCCTTCAATGGTTTCTTTGAGACTCATCGGTTTCTCCTTTCACTCTAAAACAATACTCATAGGTGCATTATACCACCACTGATCAGAAAAATCACCGACGAAAGGAACTTTCGAGGTTCACCCCTCTAAAAAGCAGGCAAACCTCGAAAAAACCTTTATACCTAAACGGATTGGTTTCTATTTTCGAGGTTTCGATGGCACTGGAGACGCCAAACCTCGAAGGTACACAGCGGGAAAGTCTGATTGGCCGCTGGAAACAGAAGCTTTTCGAGGTTTTACTCCTTCTGGGGAGCCTGAACCTCGAAAGCTCGTTCTGAGAAAATCTAACTTGAAGGCATCCCGAGATGGGATTATACTAATCTACATGGTACAGGCAATCGGATTCATAGGAGTTTTATTCTTCATCATCTCCTATCAAATTAAATCAAATAAATTGCTGTTCCTGATGCAGTTATTAGGAACAGCAATGTTTTGTTGTCAGTTTTTGTTGCTCGGGGCGTTCAGCGGGGCCGCCAATCTGGTCGGGATCATCGTTCGAAACGCGCTTCTGATGAAGTACCGCGACTGGGCCTGGATCCGGTCAAAGTGGACGGAAGGGATCTTCCTGCTTTTTTTCACAGGAGCCTTCATCGCAACCTGGCAGGGTCCGATCAGTCTGCTGCCGTTCGCGGCGGTTGTCGGAACGACGATTGCCTACTGGACGGATAATGCGCAGAAGATCCGGCTTGGCAACCTGGTCTGCGGCTCGCCGTGCTGGCTTGTCTATGACGCGCTGATCGGATCGTGGGCAGGGGTGCTCAACGAATCCATCACCCTGGCATCCATTCTCGTATCCATCCGGCGCTATGGCTGGAAGGAGATGGGGGACTCGGATTCAGGGTTCTAACGTGAGGTTACTCTGACGCGAGGTTACTCTAACACATAGTGTACCCAGATCGAAGTGTCTTCGGTATCCGCATAAACCATTTCGTAGGTTTCCTTGATGTCCTCCGGCATGGAGTAAAGGATATACAGCGTTTCCGTCTTGCCCGCCGGCACCTCGATGTCGCCGTAGGACAGGTCTTTATCGGTGTTGTTCACCAGATCGTTGGGCCACCAATCGTCAAATGTGGTCTTCTGGTCAGGCATGAACATCTCTCCGGTGATCGTATCGCCGACCATGGTGCCTTCCTTGACCGCGGCCTCATACTCATACAGAACGAAGCGGTAGCCCGGCTCAGCCTCTTCGGTGTAAGTCTTCTGATCCTCACCCAGATCGCCGATTTTCTTCAGAGCATCATCGCCAAGGTATACTTTTTTCAGTTTGATGTCCATAGTGCCGTCGGAATCTTTGACGGTAAAGCCATCGGTCGCTTCAAACGTTCCGCCATTTGGGGCTGGAGGAGCTTCTTCCTCAGCCTCTTCAAAACTATCATCGACATATTCTTCTGAGACATCACCTGCATCAGCTGACTCTTCAGAATCGGAGCGATTTCCGAAGATAAAGAAAACTGCAGCGGCAATAGCAGCCAGAATCAGCAGGCCGATGACGACCTTCAGGACGGTCCGGTTCTTCTTGACCGGCGGCTCCTCCGGAGGCAGTTTCGCAGGAGCAGGCGCGATCTCCGGTTCCAGGGCCGGCTCTGCCACGGCTTCCGCCTCGAAGAAGTCGGGCTCCGGCTCCACAACGGGTTCCACCTCAGGCTCTACAACAGGTTCCGGCTCATAGATTGGTTCCGGTTCTGCCACGGGTTCCGGTTCGATTTCGGGTTCCGGCACATAGACCGGCCCCGGCTCTATCTCCGGTTCCGGCTCATAAATTGGCTCCGGTTCCACCACGGGTTCCGGCTCCATCACAGGCTCCGGTTCCACCACGGGTTCCGGTTCCACCACAGGTTCCGGCTGCGGCGCCGGTGCCGCGCTGAACTGGCGCGCGTACAGGAAGTAGGGCAGGATCGACCGCATTTCTCCGGGGTTATAAGGGAGCATGAAACGCCTGCCTTTGAAATCAAAAACAAAAGCAGGCTGGTCCCCGCCCCGATGAGCGATGTTGGACATTTCCCTGTAGGGAATGGGAAATCCGTTCACGCTCAGATGGTCAGAGTCGAACACATACTGCTTTCCGTTGAATTCTGTTGTAAACATTTGAACACCTGCTTTCATGCAATAACGATCAGGAGTCGAAGAACTGCTGTCCGTCTTCCAGCTCCAGTTTCTCGGTCAGAGGATAGTTGAAGATGGCATCCAGGTCCGCCTTCTCCAGATACTCCACATACCTGGCGGCCTCCCATTTCGCCATCGGAAGGTCGTGCATCAGATATTTGCCGCAGTTGGTCGGGGACGCGCCCGGGACCTCGCCTTCGAAATCACGTACATACCGGAAGGCGTCGAGGATGATCGGATAAAGATCGGACGCGGCGGGACGGCCTTTCACGATGATATAAAAGCCGGTGAGGCATCCCATCGGACCCCAGTAGATCAGCTGATCGCGCCAGTCCGGGTGGTTTCTGAGAAAGGTGGCGACGAGATGTTCCATGGTATGCATGGCAGCGGGGTCGATGGACGGCTCCGCGTTCGGCCGCTTCACCCGAACATCAAACGTTGTGACGAGTTCCTCGCCGAGGGTATCCACCCGGCTCTCGAAGATTCCGGGGATGATACGCATGTGGTCAACAGTAAAACTTGGAATCAGATCCATAGAAAGTTCCTCCTTTAATCAGCTGATAATATAGTATCAAATGCGGGGGTGTGGTACAATTACTTTTGTCATATTTTCAGATTGTGATATACTAAATGCTGGCGGCCGCACAAAGGCAGGCCAGAAAGGAGACAGAGCCCGAGATGAGCGAGGAGCGGACGAAAACCGTTTGCAGGATCGGGGATACGGCATCCCTGACGAAAACATTCACGGAAGAGGACATCGCTGCCTTTGCGGAGCTCACCCTGGATGACAACGGGATGCACACGGACCCGCAGCTGTCGCGCCGGGGCCTGTTTCGAAGACCTGTGGTGCACGGCGTTCTGGTGGGCAGTCTGATTTCATCGGTCATGGGGACGAAACTGCCGGGGCACGGAACGATCCTGCAGGACCAGGACATCCGCTACGAGAACCCGGTCTACCCGGGGGACACGATCACCGCGCAGGTGAAACTGGTCTCCGTAGAGGAATCCGAGCGCTACTACACAGCGACCCTGGAGGGGACCTGCCGCAACCAGGACGATATCGTCTGCGTGCGCGCGGTCTGCCATCAGCTGATGCTGAAGCGGTTTTTTGAAGTGACGAAGTAAGATAAAATATAACACGAGAAAGGAATTATAAGAAAATGGCAATGACAAATCTGGAAAAGTACGATTACGCATTCATGTCCAACTTCAGAGCATCCAAGGAAGAACTTCCGTCCCTGAAGTACGAGGGACTCGGCAAGTGGGATTCCGTCAGCCACATGGACCTGATCGCAGACCTGGAATCCGCCTTTGATATCCAGATGGACACGAAGGACGTACTGGATCTGTCAAATTACGAGAAGGGCAAGGAAGTGCTGGCCAAGTACGGCATCAACTTTGACGAATAGGAAGCATCAGATGAAGGAGCCCAGAATCATCCGGGTCCCATCGGAGAAGATGGACTCAAACAGTTACCTGATCGAGGAGGATGGCCACGTGATCATCATCGACGGGTCGGCCTTTTCGGGAATCGAAGAAGCGATCAGCGAAAACGGCTGGGTCGTGGACGAGCTCTTCCTGACCCATGAGCACTTCGATCACATCTGGTTTTTAGACCGGCTGCGGGAGAAGTACCGCATGCCGGTGCGCGCCTGCAGGCTCTGCAGTGAGCGGATCCAGGATGTGAAGACGAACCTGTCCAACATCTCGGACCTCCTCTACTATTACAAGACCGGGATCATCAGGGAGGGCAGGAGCCCTGCCTTTACATGCGATGCGGCGGATCTCACCTTCGAGGACGAAGAGGAGGTCAGCTGGATGGGGCACAGATTCACCTTTCAGCGGCTGCCGGGGCATTCGCCGGCCAGCACCATCATCCGCATGGACGAAGGGACAGTCTTCACCGGAGATTACCTGATCCTTGGAGAGCCTGAGATCACCCGGCTGAAGGGCGGAAGCATCGAAGACTATGAACGCTATGCGGCTCCGGTGCTGGAAGAGATTCCGGAGGGAGCACGGATCTGCCCGGGACACGGCGAAATGTACCGCATGGGCCAGGAGCAGGAAGCATGAAAGACGAAATGAAAGACAGAGAATTTTACCGGCAGGCAGCGCCGTTTTCCGTCTCACAGGCGGAGAAGGAAGCCTTTTTTACAGACGAATTAACCCGCTTGAGTGAGTATCATCGTAGGTCGTGCAAGGCTTACGATGATATTTGTCATGGGCTGAATCAGCAGATGCCGTATCTGCCGGTGGCCCTCTTTAAGGACCTGGAGCTCAGGAGCGTACCGGAGGAAGAGGTCGTCCGGCAGGTGACATCTTCTGGCACGAGCGGCCAGCAGGTCTCCCGCATCTTTCTGGACGGGCCGACGGCCGAACTGCAGCGGTGGGCGCTGGCCTCGATCACCGGGGATTTCATCGGGGGGAAGCGAATGCCCATGCTGATCATCGATTCCCCGGACGTGCTACGTGACCGGAGAAAATTCACCGCGCGAGGGGCCGGCATCCTGGGGTTTTCCATGATGTCCTCGAAGCGGTTCTATGCGCTCGACGCGGACATGAACCTCGACATGGAGCAGATCGAGGCCTTCCTCGATGCTGCAAAGGAGAGCACTGCCCGTATCTCAGATACGGCGCGCAGTGCCTCTACAGGAATCGCAGCAGCTCCGCTGCGTGGCGATTCTTCAGTTCGCCCGTCCTTTGCCTTCGGATTCACCTTCATGATCTGGGCGTATTTCGTACAGGCCCTGCAGAGGGAGGGGAGAACGCTGGACCTGGGAGGCTGCCACCTGATCCACGGCGGCGGATGGAAGAAGCTGCAGGACCAGAAGGTATCGGATGAGGTCTTTCAGAAGACCCTGCGTGAGGTCTGCGGGATCGAGCGCGTGAGCGACTACTACGGCATGGCGGAACAGACCGGCAGTATTTTCATGCAGTGCGAGCAGGGGCACCTGCACGCCAGCATCTACTCGGACATCGAGATCCTGGATCCAGTGGATTTCAGCCCCTGCCCGAAGGGGGAGCGGGGTCTGATCGCGCTGCGGTCCTGGATTCCGGGTTCCTATCCCGGGCATCTCCTTCTGACGGAGGATGAGGGAAGGATCCTCGGCACGGACGACTGCCCCTGCGGCAGGAAGGGAAAGTACTTTGAAATTTTCGGACGCATCAAGAAGGCAGAGATTCGCGGCTGCAGCGACACCTTCGCCCAGGACCGGACGGCCGCGGGGCAGGAGGGAGACCTGCAGGTCCTGGCAGGATCCTGGCTGCCCTCAGAAGAGCCGGTCAATGCCTTCGATCCGCTTGCTTTGGAGTTTCTGGAGACGCTTTCGCAGCTGTTCATGAAGGACCCGGCCTACCGGCAGTACCCGGACATCTATGCGCTTGGCTTCTGGTGCCGCAGGACCCACCTGCAGAGGATCAGAGACCGCCAGAGCAAGGTCTGGGAAAACGAGAATGCGCCAGCAGGCGGCGTCGAGGAGGCTGCTTGCGGCCGCCGGGGCCGCGGCCTGGTTCTGCACATCGCTCCGTCCAATATGCCGACCATGTTCGCCTATTCCTGGATCACGGGGCTGCTCGCGGGGAACGCGAATGTCGTGCGGCTTTCCGGCAAGGAGGCGCCGATCAGCGAGACCATCCTGCAGGGAATCCGGCACCTTTTGGCAGAAGAGCGCTTCGCGCCGCTAGCGGAGAGGAACGCCTTCGTGCGGTTTCCGCGCGGGCATCAGGCGCTGCAGGAGCTGTCCCTGAAGGCATCCGCCAGAATGATCTGGGGCGGGGACGCCACGGTGGAGCGCATCAGCAGCGTGCCTGCAGGGGAGAATGCGCTCGACATACCGTTCCCGGACAAGTATTCCATCGCCGTGCTGGATGCGGCCACGGTTCGGGGGATGACGGAGGAGGAACTGACCCGGCAGGCGAACCTCTTCTGCAGAGACACCTACGGAGCGGACCAGAACGCCTGCTCCAGCCCGAGGAGCGTGTTCTGGCTGACCGAGGAAAAGGCAGGAGCTTCAGGGGCGACCCAGGGAATCCCTGCGCGGGAACTTGAGGCGATCAAGGACCGCTGGTGGGATGCCGTCAGAAGGGAAGCGGAGCGGTATGAGCTGCAGCCCTGGATGGCGACGGAGAAGTATCGGCAGCTCTGCGCAAACTACGCGCAGATTCCGGGCCTCGGTCCCGTGAAGTCCCGTACCAACCTGCTCTACGTCGTGCCCTGCGGGAAGGCGCGGGACTGGACGCGTCCGCTGCCGCCGGCGAAGCTCGGCATATTCTACGAGTTCGATCTGGAGTGCGCAGAAGAACTGATGCCGCATCTTGGCAGCAAGATCCAGACGGCCGTCTGCATAGGCACTGAGCCGGATCAGGTTCGAAGCGCGGCAGATGCGGCCGGCGCTGAAGGGCTCGACCGGGCTGTTTATGCAGGTGAGGCCCTGGAGTTTGACACCATTTGGGACCGCAAGGATCTGATCGACCTGCTGTCCGTGAAGGAGGACTGACCCGATGTATTTCTTTGAAAAGAATGAACAGTTCAAAAACCGCGTCTTCTGCATCGACGAGACCGGCGCGACCTATACCTACCGGCAGGTCTGGGAGATCGGCGATACGATCATCGCGAAGATCCCGGAGCGCAGCCTGGTACTGCTTATGACGGCAAACGACGTCGCATCCGTCAGCGCCTACCTGGCCTTGCTGCGCCGCCGCTGCCCGGTCATCCTCATGGGAAGGCATACGGAGCCGGAACTGACCCAGCGGATGCAGGAAACGTACCGGCCTGCCTTTGTGATCGACGGGGAGCACGTCACGGAGTGCGGGAAGTCCGAGGGGAGCATCGCGTCCGAACTGGCCCTGCTGCTTTCGACCTCCGGGAGCACGGGAGCACAGAAACTGGTGCGGCTGAGCTATGACAACCTGCAGTCAAACTGCGACTCCATCGTAAGATATCTGGGGCTGACGGAAGAGGAACGGCCGATCACCACGCTGCCCATGGAGTACACCTACGGGCTTTCCGTGATCCACAGCCATGCGGCCGTGGGAGCATCGATCATCCTGACGGACCGGACCTTCGTGGATCCGAAGTTCTGGGATCTGGTGAGCGGGCAGAAGGCGACCTCCATGGCGGGCGTGCCTTACTCCTATGAGATGCTGCACCGGCTGCACATCGAGCGGATGGATCTGCCGGAACTGAAGACCCTGACCCAGGCGGGAGGCCACCTGAAGGCAGACCTGCACGAGACATTCGGAACCTGGGCGCAGGAGACGGGACGCAGACTCTTCATCATGTACGGACAGACGGAGGCGACGGCCAGAATGAGCTATATCCCGCCGGAAAAGTGCCTGGATAAGATCGGGAGCATCGGCATCCCGGTGCCGGGCGGGCAGATCGAGCTGGCGGATGAAGCGGGGCAGGAGATCACAGAGCCCGGCGTCAGCGGCGAGCTGATCTACAAGGGCCCCAACGTCTCCCTGGGTTACGCAGTCTGCCGGGAGGACCTGGCAAAGGGCGATGAGAACGGAGGCAGGCTTGCGACCGGGGACATGGCCTACCGGGACGAGGACGGCTACTTCTTCATCACCGGGCGGAAGAAGCGGTTCCTGAAACTGTACGGCAAACGGATCAGCCTGGACCAGCTGCAGGACGACCTGCAGGAGATCTACGACACGCCCGACCTGGTCTGCACCGGCGATGATCTGAGCGGCGTGCATGTCTGGAAGACCGCGGCCGCGGGGGCAGAGGACGAAAGCCTGCTGCAGCTCTTCTGGGACCGCTGGGGAATCCGGGAGAACATGGTGCAGATTCGCCAGATCGATGCGATCCCGCGCAACGCGTCGGGCAAGACGATCTACAAAGATTTAAAATAGGAGGCTGCAAAAAATGCAGTACAGAAAAGATAAAAACGGAGATGACATCTCGATCCTGGGCTACGGATGCATGCGCCTTTCGAAAAAAGGCAGGTCCATCGATCTCGATAAGGCTGAGAAGGAGCTGATGGAGGCCTACCGCCAGGGAGTGAACTACTTCGACACCGCCTACATGTACCAGGGAAACGAAGCCGCCCTCGGTGAGATCCTGCAGCGGACCGGAATCCGGGAAGAGATCAAGCTCGCCACCAAACTGCCTCATTACCTGGTCGGAAGCCTGGCGGCGACGGAGCGGATCTTCAATGAGGAACTGGAGCGGCTCAAGACCGATTACGTGGACTACTACCTGATTCACTTCCTGACTGACATTTCTCAGTGGGAAAAGCTCAAGGCCTTTGGCATGGCAGAGTGGATCGCGGAGAAGAAGGCGTCCGGGCATATCAGAAACATCGGGTTTTCTTTCCACGGCAACACGGAGAGTTTCCTTGCGATCCTGGAGGACTACGACTGGGATATGTGCATGATTCAGTATAACTATCTGGATGAATGCGCCCAGGCGGGCAGGGAAGGGCTGCAGGCTGCGGCCAGGCGGCAGATCCCCGTGGTCATCATGGAGCCGCTTCGGGGCGGCAAACTCGTGAACATGCTGCCCGAGGAGGCGAAGAAGATGATCGCGGAGAGCCCGCTCGGCTATACCCCGGCGGAGCTGGCCCTGCGCTGGCTCTGGGACCAGCCGGAGGTCACCTGCGTCCTTTCCGGGATGAATTCCCTGGAGATGGTGCAGGAAAACTGCCGGATCGCATCGGACATGGAGGCGGAATCCCTGCCGGAGGAAGCCCGCAGGCTCACGGAAGACGTGCGGGATGCCATCATCGCATCGACGAAGGTGGGCTGCACCGAGTGCGGCTACTGCATGCCCTGTCCGAAGGGCGTGGACATACCGGGCATCTTCCGCTGCTACAACCGGGCCTATACAGAGAAGCGGTGGTCCGGACTGAAGGAACACTTCATGACGATCTCGCTCAGGGATCCGGCTGCCTTTGCAGGCCAGTGCATCGGCTGCGGCAAATGTGAGAAACACTGCCCGCAGCACATCGAGATCCGGAAGGAACTGAAGAGGGCCGACCGGGTGCTCCGGCCATTCTATATGCGGCCAGTGATCGGAGTCGCGAGAAAATACCTGAAGCTCGGGAAATGATTTGAGCCCCCGGCGGGAAATCTGTGCTATACTAAACATGTATATACGCAGGCGGAAAAGAGAAGAGGAAGAACGAATGAAAGAGTTTGATATCAGCACACATGTGTTTTTTGGAGAAAACTGTCTAGACCGGCTCGATCAGGTGCGCGGCAAGCGTGTGATCATCATCTGCGACGCCTTCATGGTGAAGTCCGGCGTCGTCGATAAGATCAAGGCCCATCTCGACACCTGCGAAGTCAGCGTTTTTGACAAGACCGTTCCGGACCCGCCGATCGAGGTGGTTTCCGAGGGGATCCAGTGCCTGACCCAGTGCCAGGCTCAGGTCATGATTGCGGTCGGAGGAGGCTCCGCCATCGACGCTGCCAAGGCGATCCGCGTGATTGGACACAGGCTCGGCTTGACGAACATCGAAGAGTGCTTCGCCATTCCGACCACCAGCGGAACCGGATCGGAGGTCACCAAGTTCTCCGTCATCACGAACAAGGCGGAGGGGGTCAAGTACCCGTTGATCGACCAGGAACTGCAGCCCATGGTGGCGATCCTGGACCCGGACCTGGTCAAAACGATGCCGCCGCAGATCACCGCAGACACCGGACTCGACGCACTGACCCACGCCCTGGAAGCCTACGTCTCCCTGGAGGCCACGGACTTCACGGACGCCCTGTCGGAGAAGGCGGTCACCCTGCTGATGAAATTCCTGCCCATGGCCTACCACAACGGGGAAGACCTGCTGGCCAGAGAGAAAGTACACAATGCGGCCTGCCTTGCAGGCATGGCCTTTAACACAGCCGGCATCGGGGTGTGCCACAGCATCGCCCATGCAGTCGGCGCCAAATTCCATGTGGCACACGGCCGCAGCAACGCCATGCTCCTGCCGGAGGTCATCCTCTTTAACGCGAATCTGGAGAGCCGGGAGAAGACCGTCTGCGCGAGAAAACTGCAGCGGATGGCCAAACTGATCGGCCTTCCTTACACGGACGTAACGGTCGCGGTCACAGGCCTCGCCCGCAGAATCGAGGGAATGAAGAGAAACTTCGGGATCCCGGCGAACCTGAAGGGGCTTGGAATCGATCCGCAGGAGGTCATGAAACAGAAGGACGCCATCATCGAGGCGGCCCTTGCTGACGCCTGCACGAAGACCAATCCGCGTCCTGTCACGGCGGCCGACATCGAGAAGATCCTGAAGAAGGTCACGCCGTTCTAAACGAGGCGCTCTAAAGGAGGACTGTGATGAAACAATTATTCTCCACACCGAAACGGGCGATTATCACGATTATCTTTATTTTGTTCTGTATTGCGATGGGGATCAGCGGGGTCCTGTTTGGCCTCGGCGCAGGCCAGCCCTGAGGACCGCGAAAGACAGAAGGAAGTGACGATAGATGGGGAGCATGCTGCTGATCTATGGAATGATCTATCTGGGAAGCGCACTGATGGTCTTTAATATCGTGCGCTATGTTCAGTTTCAGAGACTTGCCCTGAGCGCCGGCAACTGGAAGAAGGAAGCTGCGATCTTCCGGATTCCGCTGATCCTGCTCATCCTGTTTCTGGCGGGATATCTTGCGGTGGGATTCTTCGGACATCCGGATCTCATCGTTTCCGGAATCCTCTTCGGCGGCAGCATCTTCGTATTCGTGATCCTTCTGATCATGCGGCGGATTACCGAACACATCCGCGAACACGAGCAGCTGCGGTACCAGCTGGAGCAGGCCAGGCAGGCGAATACCGCCAAGACGTTTTTCCTTTCCAATATGTCCCACGACATCCGCACGCCGATGAACGCCATCATCGGCTATACCAATCTGGCCAGGCAGGAGGGGACGGACATGGAGCAGATGCGCGGTTACATGGACCGGATCCAAAGCTCCGGCACCTATCTGCTTGAACTCATCAACGATATTCTCGAAATGAGCCGCATAGAAAGCGGTAAAATCACGCTGCTCGAGCAGCCCGAAGATCTGGAAGATATCCTGGAGGAAACCCGCCGGCTATTCGAACACCAGATGCAGGAGAAGCATCTGGACTTTTGCGTGCAGACGGACCTGACCGACCGATACGCCGTCTGCGACCGCAGGGCCGTCAACCGGATCCTGCTCAACCTGATCAGCAACGCCTGGAAGTTCACGCCGGAGGGCGGCAGGGTCGATGTGGCCCTGCGCCAGCTCCCCAAACCGGTGCAGCCACCGGATTCCGCAGGCCCTATGCAAAGGCAGGCCGCCTATGAGCTGAAGGTCTCCGACAGCGGCATGGGAATGTCGGAGGAGTTTGCCGGGAAGATCTTCGAAGCTTTCGAACGGGAGCGGACTTCAACGGACAGCGGGATCCAGGGAACGGGCCTGGGCATGGCCATCACGAAACACCTGGTGGATCAGATGGGAGGGACCATTGACCTTGAGACAGCGCAGGGGAAGGGAACCTGTTTCACGGTCCGACTGCAGATGCAGGTTGCGGCGCAGCCAGCCGAGCAGGCAGGCAAGAACGGCACTCCTGAGAAGGGGAGCAGCCCAGCGGCTGAAAGCGGTCCTGCGGCGGAAGAGATTCGGGATCTTGCGGGAATGCACGTCCTCTTAGTCGAAGACGTGGAGATCAACCGGGAGATCGCGATCAGAATGCTGTCGGTCATGGGGGTCGAAACAGAGATTGCCATGAACGGGCGCCAGGCTCTGGAGAAGGTGCAGGAAGAGGCGCCGGGCGCATTCGATGTGATCCTGATGGACATCCAGATGCCGGAGATGAACGGCTATGACGCGTGCCGGGCCATTCGCGCCCTGCCGGAGCCGATGCGGGCGGGAACCCCGATCATCGCGCTGACGGCAAACGCCTTCGCCGAGGATATCCGCAAGGCGGAAGAGGCGGGGATGAACGGACACATTGCCAAGCCGATCGACCCGAAACGGCTGGAGGATGCGCTGGCGGAATACGCGTGAGGAAAGACTGCCGAGAGGAGAATATCAACTGATTTATGGAACTGTTTGAACTAATCTTATTACTGCTCGCCTGTGTGATGGCATCCTCCATCTTTGATCAGATGATCTCAAGGGTATCCCTGCCTTTGATCCAGATTGCCGTCGGATTCATCGCAGCCATCGCGCTGCCATATCTGGCGGAGGTCCATGTGGACGCCGAACTCTTCCTGATGCTGTTTATCGCGCCTCTTCTGTTCAGGGAGGCGAAGGAGACCAGCCGGCTGCAGCTCTGGGAAAATAAGTGGTCGGTCCTGTCGCTTGCGATCGGCCTTGTGGTCGTCAGCGTACTGGCGGCCGGGTTTATCCTGAACATCATCATTCCTTCCATACCGCTTGCGGCTGCCTTTGCATGCGCAGCGGCACTGGGACCGACGGACGCGGCTGCGGTCCAGGCCCTGGGTCAGACCATCACCCTCACCAAACGGCAGTCCATGCTGCTTTCCGGGGAATCCCTGATCAATGACGCTTCGGGCGTCGTTTCCTTTCAGTTTGCCATCGCGGCAGCGGTGACCGGAGCCTTCTCCGCTTCCGCAGCAGTGGGCTCATTCGCTGTACTCTTTTTTGGCGGGATCGCGATCGGGATGGTCATGGGATTTCTCCTGCACAGACTGATGCTGTTTCTGCGGCGCAGGGGCTATGTGAGCACGACGGTTCACGTCATCTATGAAGTGCTGACGCCGTTTCTCTTCTTTCTGGTCGCGGAGGAACTGCATGTCTCCGGCATACTGGCGGTCGTTGCCGCCGGCCTCGTCATGCAGGAGCATACCGGTCACATCATTTCACCGGATCTTGCAAAAAAGCAGATGGTTTCCGGCAGCGTCTGGGACGTGATCGTTTTCCTGATCAACGGCATCATCTTCGTGATGCTGGGGATGCAGCTTCCGCTGGTCATGAACCCGGACGCAATGGGAGGCATCAGCCCGGCGCGCGTATTTGCCGCCATGTTTGCCGTGATGGCGGTGATCATCGGCATCCGGTTCCTCTGGGTCACGTCCATGGAACTGGCCCACCGGGACAAGGAGAGCGGGCATCTGGGCGCTGCAAAGGCAGGCCGCACCGTACTTCAGGCGCTGGTGACGACGATCGCGGGGCCAAAAGGCGCGGTGACCCTGTCCATTATCATGACCCTGCCGCTGACTCTGGACGACGGTTCCCCACTTCCGGGCAGAGACCTGATCATCTTCCTGACTTCAGGCGTGATCCTCTGCACGCTGCTACTTGCGGACATTCTTCTGCCAAGGCTTGCTCCTCGTGAGGAGGATGTGGATGCGGCCCAGTCGCTGCAGCAGGCCAGGCTCCGGGTCATGGAGGGAACGGTCAACGAACTGCGCAGGGTGCTGGACGAATACCCGGATGCGGACTTTACCCCTGCCATGCGGCTGACCCTGATGCGCTTTCGGGTGCGCCTGATGCGGGAGCGATTTGCAGTCGACCACTGCGGAGGGCAGATGGAAGAGATGATCGAGGAGATCCTGAAGGCCCAGCAGGCCAGGGCGGACGAGATCCAGAAGGAAGCCTACGATACCCCCGTTGCCGAGCGGCTGCCCTATTATGAGATCCTGCCCGGGATCCGGGCTTCCATCGGATACTTTGGCGGGGCTGAGAATGTCGGCGCGCGGTTTGAGACAAAGAAAGGCCGCATGATGCTGCGGGCCCTGCGGCTGTACAGGAGAAGCAAGGATTACGACGAAGAGCGGATGGCGCGGATCTACTACGATACCGTTCTGTTTGCCATCGACCTGGAGCATGTGGCCCTGGACTACCTGGCCGGCGTGCGGGAGGGGGATGATCCGCAGAAGAGGGAGATCGCGGAGCTGCTGACCGAAGAGCACGAAGCCGCCCTGCAGTCTCTGTGGGGACGGCTGAACTACGGACAGGATACCGTGCGCGAGGATTCCGGGGATCTGGAGCACGGCGTCCACGACAGGCTTCCGGTCGGGATCCGCAACACCACCGCGGAGCAGTTCCGCAAGGCCCGCCGGTATAACGATGAGGCGGACGCCAACGCCCTGCAGATCGAGCTCGAGCAGATCCGCCAGCTGCGGATGAACGGGCAGATCAGCGAGGAGGAAGCAAGAACGCTCAGGGAAGAGGTCTACCTGATGCAGACCTCGCTGCTGGAGGCGTAGATAGCCATGAAAAAGTGTATTGTCATTCCGGATTCTTTTAAGGGGACGATGACTTCGATGGAAGTCTGCTCCATTATGGGAGCTGCCGTAAAGAATCGCTTCCCGGGCTGTGAGGTCTTAGAGATTCCGGTCGCGGACGGCGGCGAGGGGACGGTGGACTGTTTTCTCAGAGCGGGGTCTGGAGAGAAAATTTATGTGTCCGCGCAGAATGCCTACGGCGGGGAGATCACGGGGTTTTACGGCAGGTTCGGTGAAACTGCGGTGATTGAGATGGCCGCGGTCGCCGGGATGGTGAGCAACGCGCGGAGAGACCCCTTGCTGGCATCGACCTACGGAGTCGGCCAGCTGATTTCCCACGCCATCGAACATGGCGCCAGGGAGATCCTGATCGGACTCGGCGGAAGCTGCACTTCCGATGCGGGCTGCGGGATGGCGGCCGCGCTCGGTGTCAGGTTCTATGATGAGGATAGCACTGCATTCATTCCGGCCGGCGGCACGCTGGGCAGGGTGAAGAAAATTGACGATTCCCTGCTCCGGGAAAGGCTGGAGGGAACCCGGGTCAGCTGCATGTGTGATACGAACAAGGTCATGTACGGACCGGACGGTGCTGCCTTTGTGTACGGGCCGCAGAAGGGGGCGGGGCCGGATGAAGTGCGACTGCTGGATTCCGGGCTCAGACAGCTTTCCGGGGTCATTCTCTCGGAACTCGGCATCGACGTATCACAGATGAAGGGAGGCGGCGCGGCCGGAGCGATGGGAGCCGGCGCGGCTGCTTTTATGGGCGCGGACCTGCGGCCGGGGATCGAAATCATGATGGATACCGTAGGATTCGACCGGTGTCTTGAAGGCGCGGGCTGCGTGCTTACCGGAGAAGGCAGCTTCGATGCGCAGAGCCTCAGCGGTAAGGCAGTCATCGGAATCGCGAGGAGAGCTGCACGGCGCGGCGTTCCGGTGATCGTAGTCGCCGGAAGGAATCTGTCAGGGGCGTCGAAGCTGCCGGAGTATGGGATCACCGCGGTCTTTGAGACCGCTCGGTCAGGCGATTTCGAGGAGATTAAGAAAACCTGCAGAGAAGACCTGGCGGCGGCGATGGATCTGGTGCTCGACTATGTGGAGCGGGTGCTGGCGCATGCTTAATTCTAATTCCTTTAAAAAATCTCAGGAAATTGTAACAATAAGGCCTGATCCGGTGCTCGCTGCCGCCTAAAACAGCTCAGATTACAATTGCTCGTCTGAATTTTTTAAAACTGTATCGATTCAGATGGTTTCTATACAATTCTCTGATATTTTGAATTGAAACTGTAATATCCTGTCTTTGTATGGGTAGATTCAGGGTCTCAGCATGGGCAAAATTACAATTCTCGGATTTTTTGAAATGAATTTGTAAGACTTGACAAAAGTGGTATACTATCTTCTGTATGAAAAAAATAAACAATAGAAAGGGTTGATATACTATGGCAAAGGTTGATATTTTTTCCGGATTTCTCGGAGCAGGCAAGACGACGCTGATCAAGAAGCTGATCGCGGAAGCATATGAGGACGAGAAGATCGTTCTGATCGAGAACGAGTTTGGTGAGATCGGCGTCGACAGTGGATTTCTGAAGGATACCGGCGTTCAGATCAATGAGATGAATTCCGGCTGCATCTGCTGCACCCTGGTCGGCGATTTCGGAAGGGCGCTGAACGAGGTCATCGATACCTATGATCCGGACCGCATTCTGATCGAGCCGTCCGGCGTCGGTAAGCTGAGCGACGTCATCATCGCAGTGCAGGATCTGAAGAACGACCGGATTGAACTGAACGGTTTTACAACCGTCGTCGACGCCAAGAAAGCCCGTGTCTATATGACCAATTTCGGAGAGTTCTATGAGAACCAGGTGGAGCACGCAAGTTCCATCATCCTGAGCCATACGGACGGACTGTCCCAGCAGAAGCTGGACAAGTGCATCGAACTTCTGAGAAAGCACAACGACCATGCGGCGATCGTCACGACCCCGTGGGATCAGATCTCCGGTAAGAGCATCCTGGAGACCATGGAACAGAAAAAGACCCTGTCCGCAGAGCTCGATAAGCTGCGTGAAGAGGCCTATGCCCACGAGGCGGAGCACCATCACCACGACCACGATCATGAGCATCATCACCATGATCACGACCACGATCACCACGACCACCACGACCATGACCATCATGACCATGACCATGATCACGACCACGATCACGATCACGACCACCACGATCACGACCACGATCATCACCACCACGACCATGACCACGACCACCACGGTCACCACCATGCCGATGAGATCTTCGATGAGTTCGGCGTTTATACCGCCCACAAGTTCAGCCCGGATCAGATCGAGCAGGCGCTCACAGCCCTGGGCAACTTCGGCGAGTACGGCCAGGTGCTGCGCGCCAAGGGCATCGTAGAAGGGCAGGACGGTCAGTGGATCCACTTTGACTATGTGCCGGGTGAGCCGGAGGTCAGAACCGGAAGCGCTGAGACGACGGGAATCATCTGCGTGATCGGCGTGGGCCTTGAGAAAGAAGCCATCGAAGAACTGTTCGGACTGTAGACCGTAGGAGATTACCAACATGCCAATGAATATGCCAGAAGAACTGCCGGTATATCTGTTCACCGGCTTCCTCGACGCGGGAAAGACTACCTTTATTCAGGACGCCCTGGAGAGCAGAGACTTCGGTGAGGGAGAGATCACCCTGCTTTTGCTGTGCGAAGACGGAGAGGTCGAGTACGAGCCGGAGCGTTTCTACAGCTCCGGGGAGGAGAAGGTCTACATCGAGCAGCTCGAGGAGGAGTCCGACCTGACGACCTTTACCCTGACCTCGCTTCGGAAGAAGTACCAGCCCACCAGGGTCATCATCGAATGGAACGGGATGTGGCGGCTGCCGGTCCTGTATGAGAACATGCCGCTCGGATGGGTGATCTATCAGGAGGTCATGCTCGCGGACGCGGCGACCTTCCTCATGTACAACCGCAACATCCGCCAGCAGACGTTTGAACAGCTGCAGGGCGCGGAGATGGTTGCCTTCAACCGCTGCAAGCGGGACGAGAAGTTCGATGAGTGGCAGATGGAAGCGCACAAGATCGTCCGGGTAGCCAACCGCAAGTCGCAGATCATCTACGAATTCGGTCCGAACGATATCCTGATGGACGACATCCAGGATCCGCTGCCGTACGACATGACGAAGAAACTGCTGGACATCCAGGATGAAGACTACGCGGAGTGGTACCGCGACATCAACGAGAAGCAGGATGAGTACGAGGGCAAAGAGATCATCATCAAAGGCAGGGCCGTCGTCGGTGACGAGCTGCCGCCGGGGAAATTCATTTTCGGCCGGCACGTCATGACCTGCTGTGAAGCGGACATCCAGTTCGCGGGACTGCTTTGCCGCTACGACGAGAAAAAGACCAGCCGCCTTGGCAATGGGACCTGGGTAGAGATACGGGCCAAGGTAAAGAATGAATACGATCCCATTTACGAGGAGGTTGGGCCGGTCATGTACTGCAGCAAGGTGACCAAGGTCGACCCCTGCCAGCCGGAGGTAGCTACTTTCTGATGATAGGAACATTCGTTAATGTAGGCACGATCATCGTCGGCAGCCTGCTCGGCGGTCTGGTCAAGAAGATCATCAGCGAGCGGATCAACAATGCGCTGTTCAACGCCATGGGCCTGGCGGCCTTCGGGCTCGGGATCAACGCAGTCGTGCAGAACATGCCGGACAGTAAATACCCGGTCCTCTTCATCGCGAGCCTGGCCATCGGAGGGATCATCGGAACCCTGCTGGATCTGGACGGCCGGGTCGGCCGGCTGACCCAGAACAAGGGGGACGGCAAGCTGGGTCAGGGTCTTGTGACAGGTTCGCTCCTGTTCTGCGTGGGGACCCTGTCGATTCTGGGTCCGGTCCAGAGCGCCCTGTATCAGGACCACACCTTCCTCTATACCAACGCGACGCTGGACCTGGTCACGGCCATGGTGCTGGCTTCAACCTATGGAGTGGGGATGTGCCTGGCTGCAGCCATTCTCTTTTGCTGGCAGGGGAGCATTTACGGGCTGACCATGCTCTGTGGCGATTTCATCACGGATACCATGATGACCGAGCTTTCCATCGTCGGGGGCTTTCTGATCGCCATGTCGGGTCTTTCGATCCTAGGAATCAAGGACTGCAAGACGCTGAACTTCATTCCGGCCCTGTTCGTGCCGGTGATCTGGTGCCTGGTGGCGATCCGATTCTGAAGTATATGGCGAACAACCGGGATTCACCAAAACATACGGTTTCAACAGTGAAAATGGTGAATTTCAAGCCGTTCCCGGTCGAAATGGGCAGATTTGAAAGTGGGCACATAAAGCAATTCACCAAAGACCCGGGAAATGGAGAGCCTTTTGGTGAATCAGAGGTGCACAACTGACGGGGGACCAGAGAAATTCACCAAAATGGGTTCTCAGGGAGAGGGTTTTGGTGAAGTACGGCTGTTCACGAGATCGTTGGATGGTCAGACCGAACAGATAGGCGGTCAGGCTGAACCAGAATCGATCATATGAAATATTTTTCCTTGGCCGGTCGGAAATAAATTTCCGGCCGGCTTTTTGCTTCCCGCTTGTTATTGAATTCACAAATAGAAATCATCAGAAAAACTGATAGAGGGGATGGCTGAAAACGTTGAAGTTTCAAGGAAGACCTGCTTTTTTGACAAAAAGGTTGTTAAACAATTAACCTTGGCACGGTTTTTGTTATGTAAAAGGGACAAAGCAATCATATTGTATCGTTTACCAAGGAGGGTAACATGTTAAGAGAAGCATTACCGAAAATTGTCACACCGCTGCCGGGCCCGAAGGCGAAGGCTATTCTGGACAGAAGAGCAGAAGCAGTTCCAAACGGAATCGGAACCGCTTACAAAGCAGTCATCGAGAGAGGTGAAGGCGCGATGTTCCAGGATGTCGATGGG
>JAZNNY010000066.1:0-31136 GCA_045580505.1 Lentihominibacter sp.
TTGCAATGATTGAGCAGGGACTAGGTATGAGCATCATGAACAAACTGATAACAGACCGACTTGACTATGATGTAATCAAGATCCCCGTTGATCCTCCGCAGCACATCACCTTTGGCATTGCAATTCCGACAATTAGTAACGTAACTCCTGCCACAAGAAAATTTATCAGTATGGCAGTTGCCATGCTAAAAAACTGATTTCCACTACAGGGGTACAAAAATTTAACGATTCCCCCGCGTATGTTGGAACAATATGCGACAGTCAACAAGGATATGCAGTATTGCCATAAGGCTGCATATCTTTTTTGCAGCCCCCCGAAAAAGCATTTGACTTCTTTCTCTTTTTTGTGATAATCTTACGGCGTTGAGTTGCGAAAGCGTAAGTCCAAACGGACTTGCGCTTTTCTTTTTGTAGAGAATGGAGACAGACATGTATAACATTTTTAAGAAACACAGACGTTGGAGATTGATGACAGCAATACTATCTCTATCACTTCTCACGGTAATGGCCGGGGCTGCGGTCGCGCCAGCGCTGAACATCATCCAGGAGCACTTCCATACAGCATCCCCCGGACTCGTGCAGATGATCATCAGCATCCCGGCGATATTCATCGCGCTCACGAATCTGTTCTTCAAAAGGCTTTGCCGTATTTTCACCATCAGAACGCTGGTAATCATCGGCCTTGCTTTATACACTGCGGGCGGCTGCCTTGCCGGCGCCTTTGATAACATCTATGTAGTCCTGATTTTCAGAGCTATCGTCGGCATTGGTGTCGGAATCATTATGCCCATGTCTACGGGCCTCATCGCGTTCTTCTTCACACGAGACAAGCATAGTGTCCTGATGGGATATTCTTCCGCACTGAACATGCTCGGCGGTGTGATCGCAACGCTGATTGCCGGAGTTCTTGCCATGGCTTCATGGCGTCTGTCATTTCTGGTTTATCTGCTGGGATTTGCATCGCTAATTCCATGTGCGCTGTGGATGCCCCGTGAGTTTATAAAAGATGAAAACAAAACAGAGAATCTCGCCTTTGGCCGCACTGCTTTTGCTCCATACATCATCTGCATGTTTCTGCTCATGCTGACCTTCTTTATTTACCCTTCCAACTTTGCCATCGAGACGATGCGGACCGGGCTGTTCAGCCAGACCGCGATTGGTCCGATCATGGCAATGATGGATCTTATGGGCTTTGCAGGAGGGCTGCTTTTTTCCAAAATCAAAAGCGTCGCAAAGACTTGCGGCTGGCTGATCGCTCCTTCTGCTTTCCTTATTTCTTATTGCTTGCTCCTCTTTACAGCCTGCCGCCCGGGAATTCTTCTGGGTTCTGCAATGATCGGCTTTGCCAATGGAGTTGGTGTACCCTATATCATTTCGAAAGCAACCGCAAAGGCAGGAAAAAGCGCAGCGACAACCATCATGCCCCTGCTGTCAATGGCGCTCTATCTGGCCCAGTTTTTCACTCCCACGATTACAACAGCCGTACATATTTTAATCGGGAACACTGAACTTTCCTCTTACTATGTGGCGCTTGGGAGCAGCTTGCTACTTCTGCTTTTCTCCAGCAGGATTAGAAACTGACCTTTCTTAATACCTGGTCATCAGCTCTGTTAAAAGCTCGCCATCGATATTTCCGCCGGATAGTACCAATGCGATGTTTGTGCCGCCGATTCGCTTGGTATGATCCATGACCGCCGCAACGGTCAGCGCGCTGGAAGGCTCCACGATATACTTTTCCTGTTTGGCCATGAAGCTGACCGCCCGGGCCGCGCTCTCCTCACGGATCTCGATCAGATCATCGCAGCAGTCCTTCAGAAGGGCGTAGGACAGAGCCCCGACCCCTCCCACGACCGCATCGCAGATGGTCTCGCCGATCGGGTATTCTTCGTAGCACACTCCGTCCTCAAAGGACTTGATCATGGCCGGGCAGGCTTCTGTCTGCACGCCGATGATGCGGATATCCGGCTTGATCGCCTTCGCGGCTACGGCGATCCCCGTTGACAGCCCGCCGCCGCCCACCGGAATAACGATGGTGTCGATATCCGGATTCTGATCTAGTATCTCAATGGCGATGGTTCCCTGCCCGCCGTAGATCTTCGGATCATCATAATAGGCGTCGATGTAGGTCATGCCGCTTTCTTCAATATATTTCATGCCCAGAGCATGGGCCTCATCGTAGTTGGCCCCCATTTGAAGCACGTGCCCGCCAAAATATTCGATCCGCTCCACCTTACTCTTCGGCGCCGTCTCCGGTACGATGATCTCCGCCTTCTCGATTCCAAGCAGGCTGGCCGCATAGCTGACGGAACTGCCGTGGTTTCCGGAGCTGATGGTGCATACGCCCCTTCTCCTCTCTTCTTCGGTCAGGGTCAGCATCTTATTCAGGGCTCCTCGGACTTTAAAGCTCTTTACCGGCTGAAATGATTCCAGCTTGAAATAATACTTTCTGCCATCCCCGCCAAGGTAAAAGGAAGGATCCAGCGGTGTTTCCTTCAGATAGGGTCTGATCCTTTCATAGGCCGCTTTTACCTCATCGTATCCGAACTCGTACTTCCTCATTGTTTTATCTCCTCTCCTTCAGATGATCTTCCCCTACATCAACGGCGCGATCAGTTTCGCCACAGCCCCCATGATCTTATAAGAGGCTTTCGTTCCCCGGATGCTTTCCTCCGTTACCTGCCGGCACTGCTTCAGCGTCTCCTGAAAATCCCTCTCGATTTCAGGGATGCAGTCCGTCTTGTACATGTAGGTAGCGCATTCGTAGTGATGGTACAGACTGCGGTAGTCCAGGTTAATGGTCCCGACGACCGCCTTGACATCGTCGCTGGTCCAGACCTTGGCGTGGACAAAGCCCGGCGTGTATTCGTAGATCTTGACTCCGGCCTCCAGCAGGCTCCGGTAGTGGGACTTGGCCAGGGAGTAGGCCAGTTTCTTGTCGGGAATTCCCGGCAGGATCAGTTTCACATCGATTCCCCTCTGCCCTGCGTATCTCAGGGCCGTCTCCAGCTCTCCGTCCAGGATCAGGTAGGGTGTCATCACGTGTACATACTGCCCCGCCCGGTACAGGATATCCGTATAGACAGCCTCGCCGACTTTATCCTCATCCAGGGGACAATCCGCAAAGGGAATCACATATCCGGAAGGGTTCAGGCCTTCTTCTGGCGTATAGGCTTCCGTCGCCTGACTGAAATCCGGCTCTTCCTTTCCCATATTCCACATCTGCAGGAACATCAGCGTGAGGCTTCGAACCGCGTCTCCCTTCAGCATGATGGCGGTATCCTTCCAGTGTCCGAACCGTTCGATCCGGTTAATGTATTCATCCGCCAGGTTGACGCCGCCGTTAAAGCCCACCTTCCCGTCGATGACACAGATCTTGCGGTGGTCCCGGTAATTGTAGTGCGATGAGATAAAGGGCCGGATCGGGGCGAAGGATCTGGCCTGAATGCCTTCTGCCTGCAGCAGCTTGCAGTAGTTTGCAGGCAGTGTCGAGATCTCGCACATGCCGTCATACATGATCCGCACGTCCACGCCTGCCTTTGCCTTGGCGACCAGGATCTCCAGGATCTTCCCCCACATGTAGCCTTCTTCGATGATGAAGTACTCCATGAAGATGTACTTCTCCGCCTTCTGCAGCTCGCGGAGCATGGCTTCGAATTTGTCCTCTCCCAGAGGGAAGTAGGTGGTTTCAGTTCCTGCAAAGGCAGGAAAGCACCCGCTGCGGTTCAGGTAGGTCAGAAGATCATCGGTAAAGTTATCCTCCTCCCTGAGACGGGCAGTCACCTGCGGATCCTGGGGGATGGCATCCATGCTCTCCCGGATCATCCGCTCAGACCGTTCCCTGATCAGGCGGTGACCCGTATTGGTCTGGGTGAAGAGGAGCATGAGGGCGCCCGCCACCTGCAGGACCGATATGATCAGCATCCAGGTCAGTTTGGCCGTGGAATCCATCTTGCTGTTGAACAGATAGATCATCATGATCAGGGTGAATATGGCCAGCCCTAAGTAAAAATGGCGCAGGAAATCCCCCAGCAGGATCACCGGCAGTATCATGACCGCCAGTTCCACCAGAATCGCCAACACGATCAAAAAGAACCTGCTGAAAATCAACGAAAGGATTCCCTTCTTCCTCGGCTTTGCCAGCCGGATGCCCGCTTCCTCATTCATGTCCGGATTCCTTCCCTTCTGTCTCGCCCGAAGTCTCCGCCTTCAGGGTCAGACCTGCAACGACGGACGATGCAACCTTTCTTTTCTCTCCATGCTTCAGGAACGCAAAGCCGAAGCTGCAGAAAACGACGGCACCGATGAAGTTGACCAGCAGGTCCTTCATGGTATCCAGAATGCCGATATCCAGATACCCTCCATCGATGGTGTAGGTTTCACCGGAGGCCGTCTGTATGACCGTGCCCGTAATGTCCTCCACCCGGATGACCTCCTGGCTGTGATTCGGATCCAGGGTGACGGACTGGAAGTGATCAACTACGAAATCCTTCTGCATATCCTGATGCAGGAAGATATCCGCCCCGCACTCGAAGAATTCCCAGAGCACCCCGATGGTCATGGAGAAACAGAATGCTACCATGGTCAAATACAGGGGCGATAGATTGATGTTCTTGTTGGTCCGGTTCAGCAGCTCGACCGTTGAGAAGCCGACCGCCGCGAACAGAAATCCGTTCAGTGTGTGGAGCATGGTATCCCAGATGGGGATGTGCGTGTAGAAGTGTCCCAGTTCTCCCAGGATCTCCGCCGCGAATATGAAGCAGTAGATGATTCCTTCGAAGAGAGCCGGGATCCGGATCTTGAGCGTCTCCTCCAGCAGACTCGGGATGAAGAACAGGGCCAGCACCAGAAGGCAGGTGATGGTCGAATCGTAGTTATGGAGTATCACGGATCGGATCATGATCAGGACGACCAGAAGCCGAAGGATCGAATAAAGAATGAAAACGCCCTTCTGCTCCTTGACCTTGTTCCCCAAATGCCTGATGTACTGATTCGGTGTTCTCATGGTTGTCCGCCTCCTGGTTTTCTTGTCTGATCTTTATCATTATTATATTGTTCATGAACAAACAATTCAAGATGTGTCAGGCGGAATGGCCCCTTTGCGTATAACTACTTCTTTTTTACTTATATATACTTCTAATATACTCCTTTTTGTGATTGTGTCACCGATTCCCCGATGATAGACTAATACCTGGAAACAACGAAAGGAGCCGGCCGAATGAACAGGAACACATTGCTTTTTCTCAATAACCTGATCTACGGAATATATAATGTCCAGGATTTTGACCACATGAAACGTCAGTTTCTTGAATCGCTGCGTACCCTCATCATGTTCGAATGCGGGAGCATCATCATGGCGGGCAGCCCGGAAAGAAACGGACTGTCGGACGATGCGCTCACAATTCCGGAGCGGTACCGGGAAGTCGAGAAGAAGTACAATCTCATGGAGGATTACGATTACAGCCGCTGGCATCTGCAGAGCGCCCAGTCCAGCATCCTGCGCACCACGGACCTGATGAGCGATGCGGAGCGGGAAAAGACGGTGATCTATAAGCGCTGCTTCGAGCCGTTTGGCCTCTACTACTCCGTCGATATCTCCATTATGTACAAAGGCAGGCCGCTCGGGCTCCTCGCCCTTTACCGGCAGAAAGTCCAGGGCGATTTCACCGACAGAGAACTGTTCATGCTGCAGCTTCTAGCGGAACACCTCAATGCCCGATTCTATGGAGAAGCGATGCCTGATTCGGCATCCTCCGAAAACCTGCTTTTGAAAAAAGCTGCTCTGAAATACGGACTCAGCGAACGGGAAAGAGAGATCCTTTCCATGATCGTCTCGGGAATGACGAACGATGAGATCTCCGGCGCCCTTTCCATCACCCCGAACACCCTGAAGAAGCACCTGCAGCACATCTATGCGAAGACGGGGATCCGCAGCAGAACCCGCCTTGCATCCCTGTGTTTTCCGGAGAAAGAACTATGAATGTATCTCTCAGACCATTAGTACTCCTCATCGGCGTCAATTTCCTCTGGGGAATCGACTTCATCGCCATAGAATATATGATGCATTACATGTCCCCCGCCGTCTTCACCCTGTGCCGGCTCGCCATCGGCGCCCTGCTTTTGCTGGTCGCCTGCTTCCTGCTGCGGGGAGGACTTCGCATCCAAAGGCAGGACATGCTTAAGGTATTCATCGCCGGCGCGGTCGGCATGTCGCTCTATTTCACGATTGAGAACCTGGGGACGGGGCTCACCTCCGCTTCATTTTCTGCGCTGATCATGGCAACCGTGCCGATCTTCGGAATGATCGGGGACAGGCTGGTATACGGAAACCGGATCACCCCTCTGAAAGTAATCTGCATTCTGGCCTCCATCGCGGGCGTTTATCTGCTTGTCCGGGGAGAACCAATGGGCATCAGTCCGCTGGGACTCGCCGCCATGTTTGCTGCTGCCATCCTCTGGGCATTCTACATCGTCTACACGAAGACGCTGTTCGACAAATACGATCTTCTGACACTTCTGACCGGCCTGTTCGTATCAGGCGTGATCGTTCAGATTCCGCTGACCGTGATCAGCCAGGGGATCTCCCATGCTCCGCTCACGGTGACGGGGACCGGCGTCCTGGTGACCATTGCAACGGCGATCATCTGCATCATCGTCGGTCAGTTCGGCTATGTTTACGCCATCGGACACCTCTCCCCCACCGTGGTATCTGCCTTTGAAAACGTCCTTCCGGTCACGACGGTCGTGCTGTCCATTTTCATCTTTGGGAAACTTTTGACCGGACTGCAGATCATCGGCGCGGTTCTGATCATGCTTGCCGTGACCGTCATCGCGCTGAAAGGCACGGATTCTTAACGATTCACCTCAGGGTTTTACTTTACGGCGCTCTTGCACTATAATCAAAAAGAAAAGTCTAGTTCTTTATATCGAGGTGAACCCTATGCTCAAAAAAAACGAAAACGCATTAAACGCAGCAACCTGGTTTGGTCTGAATCATCCGGAATCGGATGTGACCGATGTGGATGCTGTCATATTCGGTATTCCATACGACGGGGGCGTCAGCTACAGAGGCGGCGCCGCGGAGGCGCCGGATCTTCTGAGAGCCAATACCGATCACGCCACTCCCTGCACGGAGCGGCTGGACTTCTTTGAACAGTACAAGGTACTGGATGCCGGCAATTTCGAAGGGGATGACCGCGATGAAGTCTTCGCGGAAGTGCAGGACTATGTTGAAGCGCTGGTCCGTAAAGGTATCCGCTTCACGATGATCGGCGGCGATCATTCCGTTACGATTCCCGTAGAAAGAGGCGTGAATGCTGCGCTGGATGAGCCCTTTGGCATCATTCACATCGACGCGCATATGGACCTGAGTCTGGAAATGGACGGCGACCTGCTTTCGCACGGCTCGACCGAGCAGCGCGCTCTGGAAATGTCGAACATCACTTCCGAAGAAAATCTCTACTTCATCGGCATCCGCTCGATCGAACGCGATGAATTTGAATTCAGCCGGGACAGAAGACTCCAGGTCAAGACAGCGTACGACTGTTATCAGGAAGGCATTGAGGCCATTGCCGATGACTGCATTTCCAGGATGAAGAAATTTGACAAGGTCTATCTGACCTTTGATATCGATGCCCTGGACCCGGCCTATGCGGCAGGAACAGGCACCCCGCAGTTCGGCGGCCTGACATCGAGGATGGCGATGACTCTGATGCAGCGGCTCTTCAGGGAGCTGAATATCATCGCGTTTGATATCGTGGAGATTGCGCCGCCGCTCGATGACTCTCTGGCATCCATGTATGCCGGGCGCAAACTGCTCACAGAGGCCTGGGGAATCTGGGCAGAGTCTGCCGGAAAACTGGATAAATTCTCAAAACAGGGATGATCTGTGATATAATAGAGTACTGTTTTGAGGTGTGTAGTGAAAGCTGTTTTTAACATTTTTAAAAACGATATACGCGCCATCGTCAAATACATTTTCGTGATCGTGATCGTCCTCGCAATCGGCACGCTCCCGTCCCTTTACGCGTGGATCAACATTTACGCGGGCTGGGACCCATATGCCGGGACCGATCAGATTGAAGTTGCCCTGTCGTCAAGGGATCCCGGTATGACCTTAAAAAACGGGACCTATGTGAACAGTGCGAACGAAGCCATCGCAGATGTGAAGGACGATGAGGAAATCGGGTACAGGCCGCTGGACGATCCTGAGGAAGCCATTGATGGCGTCCGGTCGGGCCGGTTTTATGCTGCGGTTATTTTTGAAGACGGCTTTACCTACGACATGCAGCATTTTGAAGAAGCCATCGGTGACCGGGAGCCTCGGATCACCTTCTATTCCAATGTCAAGAAGAATCCTGTCGCAGGCAAAATCACCGACCTGGCCTCGAGAGACCTGCTGGAAGACATCAATTCGAAATATCTTAACAGCATGCTCCGCCAGTACTTTTCGGACACCGACGAAGCCCTTGAGGATATCGATTCGCAGGAAGCTGTCGAGCAGGCGCTGGAGCAGCTCGTCCTGACCAGGAACTCGATCCATGATTTCGACGCATCTCTCTCCGGCATCATGAGTACCAAGGGAGACGTCAAGAAAATCCTGAGCGATGCTAAGACCGGCCTCGACGAAGGCAGAAGCAAAGGCAGGACAGATCTCAGCAACGCGAAAGATGAACTGAAGCAGGCCAAGAAAACAATCAAAAAAATATCAAAGAACATCAACACTGAAACGAGTCAGCTGAAGACGGCGCTCAGCGATCTGAAGAAAACGCTGAGCGAGCTGCAGGGGCCGATCGATGAACAGACGAAGAAGCGGCTTACAGAGCGAGCTCTGGAAGAAACCGACCGCATTCTGACGATCTTGCAGAATCTGAGAGGCGTGCTCCCTGAGAACCCTGAAACCACGGCGGGACGCGTCTGCGCCGATGCCATGGACGTCATGATCTCAGACGCGGATCACATCCGGACTCTTCTGACCAGCGATCCTACCCTTCCCGAGATCACAACCAATGCCGAAGCAATAGAGAAACTGCTGAGCGACGATCTGGTCCCCAGCCTGAAGCTGATGGTGTCGGACATCAAAAAAGCCCTGAAAAGAACCGAACCGATCCTGACCGCAGCCGGCGGCATCCTGGATGACATCGATCCGGTGCTTGACAGCGCCGGCAGTACGGTTGACAGTCTGGATTCCACCCTGGGAGGTGTCCGGGTAATGCTTGGTTCTCTGGAAACAAAGCTGGATGATATTATTGCAGAAGTCCAGGAGGCAGAGGACAGCGACAAAGCAGAAGTTCTGACGAAACTGCTCGGAGGAGACGCGGACCAGTACAGTGACTATTTCACAAACGTCGTAGAGATTGAATCCGAAGAATTATATGCGCCTGTTACCTACGGAGCAGCCATGACGCCCTTCTATACGATCATCGCGCTTTGGGTCGGCGGCGTCATGCTGGTCACGCTGATGAACTGCACCGTGGATCGAAGGAAGTATCCGCGCATCACAGAGGCGCAGGGGTTCTTCGGCAGATACCTGATCTTTTTCCTGATCGGACAGATGCAGGCTGCTGTAGTCGTGGCCGGTGATATCTTCCTGCTCCACTGCAGTCCGGTTCACCCATGGCTCATGTGGCTGGCCGCATCCGTGACCAGCATGGTATTCGTAGCTCTGATCTACGCGCTGACCCTCGCCTTCGGAGATATCGGCCGGGCAGCTGTCATCGTGATCATGATGGTCCAGATCGCCGGATCCAGCGGAACCTACCCGATCGAGATCCTGCCGGATGTCTTCGATAAGATCTACCTGTTCTTCCCGTTCCCGTACGCGATCAATGCGATGCGGGAGACGATTTGCGGGATGTACGGACACGATTTCGTGATCCACCTGCTGCAGCTGATGGTATTCTTCCTGTGTTCCGTCGCGATCGGCGTTCTGCTCAGAAAGCCCTTCCTCGGCGTGAAGCAGTTCATGTACGATAAAATGAAAGAAACGGAGGTGATGTAATGGAACAGAAAAACAGCGACCGTTACAATAACCTCACTTCGTACATGACCGGTCTGCATGAGAAGAACAAAAAACGGGTCAGGACAAGTGCGATCTCATTGATCGCGCTCCCGGTCGTCCTGGGAATGATCCGGTGGATGACCGACAGTGACAAGACAATCTTCCTGATCATCTGGGTCATCTGCATGTTCCTTCTGGCCGCCTACCTGGTCAGCGTAGAATATATGGATCGCGTCGTACACACGCAGCTCAGAGAGATCACCGGAAGCACGGAGGACCCGGAGAACCTTCTGCAAACAGAGAAATTCATTCCTCCTAAAGTCAGAGAGAGAGTCAGATCCAGGCTCGCCTCCGAACCCGCAGAGGATGCGGAGGAAGGAGGAGACGAATGAAGAACATACTGAGAATCATTGTCCATGATTTCAAACGTCTGTCTTCCAGTGTCGTGGTGCTCGTCATCCTGATGGGGATCATCGTCGTCCCCTGCCTCTTTGCCTGGTTCAATATCCTGTCCAACTGGGATCCGTTTGAGCCGGAATCGACCGGGAAAATTCCGGTTGCAGTGGCAACGGAAGACGAAGGAACGGATATGCTGGGCCTAAGCATTAATGTCGGCGATAAGTTCATCGATGCAGTGAACGGAAACGATATGATCGGATGGGATACCAGCTGCGGCAGGAAAAAGGCCATCGAAGGCGTTTACGCGGGAGAGTACTATGCAGCGATCATCATCCCGAAGGACTTCAGCGAGAAAATGCTGAGCTTTGCCTCCGGCGAGCCGGAGCACCCGAAGATTCTGTTCTATGAGAACAAGAAGATAAATGCCATTGCTCCGAAGATCACCGGTACGGTTCGTACGGTTCTGGAAGAAGAGGTGGATAAGACCTTTGTCGATACGCTCGGCCAGTACGTCTCGGAAGCGGCAAATGCTGCGGAAGAAGCGGGACTGGAACCACAGGAGGCTTTCGCGGACCTGCGCGATACGATGACCGATCTCAGCACAGAACTGGAAACCAGCATGATCATGCTGCAATCGGCAGCAGGCCTTTCGTCGGCAGCCTCGGACCTGCTTGATGCTTCCGATGAGCTGATCGGCAGTTCGGAGGACACCCTTGACCTCGGCGAGCAGCTGCTCAAGTCGGCAGAGGGAAGAATCCCCGAAAAAGCCGATACTTCATCCGCAGAGAAAACGATCGATGAGTTCGCGGCCCTGCTGTCAGATGATCTGGGCAAGGCAGACAGCGATCTTTCCGCTGTCAGAAATGACATGGGGGCGTTCAATCAGTTCGTCCAAAACGATCTGGAGAAGCACCTGGATCTGGCCCGGAGCATGAAGAAATCGACGGACAAAATCGCTAAGGAATTGGATAACCTGGGAATGACAGGCCTTTCCTCCAGATTTTCCAGAATCTCCGGCAAACTGGACGACATGATCGGCAAGCTGGGCAAGCTGGAAAAGACGGATGCGGGCAACTGGGCTGTCATGCAGGGCTATCTCGATGAGATCCTTTCCGACATTGATTTCTCTGAGCAGTCAATTGAGAAAATCAAGGCCGATGTGGACGGCAAACTGGATAAGAAGCTGAATAAGGCGATCAAGAGCGCCAGAAACTCCATTTCTGAGACCCGCGATGCCCTGTCCGGCATCTACGGTGATATGGATCTGATCGGCGGGGCCCTGTCCAAATCAGATAAAGCTTTGGGATCGCTGAACAGCGGACTTGCCGGAACTGCAGCAGTGCTCAGTTCCCTTCGGAATGGCTCCAGCAATCTGGCTGACCTGTTCGACAGCCTGGCCGGCAGCGACATGCTCAGCGACGTCAATCATCTGATGACGAACGATGTAGCGGTGATCGCCGAGAATATGGCGTCCCCGATCAAAATGCAAACCGAAAAAATCTATCCGATCCGGAATTTCGGTTCCGTCATGGCACCGTTCTATCACGTGATCGCGCTGTGGATCGGCGCCCTGTTTATGGCCGTCATGATCCGCACGCAGGTGAAGCGAAAGGAAGAACTGGCGCAGATCCGGCTGCATGAAGCCTTTTTCGGAAGGTACGCCCTGTTCCTGGCCATCGGCCTGGTTCAGGCGCTGCTGCTCTGCATGGGCGAACTGCTCTACGTGGGAATGCAGTGTGTGCATCCGCTGCGGCTCATCCTGGCATCCTGCGTGATCAGCCTGGTCTTCACCCTGATCATTTACGGTCTCGTCTTCGCCCTGGAGAACATCGGTCTTGCGGTCAGCGTCATTGCCATGATCCTGCAGGTCGCAGGAGCGGGCGGAACCTTCCCTGTCGATGTGCTTCCGCCGGTCTTCAAAGTCATGTACCCGTTCATGCCGTACAGATACGCCCTGGACGCAGTGCGGGAATGCATCGGCGGAATGTATGGACACACGTATATCAAGTGCCTCGGAATCCTGCTTCTGTTCGGACTGGGGATGATCGCCTTCGGCCTGCTTTTGCATAAGCCGATGAAGGGAATCATCGAGAAGGTCGAGGAGAGCAAACGGGAAAGCGATGTCATGCTGTGATGGGAGGTAGAAGATGCACATTGAAACCAGGAAACTGAATGATCTGATCATCCCGGAATGGTATGCGAAGACAGACGCTGCAGCCGAGATGGCCCGGCTCAAGACATCCATCGGCGAATTCGGCTACATCGTGCCGATCGTAGTCAATTCCGTCAACAACCACGTGGTCAGCGGAGTCAAGAGACTCGAAGCGCTGAGGGACCTCGGTGTCACAGAAGCCGAGGTCGTTACGGTGACCATCAAGATCATGCAGAAGGAGCAGGCCTGCTCTGTCATGCTGGACAAACTCCACGCGGAATGGGATCCGGAAAAGTTAAAGGATCTTCTGAACATGATCAACGATTCTCCGGTGGACTTTCTGCAGCTGACCGGCTTCGACGCCTCGGAAATCGAGGCAATGCATCTGCAGGAATCCAGCAAGGGCTTCTCCAAGGGGAGCCACTGGATCCTGGACAAGACCTACGATTCGGCGCCCCGGCATCAGTTTGAAATCAAACAGGGCGATATCTTCCGGCTCGGTGACCACCGGCTGATGTGCGGCGATGCGACCAGTTCTGAAATGGCGGCGCTGCTCATGGACGGAGAAAAGGCGGACCTGATTTTCACCGATCCGCCCTACGATTTCGACGACTCCCTCTACAACCACGTTCTGGACGAGAACCTGGAGGACGGACATGTCTTCGTCATGAACGACGATGTCAACACCGTGCGCTATCTGAAGAACAGCAGCTTCCTCTTCGAGGAGTTTTACGTTGCCGACTTCGGGTTCGCGGCCCTCGTGAACAACCGGCCCAACCTGCAGCACATCCTCGTCTCCCATGAGACCAAGGGCAACCCCTATCGTCCCGACATCACCAGCGAGGATTTCAACAGCATCATCAAGATGAAGTACAGGGGCACGCTGGACGACGACCGCACCTCCCACTTCCACCAGAAGAGCATCGCCTTCATCCAGCTCTTCATCGAGAAGTTCGCCCGGAGCAAGGTCCTGGACGTCTTCGGCGGATCGGGCTCGACCCTTCTGGCCTGTGAAAAGGCAGGCAAGTCCTGTTACATGATGGAATTTGAACCGGAATACTGTCAGCTGATCATCGACCGCTGGGAAGCGGCCACCGGTAAGCAGGCGGAGCGGATCGATTGATCAGCGACTGCTTTTTCGGGTACGAAATTTCTCAGTTTCCAGGGTTTTTCGTTCCTTGATGCCTGAAAGTTTCTCTTTTCAGCAGTTTTTCGAACCTTTTTGAAGGATGCCAATGAAAAAGCAGGTAGAATTATGCTTAAATCACTACCTGCTGTTTCCATTTCCTCTATAATATGTTATTTTCGGCGATTATTCTGTTCCCCTGGGTACGAAGAATCCCCGTTTTCGTGGATTTTCGTTCCTCAGGGTTCGAAAACTGTCTAATTCTCGGAAACCTCGGAATCGCACTTTTCATATTTGAACCGGAATGCGGAATGTATCATCTAACCCTGATCTTCACCGTAACGGTCCTGGACAGGGGCTTGTAATCGGCGGTCCCCGCAGCCGTGACGCGGATGGTCACCCTGTAGGTACCCTTTTTCACGCCCTTCTTCACGGTGATCTTGCCGGTCTTCTTATTGACGGTGAATTTCTTTGCGATTTTCTTTTTCTTGTTGACCTTGACCTTGGTGTAGGTCAGCTTGCCCCGGGCTCCCTTGATCGTTATGGCCTTGGTCCGCTTGATGGTCTGTTTCTTTTTCTTCAGTTTCTTGGCCTTGAGCTTCACTGTCTTGGCCTTGACCGTCATCGGGTTGGCAGCTTTGTCGATCCTGTAACTGGCTACGGTTGTTCCTGCAAACTCTCCCTTGCCAGTGATTTTCACGGTGTAGGTTCCGGCGTTCGTTGAGTTTTTATTGGACCAGACGACTGTATAGGAATCCTCACTGAAAGCCCTGCCATCGATGCTTTTGATGACAGGCTTCTGCACCTTGCCATTATAGGTGAACGCTGTCTTCGAAAGACCTACTTCTGCTCTGTTGATGCTCTGAAGAAAGACCGCTGTCACTGCTACATCGGACTTGCCGATGGTCAGTGTGGTGATCGCTGATTTCGGATTTTCCAGGACCGCACCTTCGCCCTGGACCTGCCATCCGCCGAAGATGTAGCCAATGGCAGCCTTCGCACGAAGCGTGACCGCTTCACCTTCCCTGCCCCTGGCTTGTGAGGCAGTGGCATTTCCCTTGCCGCTCGTCGTCACCTGTAAGTTGTATACTTCCCACGGCGGATTGATCTCGTAGTGTGCCTTGGTCGTGCCGGTGAGTTCTCCTTTGCCTGTAATCGTTACGGTGTAGATTCCGGGATTCGTCGAGTTCTCATCGGACCATTCGACCTCGCAGTAATCTTCGCTGAAGGCTCTGCCGCCGACGCTAACGATTTCCGGTCTCTGCACGTCTCCGTTATAAGTGAAAGATGTCTCCGAAAGCTCTACTTCCTCTCCATCAATGCTGGGAACAAAGATCGCAGTAGCTATCACATCGGCGTCTCCGATGGTCAGTGTAGTTTCTGCGGAAGATTCATCGCTGCAACTTGCGCCGCTGCCCTCAATCTGCCACGTGGAAAAAGCAAACCCCTTGGCTGCTTCCGCCCGAAGTATGACCTTGGTTCCTCCCTTGCCCCAGACTTCAGAAGCATAAACGTTGCCACCACCGCCAACTCGCCGTGTGCTTACTATGTATTCGTTCCCATCCAGCTTGGCAATGGATTCCTTTTTCACTGCTCCGCAGCCCACACAGGTAAAGGTTATTTCACCGTCGGCTTCCTGTGTCGGCTCTGTAGTGACCTGTCCCCCATCCCATCCGTGGTCTGCGATTTCTACGTGGTCGGGGTTTTTCTTACAGATTCTCTTGTGCTGTACATCGCTTACACCTTCCCAGTCACCGAAATCATGGTCGCCCGGAATGATCCAGTCACCCTCTTTTTTACATTCCGTCGTTCCTTCCGCATCCGCGAAGTACTTTCCACACTTTTTGCACTGCCAGTAGGCCATGTTGCCAGGGGTCTCGCAGTCCACCGGATCTTTGGCAGGGAAACTCTCCATCTCATGCGCGCAGTTCCAGACCGCTCTTAGGGTAATATCAGTAATCACCGGATCGGCAAAGTTGTAGTCTTCCTTCTCAATTTCCTCTCCTTGCACCAGCCGCCAGCCGCCGAAGACATAGCCTTCTTTGACTGGATCTTCCGGCCGCTGGGCCGAGGTTCCGCGAAGAAGGACCTCAGGATTGATTTCCGTTCCCCCATCCGTATCATATGTTACCGTACAGTTCATTTTTTCTACTGTACCGTCACTCTTCAGGCCGCAATCACACCTCCCGGTCCTCGCATCGTAGGCGTGCTCCTCACGGTCCTCATAACCGCAGAGTGTGCAGACCTGCCAGTGCTCTCTCTTGTTTCTCAGGTATACCCCTTTTTCATATTGATGAGCTTCCGTCCCGGATTGATAATCGCAGTTTTCACATACGAATGAATGACCTTTGTCTGTTCCCGTGTACGTTCTGTCCGGATGATCGCAAGGTTCGATCCATATGTAGGAATGGCCCCTGATTGCTGACAACCGTTTATCCTTAGGGACTGTTTCCTCCTTGACAGCATTACCGCCGGTCCTGACCTTGCCGCACGGATAGTCCCATTCGACAGTGCAGTCTCTACTGTCCTTGCTGACGCCGAGGGCTCCGATGGCAACCACGCCCGGATAATGACCTCCCGAAAAATATCTCTTAATGGTCTGTATGAAAATCTTTGGGCCGTCCTGCTCTGTCCCCTTGATTCGGGCGATTCCTTCCGATCTCGCATCAGTACCATTTCCAATCGCAGCCCCGCCGTATCCCGGAGTGGTGATGCAGCCAGCATAATCCGTCCTTCCTCCATAGCTGGACACCTTGGTTTTGATATCTCCTCCGCTGATCTCGACCAGGCAGCCGAAGCTTTCGGCGCCACATCCGATGCTTGCTCCGCCGTCGTGGGTGGGTTCATGAGTATCACCCCAGATCGTCTGGGCCTGGACATCGATCTGGCCCCCGTAGATCCGAATGGCGCCTCCCTTGCAGCCTTCACTGTCCTTTCCATCGTATTCCTGCACATTATTCTCACCGCCGGATCCGATACCAGCGGCCCTCTTCATGCCCTGGGCATGGATCGTACCGTCTTTGATGGTGATGCTTCCAGCGTTGCCGTATCTGCCTCCGCCGATGCCGGCTCCCGCAACATCAGACGTCACAATCTCTGCAGCGAAACTGTCCGCAGGACTCATACCGCCGGACGTGGCGTTGATTATTCCGTTGTCAATAGTGATCTTCCCACCGTTTCCCCTGTCTCCGCCGCCGATGCCGGCGCCGTAATATCCTCCGGTGGACGTCACCTCCGCGTTACTGATAAGAATCTCTCCTGCATGGCTTTCATTGCCGCTTCCGATCCCGGCCGCATCGTATCCGCCGTGCGCCACCACTTTACCTCCGGTGATGCAGATCGTGTCCGCGGGACTGCTCTGATCTCCGCTGCCGATGCCGGCGCCGTAATATCCGCCTGTCGTATTGACCTCTCCTCTGTTGATGGTAATGGGACCTGTGGCTGCTTCATCGCCTCCGCCGATGCCCGCAGCGTACTTGCCTCCCTGAGCGTAGATCCTCCCTCCATTGATGGTGATGGGACCGCTTGCGATATCTTTGTCTCCTCCGATCCCGGCTCTGCGATCATAGGCGCTGCAGGACAAGGCTCCCATCTCTTCTCCTTCCGACTGGGCATAGATGGTGATGCCGCCGTTATCTGCCCGTGGAACCGTGACCCCTGACGGCAGCACAAGATGCGCGCCGTCACACAGGATGAGATACACGTCTCCGCTCACGCTGACCCTGCCTTCGAACTTATGCTCTCCGCTGCTCACATAATACCAGCCTCCAGGCAGGCTGCGATTGGACTCCGCAAGCACCGTGTCGATGCTCTGGCAGTCCTGGCAGACCTGATTTAGCCCGGACTCGTCGATGTATTCGATCCCGCTGTCCGCCCATGCAAAGGCTGGCGTGATCCCGATGATCACCGCGCATGTGATGATCGTCAGAAAGAGCGACCCGAAAATGTTTTTCTTCTTGTCATTCACGTATGTTGATCTCCTTTCCCGCATAGGGCAGGGGGCGGTTCGCTGTCCTACGTCCCTTTTATTTAAGCCTGATCTTTTCCTTTAATGATTATAGCATATCCGATCCTGAATGACACAGCGAAAACCAGTATAGACAGGACAAGGGACGGTTCTCTGTCTTATCCCATGAATAAGACAGAGATCCGTCCCTTGTCTACCCCAACAGGTTCTTGTTATTTATTTCGTGCGAACTTTTTTGACCTTGCTCCAGGCGGAGTAGTAATACCAGCTGCCTATCTTTTTATAGGTCCGGACCTGCACGTAGTAGATCTTCTTCGCCTTGAGCTTCTTCACAGTCAGTGCAGTCTTTTTATAATTGCTGACCGTTTTCTTCCTGCTCTTCTTCATGCTCTTCTTCAAGCTGTAGCGGATCTGATAGCCGGTGACGCAATGCTTGCTCTGCTTCTTCCACTTGATGGTGAACTGTTTATTTCCCTTGATGATCTTTTTGATCTTTGTCGGCTTCACCAGAATCCTGAAGGAGGCCGCTGCGGTTCCCATGCCATCCTCTTTCACCGTTGCCGTAATGGTGTGGGTGCCCGGCCGGATGCTTCCGTTGGTGCGTATGAGCACCACATCTTCGTTGGACTTCTTTATCTTATCTGCCAGCATTGTATCGCCGCTGTAGATCGTGACGGCCGGGTAATGTCCTTTGCCATTGTAGTAGAACTTCGTCTTGCTCAGCTTTAAGGTGATCTTCGTGTCGAGCACCCTCACCTTGCAGGATGCCGCCACGGAAGGATCCTCCGAGGACTGCGCGGTCACGATAGCCGTTCCGGGTCTCACGCCGGTGATGACCCCATCCGAGACTTTCGCGACCGTTTCATCGGAAGATCTCCACACGATGGTCCCGTCCGCCGTCTTCGGATCCAGCTGCGCGGTCAGCATCTTCACGGTCCCGGCCGCAAGCCGGAGGCTGCTGCCGGACAGTATCACGGACACAGGTCTGGTTTCAACGCGCAGTACGCAGAAGTCGGTGAGGCCGGACTTCCCAGAGGTCACGCCCACAGCCGCGCTGCCGGTCCGAAGCAGTGTGACTCGCCCCGTGTCATCGACTTCGATGACCGGATCGATGTTGTCATCTACCGTGAACCACTGCAATGTGTCATCCGGCTCCGTACTCTCCGCTTCAAGCTGGATCTCCTTCTCTGTGGCATCCAGATTCAGCGTTGTTCCCGAGACCAGAGCGTCCCCGTAAGTCAGTCTCAGCCCTGCATCCGCCTGCTTTACTTCTACGCTGCAGGTACGGTTGATCATGGCCCCCCGGGCATCCGCCGTGGCTGCCGTAACCGTTGTCTGCCCTTCCATGAGGCCTGTTACGGCGACATAGGCGCTCGACTCCGCTCCGGCTCCCGGCGACAGTTTCGTCGTGATCGTTTTGCTCAGTGTCACCTCACCGGTCTGCTCATCGGTAACATAGAATCCGGCTGCGGATGTATCCGGAAGGGTCCAGGTTACTTCTCCGTTTGCCGTCGCGGGAGTAACTCTCGCTGCGATCAGACCGCTTCCGCTCTTCGGTACCAGGATCATATCCTGATCCAGTTCCATCCGGACCGCGGCCTCATGCACCCGGATCACACAGGAAGCGGATAGTCCTTCGACCGTCGCCGTAATCTCGGTATGTCCTCCGGCGATCCCTTTCACGAGGCCGTTTTCGTCCACGGTCGCAACGGACTCATTCGCGGATGACCATGTGATCTTAACCGGCACGTCCGTCGGCGTAACATTCGCCTTAAGCTGCAGGGTCTCACCCTTGACCACCTCGCGGCCGCCCGCTTCGATCGAGATGCCCGTGATCAGGGATGTCACCCGGATCGGAAATGCGCATTCGAATCCTTCGTAGCGGGCTGTGATCTGCTTCGCGCCCGGGCTGTCCAGAATGTCGCCGTCAGCGATCGGCCTGGCCTCCGTCTTTTCGTCTGAGATCGTAAGCTCATACCCTGTGACAAGAGCCTTGCCTCCGTCCTTCAGATTTGCGGCGATCACCAGCCCATCACTGCTGAAGGCGTCCGAAGTCACATATTCCGCCTTGGCCGGATACTGGTATACCTCTATGGACTCGACCTCATCCGCCGCCGGATTCGGATCTTCCTTCTTCGTGATCTCATTCGTACAGATTTCGCAGACGGACGTCTTCGTCCAGCTGCCGTCCTCGTTCGGAGCATCGGCGGCCTGCCATGCTCCCATGAGATGGGGCTTGCAGATGATGTTCTTCCGGTTTTCTATGGTGCCGGTGTTCTTCAGCTTGCTTCCGTAGTTATAGAAGTCTCCGTTCACTTTGATCGTACCGGCATTCACGATCGTCCCACGCTTATGCAGGGTCCCTCCCTGAGCACAGTCGAACGTACCGTTGTTGTTGATCTGGGCTGGTTTCTTCATGGTCAGGGCCGCGCCGCTGTTTATCACAACTGTCATTCCCTGACTGACCGTGAATGTTCCGCTTTCCATCGCGCAGTCCGCGACGATATCCAGCTGGGCGCCTGCTTCGATGCATCCCTCAGCAGCTGCGAGGGCATCCTTCAGCTGCTTGTAGCAGGCCGTTCCCTGCGTGGTCGTCAGCTTCGCCACACAATCTGTGAGCGCTGTCACGCCCGTGAAGTTCATATCCTTGCTGATCTCGATCGGTCCGTAATTCGCCGAGTATGCCAGGTCTCCGCACTGCCAGTAGTCCGGCGCGTCGTCTCCGAAGGAAGCCTCTCCCGGAAGATTATACTCTGACGGATAGAGGTAGATGTTCTTTGTCAGCTCGCCTGCCTTGAACTCTGCTCTGACCGGTGCCTTGAAACCCTCGAGGCCCAGATCCAGTGGCTCGATCAGCGGTGCGATCATCTCATCGCCCGCCGGCTCATTCGCCGGATCCTCCAGCACCTGAGGTACGCTCCAGAGTTGGCCTGCGTCCTTGTTTATGTGCCATGCCAGGTTCGCTCCAAAGGCTGGGCTGTTCAGTTCTGCCTCGGCCTTTTCCCGGTCATCCTGGTTCTCCGTGATGGTCAGGACATTTGTGCCGGCATTGGTATTGCTTGCGCTGACTTCGGGAGCCACCCGGTAATAGTTGCCCTGTATGCTCCCGCCGCTTTCCATGGCGATGATCTCTCTTTTCGCGTCCAGATAGTCTCTCTCTGCGCTGTTCCACAGTTTCAGTCCCTCAATGTAACAGCCCCGAATGATCCCCCCGCTCTCATTTTTGAAAACAACAGCAGATCCGACGGTGTTATTGCCCCTCTCGTAACGATCCGCGTAGAGTTTCAGACCGATGATCCGGCAGGCCTCAACGGTTCCCGCATTCGAAACAGCGATTCCTGCCAGGACCGGCTGCTCCAGAACCGAGTAATTATGCGGTATACAGGAGTAGAGCAGACAATCTTTGAGCATGATGCCCGAGATCGTTCCCTTGTTCTCCTGTGTGATCATCGCTGTCGGCTCGGTATCAGAACTCGTAGACTGACTGCCATCAGAGTGTATGAATTCATAGTAGGCCTGGAAGTCCTCAATGGTCAGGTTCTTCACGCAGCCCTTGCTTCCGATCTTGTTGAACAGAGCCGGTTCTCCGTTATAGTATGCGGTTCCTGTGTCATTGATCGCTCCCAGCCGCAGACCCTTGATGGTATGGCCCTGCCCGTCCAGAGTTCCGTTGAACTCTCCGCTGCACAGGGTCAGAGCAACATCCTCCGGCATGGTGATGTCTGCCGTAACGACCGCCTGAGGCCGCTCTTTGGAGCCGCTGGCGTTGATCTCATTCAGATGTTTCATGAATGCGTCAAACTCATCCCAGTTGCTGATCACATATTCTGTCTGATCATCGATGGTGATGATCGCGTTCTTAGTGATGTTCTTCAGTTCATAATGGTAGGTCGCTGTGGTTTCATCCTCCTCCTTTGACTTCAGTTCCAGCGAACCTTCATCCGTGCTGACATGGCACGGATCGTTCTTATCTACGACTACGCTGAATGCCAGAGTCTCACCGGTGCCGACATCCAGGACCTCTCCATCATCCAGCTGGGCTCCGGAGCTGTCCAGGATCTTCGGCTGCGTACCGCTGACGTCCGACCGGAAGCCGACGCTGCAGAAGGTGGTCGGCTGGAACCTGCAGACAAAGGTCAGATCCTCCGTCACGCTTTCCAGTGTGAAGACGCCGTCCGTCAGATCCTGTGATTTACCGTCCATGGTCACTTCGGTCATGATGTGTGCCGGGTCATCCGGGGATCCACAGAGCGAGAGGCTTTCGCCCTCATATACTGCGATCTCTTTCTGATCCGCTCCGAAAGTTTCCTCGACTGGTTTGCCGTTATGATCGATGATCGTCAGAACACCGGTCCCTCCGCCTGTCGTACTGACTTTGGCCGTATGCGCCGTATCATCCTTGACTGCCGCTTCAACGGTCACGCTGTCCATCAGAGTGAACGAATAAACCTTGTCAGCGCTCTTCTGCGGGTCTCCATTCACGATCCAGTCGTTGAAGAGCTTACCGCGTTCAGGCTGTGCTTCGATCTCCACATGGGTTCCTGCGCTGATCCTCTGCAACTTCTCATCATACTTATCTTCCGGTATCACGGAATCATCCAGCTTGACCACATAACTGACATTATCTCCGTCAAGGCCGATGACGTAGCTGCCCTTCTCAGTGATCGTCTCCACAGAGCAAGCAGTCACATCCGGTGGCAGGGTGAATGCGCAGCCTTCGCTTGTGCCTTCGGTGAATTCTTCAGCCTCAACTTGTGAAGTGCCGTCCGGTGTAGTAATAGTGACACTCCACTGGGCGTCCTCACCCAGGACGAATCCCGGCGCGGTCTTTACTCTGACCTGCGTTCCCTTCGGAACGTTCCGTCCTTTTTCAACGTCGATCTCTTTGCCGGTTTCCTCGACCGGATTCTCTCCATTATTGATATACGATGCTTTCAAATCGCCGTGCAGATCCAGGTCGATCGTGTCTCTCATGAATATAGCGTAGACAGCTGCCGCATTAGATCCCATCGTGTAGGTCTTGGAATTGATGCCGCTGGTGTCCGTCATTCCCGCAGCGATCGAGCTGTTCCCGCCATACTCATCCATGCGCCACTCTTTGAAATGCCATCCTTCGGCAGCCCTGGCGGAGAACTGCATCTCCGTTCCTTCCAGTACTGTGCTGCCGCTCACAAAGGCTGGCTTCACGCTCAGTGTACCTTCTCCCTTGGCTTCGTATGTCAATGTATTGTTTTTTGGTTCAAATTCGGCGGTGATCTTTACCTGCCCGCCGGAACTGATCGTCGGATCGCTCCGCAAGGTATAGGTCAGCAGATCGCCTCCGTTCTGATACTTCGTGCCTCCCTGACCGTCCTCGATCTTCCAGCTTTTGATCCGGAACCCCCTGACCGGCAACGCCTTCAGCGTGATCTTGGACCCTCCTGAGAATCCGATCTTATCGACCTTATCCTCCAGGATCGGGGAGATCAGACGAACGGCGCCCGCATTCTCATCCGAAGAAACTGCGGTGACTTCGTAGTAACTTCCCACCACAAGGAATTCCGCCGGCTTCCCTTTGTCGATGGAATAGAACGTCTCGTACAACTTTCTTGATTCTTTGTCTTTGGCCAGCACATCCACTCCGTATACAGCCGGTATGAACTGATCTGCATACTCCGGATGCTCTTCCAGATCCGTAGAGTCGAACATTTTCTCTCCGCTTGCTTCGTAGTAGCGGAACTTGAGCAGGTCTTCCAGGCTCTTCGGATCTCCTCCGGAAGCTGCCACCATATTCTTTTCTGTCAGACTGCCGTCTCCCGTCATGGACACATCGTCTCCTTCAAAGGAGTATGCTTTGAACAGGTCGCCGCATCCCGAGACTTTCCCGGATAGTGTGATCTCTGCCTGCATGGGCGATGTTCTGATGACCTGATGTCCGGCGGCCTGCGTGTCGCTGTCCGTATAGACTTCGACCCAGGCCCGCTTCTTCAGCTTCTCATTCAGGGGGATCTTTACTGTGTTTTCAGAATCTGACATAGTATATTCTGCTACAGCGTCCCCTGTCTTCTCCTGGTTTTCATCTACCGCAAAGAACTTCACTTTCGTGATTTGATCGGTAATATCCGTTCTCTGAACGGAACCGTCGTCCTGCTTTTTGTAATCGTACAGATTCGATGTCGGCAGCACATCTTCTCCAAAGCTGTAACCGGACTGCATAGACAGCCAGACGCACTCGTCAATGTTCCTCAGATAATGGTATTCTTCAGGATCATCACTCGGATAGAAGATGTCATCACCTTCATAGGAAGCTGTGATCAGATATCCGCCGTCTACAAAAGTCTCGACGCTCAATGAACTGATCAGGTCTTCCAGACTGTTGATCCTCGCGTAACCCGTTTTCGGATCAATGGTAGCGTACACTCTCAGTTCTCCATTCGGCCCTGAAATGGTGAAATAGACCTTGCCTCCTGGCTTTGCGGTACCTGTGGCGCTGGCGTTACTGACCTTTACCTCCAGACCGGTATTGACAAAGCTCTGTCCCTCTCCCTGGAAGACTTCGATCGGGTCGAACACGACATCCTTCTTAGAATAACTCACCTCACAGATGCCCGAAAATGCGGAGATATACTGCGGCGAACTCTCTCTCTTTCTGACCAGGTTGACCCTGCACCGATACTGCCCCGCGTCCTCAGACTTACAACTGTAGAATGCCAGATTCTTCTGCTTACCGTTCTCCATGTCTTTCCACTCACGGTCATTGGCGCTGTATTTCTGCCACTGGTAATCGATCCCGGTCTCGTACTGCCCCGGGTTTGCCAGATTAAGCGACACGACAGAGGTCTCATCGGGGTAAATGGTGAGTTTATCCGTGGACAGACTGATCTCCGGCTTTTCGGACACGTCCGTCCGGGCCTGTATGATCGGGCTGAAAATGCTCTCCTTACTCTTGTTTGCCGCGACCACCTTGAGCCGGTAATTGTATTTTGTATCGGCGGTCAGACCGTTCTCCACGAATGAGTACTCACGGATCGGCTTTCCGTTGCTGTCTGTTATGGTCTGATTATTCGCGTCCTTGCGAATCGTATAATCGCTTCCGGAAACGGTTCCTACCAGTTCGTCCCCCCCTCCTTGCGGGAAGTCCTTATACCGGTAGACCTTGAATTCAGACGGCTCGCTATCAGAGTAATCCCAGACCAGACCGATCTGCGAGTCCGTTGTCTGGTCAAAGTCCTGGTTGATCTTATCAGGAAGTATTGGCGGAGCGGTGTCTGTATCTTTGACCAGATAACTGATTACCGGGAAAGCACAGTCGGCTGAATCATACACCATGTATTTCATCAGAGTCCAGGAGAAATAATAGCCGTACTCCTTGGCTGATCTGGGCATATTTGCCACAGTTCCGGAGCAGGAGACTCCCTTCGGCGCACCGTACTTCATACCTTTGCCGCCCCCGGCGCCCAGCTCCAGGCCGACACCTCCTTCATACTTCGCATCGACACCTGTGGTAAGTTCCTGCTCCCACCTGGCGCCCAGGTGGAAATTCCAGTAGCATCCATTCGAACTCGAATACGTGTTGTCCGTTTCACGGGAAATGCTCTGTTCGATGAATCCGTTCCCGTATCCGGCTCCCTCCCAGGCGTCTTTAATGTACGTCAGATATTCATCCCGTTTGATTACGTCCGGATGATCGTAATCCGGATTCGGATCTTTCTCATTTTCCCATTCTGCGTACTCATCATCCTCGTGGTATTTATCCCATCCGTCCTTGACCGCTTTCGGCAGATCCGACTTACTGGAAGGATAGGTCTCGGGATACCCCGGTTTCGAGGTGATGTATTTTGTCAGATCCGGAAGATCATCGCTGTTCTTCTCCTGGATTTCCATATAATCTTCTATGGGCATGGTCACGGTGACCGGCTGATGGGGATGGGGCTCCATTCTGTACGATGTTGATGTGCTCACGTTGCCATCCTCATCTACCGCTCCGGTCGTGACCTGATATTCGTATTTTTCCACCGGTGTGGAGAAAAGAACGACCTCATTTTCTCCGCCGGCAGTTCCGTAGTTCACTTCGAAACGATTGGTGACGCTTGCTATCTTTTCGCGGGAGTATTTATAACCCAACGTGGTGCCAAGTTCCATTCCGATCAGATTTACCCAACCCATCACTCTGGATCCGAATTTGAATGAATGATTGGTATATACGCCGAGGTTAAAATCCATTGTAACGGAGTGTTCTCTTGAGTTGCCGCTGCTTTCTCCGTATTTTGTCCCGCTGAAAGCCAGCATATCCCCACTCTCGTCATAATTGGCGACGTCTTTGTAATAGGGCGCTGAGGCCAGGACTGCCAGCACTCTTGGCTCCGTATACTCGATCTCATGATTTCCCGTATAGTGCAGGGTCGCGCTGTCGATATCCGTGTCTGAAGCAAACAAAGTGACCGGCGCACCGTACGAGGCGTACTGATAGGTATTTTTTGTGGACTTTCTGGTCAGAACCAGATCCTTATCGTCGTTTTCTTCCGGAACCACCATGGTGGCATCAGAAAGCACGCTGTCTTCATTGCCTGCGGCTCTGGACATGGTGATCCGGTGGGTGAGGAGATAATCCCCTTCACTCATGGTATAGTTGCCGGCTGACGCGCCGTACTCAAAATACTCTGCCTGATCATTAGTGTGATCTCCCAGACCTTTGATGTCCGTAAAGATCGCGCTGCCCTTTTTCTTTCCATCCGGTTTGTCCGGATCGTCCGGGCTGCTGTCCTCCAGCTCATCCACAAGCGAAAAGCTGCCGTCATAGGAATACAGGCAGCTATCCATATAGATCTTTGTCTGGCTGCTCTGTCCGTAGATGTTGCCCACAGCGATATTGGTCTTCATCACCGGAATACTGTAGTATTCCCCATCCCAACCGTTTGCAGACGCAAATGTGGTTCTCTTTCCATCCGCATCCTTATTCCAAGATCCGGCGACGACGGACACATTGTCACTTGTCTCCAGAATCATCCCGCCGACGTCCTTATCGTAAGTGTATTTTCCCAGGCAGCGGGAGACGTTGTCGTCCTGTTCGCTCTGACGCTGCCCTCCCATGATCATTTCTTCGTTTCCATCTCCGTCAAGATCACCAAAAGCGAAGGAGACTCGGATCAAATCGTCATCTCCGTAACTCAGCATCTGCCTTTCCTTCAGCATCTGACCTCCGCGGCTTGGGGTTCCATTGCTCCCGTACAGAAGCACCGATTCGCTGGGCAGAGACCGCAGGATCTCTTTTTTGTATTTCTCGTCTCTGGACACATCGGAAGCTCCGTAGGAGATGACCAGATCGCAGGCTCCGTCATTGTCCGCGTCTCCGGCTGCCAGGTCGAGGTTGTTATAAATATTCGTAAAATAATATATGTTCTGTCCTACCGGATTCTTGGGTTCATAATTCTGAATGATCTGAGCAGAACTTTTGGGTAGGACGTAGTTCCAGGAGTTCTGCCAGGCCGCCTTGTTATAGGGATCGGCACACTCCGTTCCATTGGTCAGATCATAGATAGCAACCCTGTTGGCTGCTCCGTCTTCAGCCGCAGGAACATAGACCGCGATCTCATCCACCCGGTCATTGTCAAAGTCTCCTGCGACGATCTGCAGCTGTGACTGGATCTCATACTGATACAAGTACCGATTCTCAATGAAGGAGGAGATCACAAAAGGTTCTGTCGCTTCTCCGGTCTTCGGATTGAATATCTTCATGTAGATGTTATGGTCCGGTTCAGTCTCGCCCACTTTATAATGCCTGTAATTAGTGTAGACCATCGCGGCGCCCGAATCTCTGCCGGCACCATTTACGTCAACATCCGTAACGGCCAGGAAGGCGTGCTTGCCCGGGCCGTTTTCTTTAATGGATGAATCGATCGAACTTCCTGTCAGGGTCTCGTAGCTGCCGTCCAGTTTGGAATTGTGCCCGTACAGAGATGCCTCAGCCTTATTGTCATCAGATGATGTGTCGATCTTTACCAACTCATTCATCTCCTCCAGCGTCGTGACATCGGATCCGTAGGGATTGCTGGTGGAATCCGCATCGTAAGTCTCAGGCATCTTGGATGTGTCGATCCCGAGACTCCCCAGAAGTCCGCTCGATTTCGTGTAGGTCGTTTCCTGATCATCCGAAATCGAACCCACGTCAGCATAGACAACACTGTCCATCCCGTTGAACATGAACGCTCCCGTGAAGGCGAATATGAACGCGGTCATAAACGCGATCAGTTTGTTACCTTTCTCTTTCATCATCTGTTCCTCCCCACACTTGCAAGAAGATTTCATACACGATACCAAAAGCAGGACAGTCCCTTCCCGCTTCATTCACTTATCCCTGTACCGGAAGATCGCCGCCGTGATGATCACGCCGATGAAAAAGACGATCACAGCCGCCAACACTTAGCCTCCGGCGCTATCGCTGAGCAGGGAGGATCCTGTGAACTGGTCCGCAGCTGCACTCCAGTTTCTGTATGCTCTCCTGTGAAGTTCTTTGATCCTCTACTCTGCCGTTCTCATCTCCTGCATCCTCCATATATATAGATACCTGAGCGGGAGATCTTCCCCGACTTTGCAGCAAAAAAACAAAATAAATACAAGAACGCAAAAAAAGCCCCCGCCTCGAACGTTGGGGGGTCTCCAGTTCCAGATTCAGCACGGCCGCCAAAATCCAGCTGGATCGGGTCCTTGCTGAAGTCATGGCTGCTGTCTCTGTCCTTTTCACAGACCATATCGATATGGGCCTGCATCAGGACCGGAGGATGGTCTTCATAGCCTTCCGACGCCGGCTTTTTGATGACCAGATCCCAGATCTTATCCTGTCTTACGGTCAGGCCCTTTGCCTCAGCCCAGCCTCTGATCCAGTCGCTGACTGCTTTCTCGTTTCCTGATTCACGCGGGATTTTCGAGATCTCCGCGAACAGGCTGATTACTTCATGGTTTAATACGTTCTTATCCATAGTCACGCCCCTTCCTGCCTTTGCTTAAACCATTATAACGAGCACCGGATCAGATGCATGTCAGAATTGCCGATTCAGATGCCGGCAACTTCCGCAATGTGCTCCGCGCTGAGTCCGAAGTCCTTCAGCAGCTGGCCTGCGGGGCCTGAATGGCCGAATTCATCGTTCACCCCGATCCGGCGCACCTTTACCGGGCACTTCTCAGACACGAGCGCGCAGACGGCTTCACCCAGTCCGCCGATCACGGAATGCTCCTCGCAGGTGACGATGCTCCCGCATTCCTCTGCCGCCTTCAGGACCAGTTCTTCATCCAGCGGCTTGATGGAGCACATATTGATCACACGGGCGCTGATTCCCTGTTCAGCCAGCATTTCTCCCGCCTTCAGGGCCTCCCAGCTCATCAGACCGGTCGCGATGATCGCCACATCATTTCCATCCCGGAGCACTTCGCCTTTTCCGATCCTGAATTCAAATCCCTCTTCGTGAAATACCGGACTGGCCATGCGGCCGAACCGCAGATAAACCGGGCCCTGGTGCTCGTAGGCTGCTCGGACAGCCGCTCTCGCTTCTACGTCATCCGAGGGGCAGAGCACCGTCATCCCCGGGATCGACCGCATCAGCGCGATATCTTCGCAGCACTGATGGGATGCTCCATCCTCGCCGACGGAGATCCCGCCATGAGTCGCCCCGATCTTCACGTTCAGATGCGGATAACCGATCGAATTTCTCACCTGCTCGAAGGCTCTTCCTGCTGCGAACATGGCGAAGCTGGACACGAAGGGCACAAGTCCCATCGTGGATGCTCCGGCCGCTGCGCTGACCATGTTCGCCTCCGCGATTCCGCAGTCCACATGCCTATCGGGAAACGCCTTCTGAAATACACTGGTCTTGGTCGCCGATGCCAGGTCCGCGTCGAACACGATCACGTCGTCGAACTGCTCTCCCAGTTCTTTTAGTGCGTTTCCGTAACTTTCTCTGGTCGCAATTTTCTTCTGTTCCATCATTCATCCCCTCCTATTGCCTCACTGCAGGCGCGCAGTTCTTCGATTGCTTGCTCATACTCCTGATCATTCGGTGCTTTCCCGTGCCAGGAGACTTCATCCTCCATGAAGGATACGCCTTTCCCTTTGGTTGTCTTCATGAGGATGGCGGTCGGCGAACCCTTCACTTCTCTGGCCTCTGCAAAGGCAGATGCGATCTGATCGAAGTCATGTCCGTCGATTTCGACCGTGTGCAGTCCAAAAGCTTCCAGTTTATCTCTGATTGGATTTGGATCCATGACATCACAGATCCTGCCGTCGATCTGCAAACCGTTGTTGTCGATGATCAGGCACAGGTTATCGAGTTTATAGTGATGGGAGAACATCATCGCTTCCCAGACCTGGCCTTCTTCGATTTCACCGTCACCGAGCAGGGCATACACGCGCAGGTCCTTTCCCTGCTTCTTTGCCGCCAGCGCCATACCGGCCGCCGCTGAGATTCCCTGGCCGAGGGACCCGGTAGACATGTCCACGCCCGGAACCAGATCCATATTCGGATGGCCCTGCAGCCTGCTGCCCGGTTTGCGCAGAGTAAGCAGTTCTTCCGGCGGAAAGAATCCACGCATGGCAAGCGTGGAATACAGTCCCGGAGCGATGTGCCCCTTGGACAGAACGAACCTGTCGCGGTCCGGATCCTTCGGATTCTCCGGGTCCACGTTGAGTTCTCTGAAATAAAGATATGTGAGAACATCCGCCGATGACATGCTGCCCCCGGGATGTCCTGAGCCTGCTGCATGGGTGGATGCCATGATCCCCATGCGCACCTTGCAGGCGATCTGTTCGAGCTGCTGTTTTTCGTTCATTGTTAATCTCCTTTCATCTCCTTTTATACCCTCTTTTTCGCTTTCCTTAAATCACAATTCCGTACAAGTTCTATGGCATAATCGCACAATTTGCCACAAAACCTGTTCCTCTGTGCAATTGGATAATTCCTTGGTTTTTTTATAATTTAATCAGACAATATCAGTGCCATATATCACATTCTGTTCATGGGCCACCTATTTCCTGATCGGAGCCAATGTCAGGGACGGAATCCTGGCTCTTGGATCTGCCGTTGCCGGCATTCTCGCAGCCATCTTCATGTTCATCCTTGCCATCTGCTTTGGCTTCGACCCATGGTGGGCTGTCCCCCTGGCTGTTTTCATCCTTGTGCCGTTTATGATTTATTGTGAGAAGGTGAAGCCGATCAGAAACGTTTCGGCGGTCTTCATGTCGACCGGTCTGTATTTTTCTCTCTCCGCAGCCGGCGCCTTCAATGACCTCGGTTTCACCGCACAGGGCTACGCCTTCGTTGGAATCGCGGAACTGATCTACATGGTCATCGGCTTTATCGCCGGCTGGGCCTCGATCAAACTGAACAACTTCTGTTCGGGCCTTGGAAAGAACACCTCCGCGCAGAAATAGCGCCCATACAACAAAAGACAGAAGTCGGAGGCCAAGCGGTCTTAGGAAGACAATTTCATCACACAACTCCTTGGCTCACAGAACGACATGGCTACG
>JAZNNY010000067.1:0-14507 GCA_045580505.1 Lentihominibacter sp.
AAGACCGCTTGGCCTCCGACTTCCTCAGTGGGCGAGGTGGTGCCCCTCTATAACCTGCAATCCGTTGACATTTCCAAGGGGAACAAGGTTTATGAAGTCAGAAAAGGGCAGGGTGATCAGACAATCTATCTGGACGGCATCGAGCTCAAGGGCTATGACAAGGACGAGGTCGAGTTCTACGGCTTCAACACAGTGAAGGGAAGCTGGCAGATCAAGGAAGTCAACCCGCAGGCAGCAGCAGACCGTTTCGCGCTCAGAAGCAGTGAGGCTCTGGGACAGTACCTTGACGTGAGCCCGTACTCTGAGTCGGATGCGTCATGCACACTGGAGTGGGTACCGGATCCGGACCAGAAGATCGTATCCAACGAGAGTCAGGATGGGATGTCAAAAGAACTGATAGAGAAGATCCAACGACCTCAGATCGTTGTCAGGGCCGTTGGAGGGACCACCGATGTTTCCAAGGTCAATCTGACCGGTGAATACACGGGGCCTTATGACACAAAGGGGATCAATCTGAACAAAGTCCTGAACGTCAATGTGACAGACAGCAGCAACAAGGCCTTAAGCGTTCCGATCTACTGGGAGAGTGATGGCTCGAAGGGCATCAAGGTCAGTGAAAACGGAGACCTCTCCTTCACCGTTCCCGGAACCTATAGAGTCAGAGCCTTCTGCCGCAATGACGGCGCCGTTAAAACATCCGACTGGAGGCAGATCACAGCGACAGCCAAAGCGGAACTCCATTCAATGAAACTGGATGCGAAAGCTTTAGATGAGGAAACGCTGACGCTGAATGAGAAAAATAAAGAAAGGACCTATGATCTGAACAGCCTGGTATCGTTCCGGGATCAGGCCGGAAATGTCTGGGAAGGAACGGACGAACAGCCGCTGCCGGAAGTTGAATTTACGATCGATGAACAGGATCGGTCTGTCGCCCGCGTTGACAGCGAGGGATTTCTTACCGTAGACAAAGGCGGGACATACGAGGTGACCGCCAAGGCAACCGACAAGGAAAGCGGCAAGACCATGTCCGATTCCGCTGTCATTCGCATCACAGAAGACCCCTGGCTTGAAGAAATAGAGTTCAACCGGCCGGACGTCGGCAGAAACGATCTGATCCTGAATAGCCTCGGCGATCAGATCAGGATCAGCGACCTCAAGAGTCTGCTTAACTACTACGATCAGAACGGTTATGAATGGACCGGATCGAAGCCAAAGGTATCATTTAAAATTGCAGAGGATACATCCGGCGCGGAAATTGTAGCGGGAGGCAATTATTCCTTCTACGCCTACCAGCCCGGCAGGTATACGATCCAGCCGGAGATCTCAGGCTACGACGTTGATCCGGTACACATCGATGTGACCGCAAACGAGAATCTGGTGATCGACGTCGCGCATCCGAGCAGGCAGATCCTTGTAGGCGGTGAGCCGGTCAAGCTTGAGCTCGAACGATTCCTGAACGGGACCACGGCGTTCGGAGAGTCCTGGAAGGGAGATCTTCCGGAGATGTACTTCCAGCTTGATGAAGGCGTTAAAGGCGCCAGAATAGAAACGGAAACCGTTACGGACAGCAGGACCGGAGAAAGCGTCGAGATCCACAACTTTGTCAGTGATACAGCCGGAGAATATGCAATTCATGTGAGACCAAAACAGGCAAGCGCATATCCGGGCAGCATCGATGACATCATCATCAATGTCGTCGCCTACGACAGTGTTTCAAGGCTGGGATTCTCCAAGATCAGCGAGAAGACCACCGGCACGAGTTTTACTGTCAACACTTATAAGGAACAGTATCCGCAAATTTCCGTGGAGCAGTTTGTCCAGTATTACGATCAGAACGGCGAGTTGATCGACCTGAATAGCAGACCGAACGTCGTACTTCCGGATATCGCCTTCGAGCTTGTACAGTATGACGAAAATGCGAACAAGAAGGAGGTCAGTGAAAGCGATGCCGTGCTGAAGGATGGTGTGCTGACCATTTACACCGGAGGTGTGTACAATGTCAGGGTCGGTGCCCCGAAGAATCTGAACATCATTCAGGATGAGGCAACGATATATGCTCCCGATATCACGTGGATGCACGATTTCGGTGAATGGAAAGTGACGGAGCCTACCTGTACAGAGGATGGCAGCAGAGTGAGAACCTGCGAGAATGATAATTGCCCGATCTGCAAAAAAGAGGGTGCAGGTTACCATGAGACCATCACGGACATCATCCCTGCGAGGAATCACCACTGGACCAACATCCATGAAGAATATACAGAGAATGGGGCGCGTTACGCAGCAATCAAGTGCAAGGAGTGCGGAGCGATCCGTCCTTCAACGAAGATTCAGCTGATGACAAATCAGATCATCGTAGCGCCAGACAGCAGCAGTGCTAAACGCAGTGTCGTTGCTACGTGTGACAAAGATGGGCAGCTGGTCCTGAGCCGGCTGACTTCCGGCGGGACCGAGCATCAATACGTCAACATCCCGGCAACAGGCCATTACTGGGGTGAGAACTACGTTACGGACGAAGAACATACGGCGGACTGCAATAAGAATGGTCTTGAATGGCTGGTCTGCGAAGACTGCCAGTCGGTAAAGCCGGGCTCAGAGAAGACGGTTCCGCAATTGATGCACGACTATCCGGTCGATGAACACGGCGCGATCCAGTTTGACGTGAAGACATCGCCGACCTGCGACAAGGACGGATACGGGGAAGCTGTCTGCAAACACTGCGGCGAAGCAATCGGACATTCCCTGCCGGCCACCGGCCACACCTGGAGCGAGGACTACGTGATAGGTGAAGATTCGACCTGCGCCAAAGAAGGCAGCAAGTGGATCGAGTGTACGGTCTGTCATGCGAAGAAGGATGGGATAATCATACCGATTCCTAAAAAGGAGCATACCTATCCTCAAAATGATGACGGAAGTTATATCTATGAAGATGAAAAGGATCCGACCTGCGTGACGGACGGATACAAGGTTCTTAAATGTGCGCAGTGCGGTGAGGAGCTGAGAACAGACGTACCGGCCACCGGCCACTCGATAGAAAAGGTAGAAGCCAGGGCAGCCACCTGCGAGGAGCCGGGCAACACGGAATACTACTCCTGTGCTGAGTGTAAGAAATACTTCAGCGATGAAGCAGGCGAGCATGAAATTGAGAAGGACAGCTGGGTGATTCCGGCTACGGATCATAAATACGGCGACTGGAAGAGACTGGATGACAGTCAGCACCAGAGAGTCTGCGAGCATGACGCGACCCATATCGAGAAGGCCGATCACGAGTGGGATGACGGTGTAATCGTTACCCCCGCCACCTGTGAAGAGAAGGGAACAAAGACCCTGACCTGCAAGGTGTGCGGCGCTAAGAAGACGAAGGAGATTCCTGCCACAGGCCATGACTGGGGAGATTATACTCCGGTGGAAGGAGATGCGCCAGCCTGCGTCGAGGCAGGGCAGGAAGTCAGGATCTGCAAGAACGATTCTAAACATAAGGAATACAGACACGCTGAGAAACAGAATCATCAGCTGATTAAGACAGACGCCAAGGCAGCAACCTGCACGAAGCCGGGCAACACGGAATACTACACCTGTTCCGTCTGCGAGGGCGTGTTCAGTGACGCTGCTGGTACGATTGAAATTTCTATGGAGAGCACGGTCCTGCCTGCGAAGGGTCATAACATGTCTTCCTTCGAGAAGGTCGACGCGACCTGTGAGAAGGCTGGAACGAAGGCTCATCACGAGTGTGGCAACTGCGGGGGACTCTTCCTGGATGCAGAAGGCAAGGTACAGGTGACCGAAGAAGGCATTGTGATACCGGCGACCGGTCATGCCTGGGGCACCCCGGCTTATCAGTGGTCGGAGAATAACAGTTCTGTCACTGCAACCAGAATCTGCAAGAACGACGCGGCTCACGTCGAGACAGAAATGATCGACACGAGCTACGAGGAGTCAAGAGAACCGACCTGCGTGAAGGCCGGTGTGCGTACCTACACGACAAATACATTTGAGAACCCCGCATTCAAGGTGCAGAAGAAGACGGTAGAAACGGATCCGCTCGGCCATGACTGGGGCAAGGCAACCTACACCTGGTCCGAGGACAAGAGCGAGGTGACTGCAACCAGGGTCTGCAACCATGACAGCGGACACAAGGAAACAGAGACCGTAGATACGACTTCAGAAATCACGACTGCGCCGACCTGCGAGGAGGCGGGAGTTCGTACCTTTACGACGAAGGCCTTTGAGAACGATGGTTTCAAAGAACAGACGAAGAACGTGAAAGAGCCGGCGACCGGCCACAGCTGGGGGAACGTAACCTACCAGTGGGCCAAGGATTACAGCTCCGTCACTGCGACCAGAGTCTGCAAACTGGACAGCAAGCATAAAGAAACCGAGACCGTAGAAACGACCTCGCAGATCACAACGAAGCCGACCTGTACCAGAGCCGGGGAAAAGACCTTCACGACAGAGGAATTCGCAAATCCGGCGTTCAAGGTGCGGACTAGAACGGTAGAAGTAGATGCGACCGGCCACGACTGGGGAAACATTACCTACACCTGGTCTGAGGACATGAGTTCCGTCACCGCGACCAGAGTCTGCGGCAATGACAGCGGCCACAAGGAAACAGAGACCGTGGATACGACATCGCAGGTCACGACACCGCCGACCTGCGAGAAGGACGGAGTGCGCACATTCACGACGGAAGCCTTTAAGAACCCGGACTTCAAAGAGCAGAAGAAGAAGGTGAAGGAGCCGGCGACCGGTCATAAGTGGGGTAAGGCGACCTACACCTGGTCGGAGGATAACAGCCAGGTAACGGCGAAACTGCTCTGCCAGAACGACACAGACCACGCTCAAACCGAGACTGTATACACCACTTCGGAAATCACGACTGCGCCGACCTGCGCTAAGACCGGCGTGCGGACGTTCACATCAGAGCCATTCGAAAGCGATGTGTTCAAGATTCAGACGAAGACTGTAGATGAACCAACGACAGCGCACAGCATGGTCCATCACCCGGCCAAGGCTGCGACCAATACTGCAGCCGGAAACGCCGAATACTGGCACTGCAGTACATGCGGACAGTACTTCAAGGACGAAGCCGGAACGCAGAAGTATGCTGAAAACGAATGGGTCATCCCGGCTGCTGACGCTGCAGCGAAGGCCGCCGCAACGGACGCCAATACCGCCATCGCAAAGGCAGGCAAGATCAGTGCGGGGACCTATTCAGCCGCATCCTACAAGGCTGTGACCGCTGCGGTAAGCGCTCTCAATAAAGTGCTTGCGAATCCGAAGGCAACGGCGGCTGAAATCAAAGCTGCGACCCAGAACCTGCAGAAGGCGATCAGTGCCCTGAAGATGAAACAGAAACTGACCGTCAAGAAAAAGACCGTCAAGGTTAAAGTCAAAAAGGTCAAGAAAAAGTCCCGTACGGTCAAACCGCTGACCGTCACCGGCCAGAAGACAACGGTCACCTACAAGGGAACCGGCATCAATAAGAAGTCGAAGAAGGCCTTGAAGATCAACAAGAAGACCGGAAAGATCACGGTTAAGAAGAAGACTAAGAAGGGAACCTATAAGATGAAAGTTACCGTCACCGCAGCCGGAAACGCTAAGTACGAAAAGGCTAAGAGAACGGTCACAGTCATCGTCAAGGTAACTAAATAAGCTGTAGTCAGGCTGATGCGCCGTCCCTGCAGGGCGGGGCATCAGCCTTCTTATAATGGGGGAACATTGATATGATGAAAAAACTGAGCACATGTCTCATCACAGTTGGCCTGCTTTTCCTTATGTCGGCATGCGGATCCTCCGGCCAGCCCTCAGAAACCCCGGAAAACACGACCAGTGGCGGCTGGAGTCTCTATGAGAACGAGGAGGCTGCTCTGCCGGAGAATGTTCAGGCGGCATTTGACAAGGCTTCGGAAACATACACCGAAATTGAATTGAAGCCGGTTGCCTATATTGCAAGTCAGGTCGTGGCAGGGACGAATTATATGATTCTTTGCGAGGCCGCAGCTACAGAAGAGAATCCCACGATATCCTATCAGATGGTGGTCGTATATGCCGACCTGGGCGGAAAGGCAGAGATCTCGAAGGTAAATGAGTTTGATCTGACCGCTTACACTGAAGGCGACACCTTCGAAACAAGAACGCAGCAACTTTCCGGCGGCTGGCAGATCGCGGAAGAGCGGACTTCTGTCCCGATTCCGAAGGAAGTGAAAGGAGTCTTCGATCAGGCGATGGCGAACATGGACTGGGGCGAACTGGAGCCGATGGCACTGCTCGGCTCGCAGGTAGTTGCCGGCACGAATTACGCCTTCCTCTGCTATGGCACGATGCAGACGGACGAGGCGACGCAAGGGATCCACATCGTTACCGTATACGCGGATATGGATGGAAATGCCGAGATAAAGAGCATCGCGCCGGTTGAACCGGCAGACTATAACATGTTATAATATTAACAATTAATATATCGAGAGAGGCAAGAGAGGAAGAAGGCTATGAGGCAAAAGGTAAAAGGTAAACTTGGGATCAGAGTACTTACAGCATTTCTGTCATTGGCGATGCTTGTGACCATGACGCCCCTTACGGCGGGTACGGCCAGCGCTGCTGAGGATCCTGCGAAGACGGATACGGATACTCTGAAACTCGCGATCCTGTCGGACATCCACTATGTTTCGAAAGATAACAGGTTGAATGCGGAAACAGATGGTTTCAAGGACGCGGAACTGACGGAGATGCGCATGATGAAGGAAATCGGCGCGATTCTCGATGAAGCGCTCCTGGAAGCCGGCGAAACAAATCCGGACGCCATGCTGGTCTGCGGAGACCTGTGCAGCAACGGCGAACAGGAAAATGAATCCGAACTTGCGACTACGCTGGCAAACGCAGAAACGGACGACACGCAGATTTACGTGATCAACGGCAACCACGACATCAACAACTCCTACAGCGCTCATTTCACTTCGGAAGGTGTCAGAAGCGCGCCGAGGACCAAGGCAAGTGTCTTTAAGGATATATATAATCAGCTGGGTTACAGCCAGAACACCCGTTATTATAAAGATCCGGGAACTACAGGCGAGGATATTGCTAATTACGGCGGCCTTTCCTATGCGACCGAGATCCAGGATGGCGTCACTCTGATCGCCCTTGACACCGCCCAGTACAGCGCAAGCGATAAGGAATATAACAAGGCTCAGATCACGGCAGGAACCGTCTCCGATGATCTCCTGGCTTGGGCTAAGCAAGAGGCGGAAGCCGCCAAGTCCAATGGGAATCTGGTCCTGGCCATGTGCCACCACAGCATCATCCCGCATTATAGCGTGAAAAACGCTACCGCGGATGCTTTCTTCGCCGAGTATCTCGTTCCAAACTGGGAGCACGTAGCGGGAACCCTCGCCGATGCAGGCGTCAGCGCGATTCTGACCGGCCACTCTCATGCAAACGATATTTCCCAGCACACTACAGAGAAAGGAAATACCATCTACGACATCCAGACAGCGGCCCTCTGCGCGTACCCATGCGCATGGAGAACGCTGAATATCACGATCGATAAGAGCGGCGATCAGCCGAGTTACAGCTTCGATATCGAGACCCATTTCATAGAGGGGTCGAAAGCTATTTCGGATGTCACAGGCGGCTATGAGTATGACGGCAAGAAGCACACCAACCTCCAGGGCTACAGCTTCAATAAGACCGGAGTTCCGGAGGGATCCATTCCTCGGATGATCGGCTACTTCATCCGCAGCTATCTCTATGATATCAAGACCCATGATAATGGGTTCCAGGGCTACCTGCAGGAGCAGCTTAGCACGGAAGAAACGAAAGTAACGGACGTAGGCGAGTATGCGACGGATAAGGTTGCCGAACTTATTGATGGGGTTGAGCCGATCACGCAGGAGTTCAGCTTCTTCGGTACGAAGTATAAACTTAAAATCACAAGAGACAACGAAAATAGCACTAAACTGCAGAAAAAATTCGATGTAAACCTATACTATGGGGCAGCGAAAAAACCCCCTGAAGAAGTGACGCTGGCTGACGTCAAGATTCCCGACGAGATCAAGCTGAGTCTTGAAGAAATGGTGACGGAGCAGAAGGAGAATCCCGAAAAGGATTACGTTCAGATCACCAAGTCAAAAGACGGAAACTGGACGATCAAATTCGGAAAGGATTTCCCTGAGGCTACCAAAAACCTGCTGCTGACCCTTGCCGGTATAGATCCGGATGGGGAGGCTGCGGAGCACGGCGTACTGACCATCGATCTGTCCGGTTTTGCTAAAGGTGTAAACAACGGCATCGATCAGGCAAATACGGACATCAAGGGAAAGGCTGGCGACTGGGCCGACAATTACAAGAGGACAGAAATCGAGAAAGAAGCATCCAAGGTCATAGTAGACCGGGCAGTACCGATCTTTACCACGCCTTTAAGAGAAAAGGATGGAGGCTCCGTTGCACCGATTTTCATTGCCAGAGACGCTTTCCAGGCCTTTGCCAGAGGTGATGAAGGCAGTGTCGTGCCGTCAGCTGACGCAGATAGTACCTATCAGGGAATGACGGCGGCTAAATTAACTGAAAAGAGAAAAGAATGGAACGAGTTGGTCCAGGGAGATGAGTTTGCAGGGCATGTTAAGAAGAATCTCCTTAAAACGCTCAGTGGTATCACAGATGAAAGCGACTATCCGACACTCTCTTCTCTGATGAAGACAGAACTGGCGCCAGAAGGCGGAAAGCTGATTGTCATTGTCCCCGATGCTGGCTCTACGACCATAGGTGCCCTGGGCTCCCTGCTGGGCGATATCAGAGCGCCAAAGGATGCAATCAGCGTGCTCGGTTTGCTTGATATGTTCGGTGTCGATCCGCTTTCGGGGGTTTCGGTAGGTGCCCTGACCGGTATGTTTGCAGAGGCACAGGTCTCTCTCACAACGGATACGAACATTGAAGAAGACTCGAAGTGGGACTTCCACACAGTGACCTTCGACCCACAGGGCGGCAAGGTATCCGTGCCGGCAACCATGACCGTAGATGGTCACAAAGCAGGAGTCCTGCCAACGCCAACGAAGGAAGGCGTAGAATTCCTCGGATGGTTCGCCAAAGGGAAAGAAGTCACGAAGGACACTTCCCTGGAAGGCATCTCGACCCTGTATGCGCAGTGGGACAAATATGTAGTTACATTCCTCGACGGACAGGGGCGTGAAAAGGAGAATATCCTGAAGACCGAGGCTGTTGAGAAGGGCAAGGCGGCTACAGCGCCGGAGAAACCTGTCAGACCAGGATACACCTTTACCGGCTGGGACACGGATTTCTCAGTAGTCACTTCAGATCTTACCGTAATCGCACAGTGGAAGCAGTCTACAGAAAAGTACACCGTCACTTTCGAGGACGGACAGGGCAACATGCTCAAAGAACAGGAAGTGGTCAGTGGAGGATCAGCAACAGCACCTGAAGCTCCGGTAAGAGAAGGCTATGTTTTCGCTGGCTGGGATAAAGATTTCAGTAATGTGACAGAAGACCTGACGGTCAACGCCCTGTGGAAAGAAGAATCTGCGGAGGCAGATCATTATACAGTCGTATTCGTATTCGGCTTCGGTAATGATCCTGTCGAGCAGACTGTGGAAAAAGGCACAGCAGCCGTGGAACCCGAGCCGCCTACTGTAGATGGATTTACCTTTACCGGCTGGGATAAGGATTTTTCCAGCGTCACCGAGAATCTGACTGTAACAGCCCAGTGGAAGAAGAACAATCCGGGGAACGAGCATACTGTCGTCTTTGTTGACGGATACAGTGTCAATCCTGTTTCCATACTGAGGGTTCCGGACGGCAATGCAGCGAAAGCACCGGATGATCCCGTCAGACCAGGATACAGCTTTACCGGCTGGGATACAGACTTCAGCCATGTGACTTCAAATCTGACAGTCCTGGCACAGTGGAAACAGGGTGAGTTTACTGTCACCTTCGAAGACGGACAGGGCAATGTGATCGGTGAGCCCCAGAAAGTGCTGGGAGGAAATTCGGCGCAGGCGCCTGAAGATCCAACCAGAGAAGGCTATGTTTTTGCCGGCTGGGACAAGGATTTCAACAAAGTGGTATCGGATCTGACTGTAACCGCACAGTGGAAGAAACTGTACACTGTCATCTTCGAAGACGGACAGGGCAATGCGATTGGTGAGCCCCAGAAAGTGGCCAGCGGAGATCCAGCCAAGGCCCCCGCTGATCCGAGCAGGGAAGGATATGCTTTCGACGGCTGGGACAAAGACTTCAGCAAGGTGACGGAAGATCTGACGGTTAAGGCACAGTGGAAGAAACTGTTCACAGTTACCTTCGAAGATGGACAGGGGAAGGTTCTTGACACGCAGACCGTAATTGAAGGAAAGTCCGCCAAAGCTCCTGCCAATCCGACAAGAGAAGGATACGCGTTTGCCGGCTGGGACGAAGATTTCAGCAAGGTCACAAAGGATCTGACGGTTAAGGCAAAGTGGGACAAACTCTACAGAGTCAACTTCGAAGACGGAGAAGGGAACCTCATCGATACACAGGCTGTAGCTGAAGGAAAATCTGCTAAAGCACCTGCGAACCCAACCAAAGAAGGGTACACCTTTACTGGCTGGGATAAGGACTTCAGCAAAGTGACAGAAGATCTGACGGTTATCGCACAGTGGAAGAAGAGTGCGACGCCGGTGCCGGTAGATCGCAGCAAGCAGACGGGCACAGACGGCACTGCCTTTGGACCGGGAGCGGCCATCGAAGCGGCAGAAGCAGCCCTCGCCAAGATGACCTCGGACAAGGATCCGAAGGGAACCAAGATCGCGCCGCTGCTGCTGAAGTCAACCAAGCAGACCAAGAAGAGCATCAAGCTCAGCTGGAAGAAGGCGCCGGGAGCCAAGAAGTACATCGTCTACGGCAACCTCTGCGGCAAGACCAAGAAGGTGAAGAAGCTTCTGACGACGACGAAAACTTCCTATAACGTGAAGAAGGCGGGCAAGAAGCTGAAGAAGGGCAAGTACTACAAGTTCATGGTCATCGCGGTCGATGCAAAGAACAACGTAGTTTCGAGTTCCAAGATCATCCATGTAGCGACTTCCGGAAGCAAGAAGGCGGCGAACGCGAAGAAGGTCATCGTCAAGGCCAAGGTGAGCAAGTCCGGAAAGAAGCTCAAGAAGTGGAAGCAGACAAGCAAGATCACCCTGCGCGCAGGGAGCACGCCTAAGAGACTGGTGAAGACCACCAAGCTCAAGGCAACCTTTACCAAAGCGAAGAAATCCAAGGTGAAGAAGCACGTCGGAATGCGCTATCAGTCTTCCAACCCGAAGATTGCCACCGTCAGCTCGGCCGGCAAGGTAACGGCGAAGAAGAAGGGATCCTGCAAGATCTACGTTTACGCCCAGAACGGTTTAGTGAAAACCGTGAAAGTAACCGTTAAATAAGTTAGTAAGGGGATATAAAAAGAAGCCCTCCCGAACATCCGGGAGGGCTTCACTCATTCAATCAGTCCTGTCTGTGGCTCAGTTCCTTCGGTGTCAGCAGATGGCGGGGGATACCGTCGACCATGATCGGGGAAACGTCGCCCTGGATCAGCGGAGTTACATAGTCGATGAAGTCCTGGGTAACGTAGTCGCCTTCTTCATTGACCCACTCTCTTGGAACCAGCTTCTCGTTGTTGGCGATCTTGTGGACGTCCTTGACGGAGGTACCGCACTGGTACGGGTCATCGGAGATTCTCTCCAGAACGACCATCTTGCCGGAGTCTCCTTCGTCCGCTGCCATGACAGCCGCGCCGCCGACCTGGGTCGCCTCGAGAATATCAACACGGGAGGCCAGGTGGGATGCGGAACGCTGGAGCGTGGAGAGCTCGATGGATCTGGTTTTGCATCCGAACTCGCCGGCGATGTAGCTGGCCAGATAGGAGGCGGTGCCGGACAGCTGCTTGTGTCCAAATGCATCGACGAAATCAATACTGTTGCCGAGCTCGCAGACATAGGTGCCGTCCGCGATCCGAACGCCTTCTGAAACGGCGACGACGATGGAGGTCTTCTTCTTCAGCAGTTTGCCAACCTTATTTGAGAATTTTTCAAGATCGAACGGAACCTCCGGCAGATAGATGAGATCCGGTCCCGCGCAGTCCTCTCCGACGGAAAGGGCAGTCGATCCGGTCAGCCAGCCGGCGTCTCTTCCCATGACCTCAACGATGGTCACGATGCCGTGCTCGTAGTCCAGACAGAAGCCGTCGCGGATGATCTCCTTCATGGAGGTGCCGATGTATTTAGCCGCGCTTCCGAAACCAGGCGTGTGGTCGGTCATGGCCAGATCGTTGTCGATCGTCTTCGGGCAGCCGATGAATCTGCAGGGGTGGCCGGTCACGATCGCGTAATCGGACAGTTTCTTGATGGTGTCCATGGAATCGTTGCCGCCGATGTAGATGAAGGCTTCGATGTCGAGCTTATCCAGGATGCCGAAGATCTTCTTGTACATATCCATGTTCTCATGGATGTCCGGCAGCTTGTAACGGCAGGAGCCGAGGAAGGCCGCTGGCGTTCTCTTGAGGAGCTCTGCGTCCAGCTTGGTCTTGATGTGATCCGACAGGTCGATATAGCTTTCTTCCAGCAGCCCCTGTACGCCGTGGAGCATACCGTAAACATTCTTCGCTCCGCGGTCTTTGGCTGTTCTGTAAACTCCGGCGAGACTGGCGTTGATCGCTGAGGTCGGGCCGCCGGATTGCCCTACGATGACATTTCTCTTCATTTTCTTACTTCTTCCCTTCTTTTTCGCAATATGCAACTATCATAGCAGACACACCCAAAAAAAACAACTGTTTCACAGATTTGTACAAATGTGATATATTGACTCCATGAGTGAAATAAGAATACTGAAGAGCAAAACATACCTCTATCTGACGGAATTTTTCTCCGGCATGGCGATCATGGCGGTGGAACTCGGCGCAAGCCGGCTGCTGGCCCCGTACTTTTCATCCTCACAGATCGTCTGGACGATCATCATCGCGACCATCATGATAGCGATGGCGGCGGGCAATGTCTACGGAGGACGCAGTGCGGACCGACGGCCCGACCCGGACATCCTATATCGCAGGCTGCTCATCGCTGCGGTCTGGATCGCAGCGATTCCTGTGCTGGGCAAGTACGTGATCCTGCTGATCTCCGGCGCCCTGATCATCACGATCAGCCATAACCTGCTGGTGATCGCTGCCTTTGCGGCCTGCATGATCGTGTTCGTCTTCCCGTGCTTTCTGCTGGGAACCGTCACGCCGTCCCTTGTGAAGTACACCGTGGACAGCCTGGAGGAGAGCGGTACGACGGTTGGCACCCTGGGCGCCTTCAACACAATCGGCAGCATCATCGGTACATTCCTGCCGACCTTCGTTACGATCCCCGCGGTGGGAACCGCCATGACCTTCCTGATCTTTTCGGGGATCCTGCTGGTCCTGGCTCTGGTCTACTTCTTCTCCTGCCGCAGAAGGAAGCTCCTGTGCATCGTCTGCACCGCGGCCTACATTGTCTGCATCCTGTTTGGCAACGCCAGCCACTTTGCTTTCTGGGAAAAGGACCTGGCCTACGAGGGGGAGTCCATCTATAACTACCTGCAGGTCAGAGAGACAGACCGGCAGGTCGTGTTGTCGACCAATGTGCTGTTCGGCGTTCAGTCGGTCTTAGAAAAGCAGGACCGCCTCACCGGCATGTACTATGATTACGCCATGGCGGCACCGGTGATGGCCAGGGCCCACGCTCTGGCATCGGCGGAGCAGGGCACAGCCGGCGAAAAAATCAGACAGGAGAACCGTCCCCTGTCCGTTTTGATCCTGGGCATGGGGAGCGGCACCTACTACCACCAGTGCAATAGGTTCTTTCAGAGACTTGACATGGAGGGTGTTGAGATCGATGATAAGATTACCCGGCTGGCCCATGAGTACTTCGAGCTTCCGGAGGATGCGAAGGTGACCACCTACGATGGCCGGGCCTTTCTGGCTGCTTCGGATGAGAAGTACGATGTGATCATGGTGGACGCCTACCAGGACATCACGATTCCGTTTCAGATGTCCTCGGAGGAATTCTTCCGGAGCACGCGGGAGCATCTGAGCGAGCACGGCGTGATGGTGGTCAACATGAACATCCGCTCTGATGCGGAGGACGGCATCAATGCCAGGCTCTCCGACACCATAGCATCGGTTTACCCGGAGGTGTCGACCATCGATGTACCGGGCAATACCAACCGGGTTCTGTTCGCCTCCATGGAGAAAACGGACGGACCTGCCTTTGCGAAGGCGCTGGATGAGATTGCAACGGACGACCCTGTCAGACAGGCGCAGATCAAAGGATTTCTCAGTGAGTTTCCGGCCCGCACCAGCGGATATGAAGGCCGGGGCCGCATTCTGACGGACGACCAGGCGCCGGTAGAACTTCTGGGGATGCGTGCGATTGATGAACTGATCGCGGATGAGCTTGCGGTCTATAAGGAAATGTACCGAAGTCGGATCGTAGCCATGTCGTTCTGTGAGCCAAGGAGTTGTGTGATGAAAT
>JAZNNY010000068.1:0-22820 GCA_045580505.1 Lentihominibacter sp.
GGCGGATCTTCCCATCTTCCAGGCGGATGTTGCCGTTCACACACACCGTGCTGTAGGACCTTCTGCTGCTTCGTTTGCTCTTGAACTTCGGATAAGTCGGAGGCCAAGCGGTCTTAGGAAGACAATTTCATCACACAACTCCTTGGCTCCCAGAACGACATGGCTACGATCCGACTTGGCGGATCTTCCCATCTTCCAGGCGGATGTTGCCGTTCACACACACCGTGCTGTAGGACCTTCTGCTGCTTCGTTTGCTCTTGAACTTCGGATAGCCGGACTTCTCGCGTTTGAAGAAGCACGTGAAGGCGTCATCCAGATGTCGCAGGCTCTGCTGGAGGGCGATGCTGTCTACTTCCTTCAGGAAAGTCTTCTCTTTCTTGAGCCGGGTCAGATCCTTCGCGCAGTCCGCATAGGACATGGTGGTCTTTGACTTCTCATACCGCTGCTTCTTCTCGGCAAGGTAGTGGTTGTAGACCAGGCGGGTGCAGCCGAAGGTCCTGGCGATGAGGTCCTGCTGGGCTCGGTTTGGGTAGATCCGGAATTCATAGGCTCTGTGGGTGATCATGCTTTTGCTTAAGAACGTATGTTCTTATCTCCTTGATCCATTCTACCACAGATGATTCCCGGAGTCTACCGAAAAATGCTCAAATCATCTATTTTTGAATGGCTGCGGCCATTCAATGCAAATTCATCCCGACTGCTTGCAGAAGCGGGAGTATTCTTTGCTTACTATATGATAAACAAATGAGGACCATCGCTGGTCCTCACCTGTCATAGTTGAAATTGTTGTCTGGCTTATTTCACCCTGACCTTGAAGGTGACATTCTTGCTGAGCGGGAAGTACCGGCTGTTGCCTGCCGCTGTCACTTTCACCTTGATCTTGTAGGTGCCTTTCTTCAGGCCCTTCTTGACCGTGACCTTGCCATTGCTGGCAACGGTGATCTTCTTGCTGCCCTTGACCTTCTTGTAGGTAACGGTGCCCTTGGCCTTCTTTACCGTCATGGCCCTTGTCCGCTTATACGTCACCTTTTTCTTGGTCTTTTTGGCCTTGTTCTTGAGCTTGATGGTCAGCGTCTTGCCCTTGACCGTGATCGTGTTCTTAAGACCAACCTTGATCTGAACCGATGTGTCCACGCCGTAGTATGGTGCCTTGCCCAGGACTCTCACTGTGTAGGTACCGGCTGTCTTCGGGAAGGAGGATAAAACCTTCTTTGTGGAGTTGTTGACGTAGGCGATTGTGAAATATGTATTGGACAGTTTCTGCTCATCCATTGTGATGACAGGTCCCTTGGAGACAACGCCTCTGGGAATTTCGAAGCGCCAGTACGGATCATTGTCCATTTCCTTCCAGTACTTGCTCAGGTCAGAGAAATCAACGTAACTGCCATATCCGCAAAGCGTATATTTACTCTGCAGAACCAGGGCATCTGTTAGCTGACCCTTCAGTTGGCTGCCTTCCTTCGCCTTCACAGTAACAACGTAGGTGGCCGTGCCGTCTGTCCGGTTTCCGTTGATATCTTTTTTGTTCTTTCCATCGATAGTCAGAGGGAAGGATGCCGCGGAATACTTCGGATTATCAGTGTTCTCATCCTCACCCAGATATTTTTTGACCGTCAGGTCATACTGTTCCGGATCATAGGGAACTGTTCTGTTTTGTGAAACAAAGCAGAGATCCTCTGCCGGGATTGATGCCGTTGCCGTACCTTTATCATCGATAAAGTAGATCGCGGTACTTTCACCAAGCGTAGCATATCCAGCTCCCTCGTCGATTCCGATCATATAATCACTGAGTTTATCGGAGAAGGAAAACAATGGATAGTACTGTTCTTCACTCTGTCCGTCGTAATCCAGTTCCAGCACATAATCGCAGTCTTCAGCCGTGCTTTTTCTGGTAATGGTGAACTCAATGGATCCATCGCTTGCAGTACCCGTTGCAATCTTCAGCGGCTTGCTCGCAGGCTCGTCCCAGCTCGCACTCAGCGGAACTGTCTCAGTCCCGTCCATGGTGTAGTGAACTGCCTTGGCGCGGGTCGTGATCGTGTCTCCCGCAGCCATATACGGATCGATATCAGGCCAGGTGACGTGGTAGAAATCATTTGAGATTCCGAACTGTGCGGAGTCACTCGTATATTCGACCCCGTTCAGTTTCATGGTCACGGTCACTCCGAAAACGTCGTCAATTTCTGTCACACCCTCCGGCAATGGCCCTACATACAGAGTCGCATTCGGTGACGGATTCAGCGGGTCGTAATCAACACGTGTAGTTACCTCGCTCCCCATCATCGGTTTGCTGGCCCCCCAGATCAGTGATGCACCCTCAGGAAGGGGAACCTCTTCATCACCCTTCATGATAACGGCTTCCAATCCGATGCTTCCTCCCGGAAGACACTGAGACCTGTTGTCATCGGGGACAAAATGCACTGTATAGTCCTCTGCAGTCTCCTCTGCATACGCCGTCTGTGACGCGAATCCCATGGCCAGAGAAAGCGCAGCTGCGATGATGACTGCCAATACCCATGCGGATGCCTTGTGTATATTCAAAGTCATTGACTCTCTCCTTTCTCTCATCTTCCATTAGTATACAACAACGGTAGAATACATCCTGACGTTGTCATAAATCCACTTCGCGTTATCCAGCGACAGTCGGACGCTTCCCTGACTTGATGCTGTCTTCAGTTTGGTATCGTAAGCCTTATCCGGGGCATCACCGTCGTAGTAGATCCCACTGTGGAAACCCTTGTCTCCATTAAAATTCGAGTAGTACCAGAAGCGCACATCTTTGCCTCTGTGAACGTAACCCTGAGATTCTCCCTTGACAGCAATCTTGAAAGTTCCTTCCTGTGTCGGTGTATTCGGTGCTCCGATGCCGCAGGCAAATGTCTTGGTCCTGGTCCAGTTGTTCTTGCTTCCGGTGTACACTCTGACCTGATAGGTCGAACGATTTACCACTACCAGGTAGGACGTATCGCTGGACTTGGACTGAACCTTCATGTCAAGGTCATCGCCCAGACTCTTGGTCAGCACGCCATTCGATGTGCTGAACTGATACCACTGACTTCCGATCTTAACGGTCCCTGTTGCTACCTGACCCTTGCCGAGACTGTAGCGCTTCTTCTTATCGGAGCCCTTGAACCAGCCCTTATTCTTGTAGCCCTTACCGCTGGACCTGAAGTAGTACAGCTTGCCGGAAATCTTAACACAGTCGTTCTTCATCATCACGCCGTTGCTCATGAAGAAGTATCTGTTGCCCTTAATGGTCTTAAGACCTACGGTCATGACGCCGGTCGACTTATTCAGGTAATACTTATTGTTCTTCCATTTGAGCCAGCCTTTGACCATCTTGCCGTTTTTCAAATTGAAGAAGTATCTCTTGCCGTTTACGTTCTGCCAGCCCTTCTTCATCACGCCGTTGGTTCCGAAGTAGTAGCGGTTGCCCTTGATTTTCTTAAGGCCGACGGTCATTACGCCTGTTGACTTATTCAGATAGTACTTTTTATTCTTCCATTTGAGCCAGCCTTTGACCATCTTGCCGCTCTTCATGTTGAAGAAGTATTTCTTACCGTTTACGGTCTGCCAGCCCTTCATCATTTTGCCGTTTGAAGCGTTCATGTAGTACTTAGCGCCCTTATAGGTCAGAATGCCCTTATACATCCTGCCGCTTGCACCGTACTTCTCGACAAAATAGTATTTTGCTCCACGGTCCTTCAGCCATCCGAGATGCTGCGTACCGCTGCTGTTCATATAATACTTATTGCTTCCGATCGTTACCCATTTGGTCTGCATTCTGCCCGAACTCAGGCTAAAATAGTAGGCCTTACCGCTGATCATCTGCCAGCCCTTCATCATGACGCCTTTGCTGCTGAAATAGTAGGTGCCACTACCAATGACCTTCTTGCCGATCGACGCAGCGCCACCATTCTTCGAATCCATGTAGTATTTATTGCTTCCTACAGTGACCCAGCCGGTCTTCATCGCACCAGTGGATGTATTGAAGAAGTAGATCTTGCCGCTAATGGTCTGAAGACCTGTTTTCATGACGCCTGTGCTCGGAGCAAAGTAATACTTGCGTCCGTTGATTGTCTGAAGTCCGGTTCTCATGGCGCCTGTGCCCGGATCAAAGTAGTACTTTTGTCCGTTGATCGTCTGCCAGCCGGTCTGTACAGCGCCATTGCTCGGGCTAAGGTAATACTTCCGTCCGTCGATCGTCTGAAGTCCGGTCTTCATTGCTCCGGTAGACGGGTCAAAGTAGCACTTTCCTATTCCACTGACGGTTTGCCAGCCGGTCTGTCTGGCGCCCAGAGTGGATGTCCTTGGATCCGATCCCACCGGGTCAAAATAATACTTGCTCCCGCTGAAGGTCTGGATCCCCGTCATCATAAAACCGTTCGCATCGAAGAGATACCATTTTGTGTCGATCTTTTCCATTCCGTTCGTCTCGGGGGTATCCGAATCATTCAGATAGCACCTCCAGCCGGTCTGTTCGCCTACAGTCTCATTCTCCCATTTGGGAGAGGCCCCCTTCTTTACGGAGTCTATTACATCCTCCTCCGGCACATCTGCATCTTCTTCCGGTGTATCTTCAATAACATCCGTCGGAGTCTCTGCTGCAGGATCTGTTGCCTCCGGTTCTGTTACCTCCGGCTCTGTCTCCTCAGGCTGCGTCTCTTCCGGTTCTGTCACTTCCGGAGTTTCGGCATCTGCATCTGCTTCCGCATCTGCATCCATTGCCGCTTCATCCCCCTGCAGCTCCATCTGTGCTGCCTGATCGATCTTCGGTGTCTGCTCTGCATCCGTAGCCGCAAATGATACGGCCGGAATGAATGTCACGATCATACACACTGATAGGATCAATGATATAACTTTTTTCATCCGGTGCCCTCCTTTTCCTGAACCCCAAGATATATACATACTGCATAATAATTATACCATCAAGAGGGGTTTTTGGGAATAAAATAATAGCATTAATAAAGTATTAAAAACCGCCAAAGACAGGGGCTTCTCACCTCACCTTGCCCCGTGGAACTGGTAATAGGTGGTTTCTATGTTGCCGTTGTAGAGTTTGCGGCGGCGGTCAGCCTTGCGGCCGATCGCATCCTCCAGGGTCTTGTCCGCCGTGATCGCAAACAGGTTCCAGCTCGGATGTTCTTCCAGCGCGCCGCGCAGCGTCTCGTAGATCTGCAGGAGTTCCGGCGTCTGGCCGATGCGGATCCCGTACGGAGGGTTGGTCAGAAGGATGATCCCGTCCTCGCCTGCCCAGGGCGCATCTGCCGGTTTCTTCCCGCCGCCGGTTCCGGCGGGGTCCCCCAGCAGCCGGTTCACATCCGCCTGGGCGAAACGAATCTGTTCATCCACGCCCGCTTCCATGGCGTTTTCCCGCGCCGCAGCGATGGCCTTCTTATCGATGTCGTATCCGTAGATCGCAAGGTCTGCGTTATAGTCAATCTCATCGAACGCTTTCTTCCGTTCTTCTTTCCAGAGCGCGTCCGGCACCTGTTCCCATCCCTCGCTCACGAACGACCGGTTCAGTCCCGGCGCGATGTGCATGCCGATCATGGCCGCCTCGATCAGGAGCGTTCCGCTGCCGCAGCAGGGATCGACGAGAATCCGGTTTTCCTTCCAGAAGGAAAGCTGCACGAGCGCTGCCGCGAGGGTTTCTTTCATGGGTGCCGCTACGCCCTGCGCCCTGTAGCCCCGCTTATGCAGGCCTTCGCCGCTGCTGTCGATCGTCAGCGTTGCCCGGTCCTTCAGCAGAGTCAGTTTCACGGTATACTCGGCGCCGGTCTCCGGCAGCTCTTCTGTCACATAAAAATCCTGCAGCCGGTTGACGATCGCCTTCTTGACCGTCCGCTGGCAGGCAGGCTCGTTGTGCAGTTTTGATTTGACCGTGGTGCAGGTGACCACAAACCTGCCATCGGCCGGGATCCAATCCTCCCAGGCGATTCCCATGGTTTGCTGGAACAGGGCCTCGAAATCCTCCGCCTGGAATTCCGCGATCTTCACCAGCACGCGGTCGGCCGAGCGCAGCCAAAGATTCGACCTCACGATTCCCCGCTCATCTGAGGCATAGGTCACCTTCCCGTCTTCCGTCCTGATGATGTCATACCCAAGCGCCTCGATCTCCCGCCGCACTACGGCTTCCAGACCGAATGTCGCAGTTGCAATCAGTTCCAGTCTCATGCTCTGTCCCTCTTCATCAAGGTTATCCTCTTCTACGCCGGATTTTCGGCGTTTTGTTCCTGTAAGATTTCTTTGCTCCTACACAAGTATTACAAAACAATGCCACCCTACTTCTTCTTCACCAGCCGGTAAAGAGGCGATGATTCGTCCGCGAAATAATTCTCATCGTCCTGCTTATACCTGCTCATCAGCTTCTCAAAATGCGGATCCTCGCTGATCTCTTCCTCATGGAAGGCCCGCTCCGCTGCATTCAGCTCGCTCACCCTTTTCATGTGTGCCGCGAACGGCCGCGGCAGCCGGCTCATGTAGATGAGGGGCACGATGCCGAGCAGGTGTACGATAGTGAAGGCGATCGCTATGCAAAGGCAGGTCTTCCCGCTAAGCCCCGCCGCCATCGGGACGAAGCAGAGGATGACGCCCAGGACCCAGCTGAGTTCGGTAATGTACCAGCGTTCGAGTTTGCGGAGCGCCTGAGACATAGCCCGGTCGTAGTAGACCTGAGACCTGCCCTCCCGCCGCAGAATCATGGCCCAGCGATTGCGCCCGAAGAAGAGGCGCAGGCTGGTCAGATAATCGGAGCCGCCTTCACTCGCCGCCGGCCTTGCACCGGCTGCAGAACCCGCGGCCGTATTACCCGTTGCTGCAGAACCCGCGGCCGTATTCCCCGCGGCGCCGCGTCCGGCAGCACCACTTCCGCCGCCGCTCCCTGCACCGCCAGGCCCGCTGGCCTCACTGCCGCCTTCTTCTGCGGTCTCCGCTTTCCCCATGATCACCTCGGTCACAATGCTCTGTCCTTCGCCCATCAGGAGAATGTCCGCCGTGACTCCGCCCGAGAAGTTCACCACCGCCTGCTCGCCCGGCTTTACCATCTCGCTCTCATCCCCGCAGGAGACGACCGCATAGCCGTCCAGACAGAAGATACCGTAGGAAACTGCCGCGTCCATAGCCTCAGAGGACATGGACAGAGGCGCCGCTTTAGGGCGGAGACGCACGAGGTCCATCCTGCCTTTGCAGCCCTTGCGGTAGATCAGGTTGTAGTCGCGCAGCAGCTTGCCGAAACACTTGGTCTTGATCGCCCCGTCAAAGCTGTCCTGCTCCAGCGCGGCAAGATGCGCCGTGCGTACGTCGCCGTGCGCCAGTACCACGTCTCCCTCGAGCACCATCAGAATCCGGTCGTAGTCCGGAAGTTTCGTGAAGGAAGACTCCTCCCGGTCGGAATTTGCCGTCGACAGTCTCCAGAGGAAGTCCCGGTCAAGATATTTCGCGTCCTCCGGAAAAATGGCAAGTTCCAGGGTCTTTCCCCCGGACCAGTTGCTCTCCAGAAAATCCTTTTGCCTGTATACTTTCACGTTAATTCCTCCATTCAAAACGACCGCCAAATAAGTCATAGCCGACAATGCTGATTCCGGTCCCCTCTTCCCTCGTTTCTTCAGGGAGCACTACCGTATCCTCGCCCGCAAGCAGCTGGCGGCAGTTGTGAACGCTCCCGTCGAAAGCGGGGTCGATGCTCCAGAAACTGATCAGGTCCAGGCTGTTCTCATTGATGTAACGCGCCACGATCTGCCGGTCTCTCTCCTGCACCTGGGTGAGGTCGGGCTGATAGCGGTCCAGATTAATCCGGCCGTCTTCCTGCTTCACCTGTACCCGGGCCTTCGGGCCGATCTCGCCGGAAGAACGCTCCACCAGGAACGGCTCCCCCTGCTCATTCATCCGCAGGATCTGCTGGCCGATCGCCGCATCCCCGCTGTCGCACATGATCCAGGGCCTGCCTTTGCGGGAGCATACGGCGCCCAGCGTTCCGGTGCCGGCGAAAAAATCCGCGCACAGATCGCCCGGATCACTGCAGGCTTCCACGATCCGTTCCAGCAGTTTCTCCGGCTTCTGGGTCGCGTAGCCCTTGCGCTCCGAGGAGGTCCGGCCAACCATGTCGATGTTCCAGACATCCTTCATGTTGACCATCGTGTACCAGCCGTGCTCGTCCTCGAACTCCTCCACCCCTTTGAACCGGTAGGGCTTGCCTTCCCGGTTGTAGGATTTCTCCTGCAGCGGGTTGAATTTATAGTGGTCTGTCCTGCTGTAGAACAGCAGGGTGTCGTGCTTTCTCGAGAAGCTGTGTTTGCTGGCCCCGCCCGACTTATAGACCCAGGCGACCTCGTTGACGAAGTGGTCCGCACCGAAAATCTCATCCAGAATCATTTTCACGTAGTGGGACCCGTGCCAGTCCAGGTGGACCCAGAGGCTTCCTGTTTCGGCCAGCAGCTCCCGCATGATGAAAAACCGCACCACCAGCATCTCAAGGTAGGCAGCCAGATCGTGTCCCCAGGTGTCTTCGTAGGCGCCGACCTTCAGGACCGGAGACTTCTCCCCGTCCGCGCCGGTGATCTGCACCGATGACTGGTATTTGGCATTGGTGAAAAACGGCGGATCCACGTAGATCAGCTGGATCTTCCCCGCCATCTTCTTTTCCCGGAGCAGCCAGAGCATATAGTCCAGGTTGTCCCCGGCGGCGATGCGGCCGATCTCTCCCGGCGCCTCCTGCGGCGCAAGGCCGCTGCCCGCCATGGTAAAGAAGTTTATCTGCTCGCCATCGCTTCCCACCGGCAGGCTATCCTCGCGGCGAAGGTCGTAGACCTCATCCACCGCAAAGGCAGGTCCGCCCCAGTCCGAACTGTCCGCGCCTAAGCCCTCTTCCATCAATTGTTCAAACTGCTCCCGGCCTCTTTTCATCGCCTCAAGGAGCGCTTCGATCCTGTTTCCTTTCATTTGATCAATACTCCAATCAGGTCCTCCCGGCCCGCTTCCTTCAGCGCCTGCCGGACCAGTTTCCGGTTCTCCTTCTTATGAAAATGCAGCAAAGCCCGCTGCAGTTTCTTCTCGTGCATCGTTTTCGGAACGTAGACCGGCTCCATGCGCAGCGGGTCCATCTCCGTGTAGTACATGCAGGTCGCCAGCGTTCCCGGGGTCGGGTAAAAGTCCTGCACCTGGTCCGGCACGAACCCGGTCTCCTTCAGGTACAGGGCCAGTTCGACCGCCGACGCCAGCGTGCTCCCCGGATGGGAAGAAATGAAATATGGGACCATGTACTGTTTTCTTTTCTGCCGCCGGTTTTCTTCTGTATATGCTGCGCGGAACCGGTCGAATACGGCCTGTCCGGGCTTGTGCATCTTTTCCAGCACCTGCCCGCTCACATGCTCCGGCGCAACCTTCAGAATCCCGCTGACATGGTCTGCGCAGAGGGCCCGCAGGAACTCCCTGCCGGTGCCGTGATCGGCCAGCATGTAGTCGTAACGGATCCCGGACCGGATGAAGACCTTCTTCACCCCGGGGATCTCCTTCGCCTGTCCCAGCAGGTCCAGATACTCGCTGTGGTCCGCCTGCAGCTTCGGACACGGCCTCGGAAACAGGCAGTCCCGGCCGCGGCACATTCCCTCCGTCAGCTGTTTCTCACAGGATGGATGACGGAAATTGGCGGTCGGTCCCCCGATGTCGTGAACGTAGCCCTTGAAGTCCGGATCCTCCGTCATGCTCCGGATCTCCTCGATCACCGATTCTGTGCTCCGGCTGCGGACCTCCCTGCCCTGGTGGTAGGTGATGGCGCAGAAGGCGCAGCCGCCGAAGCAGCCCCGGTTTGCAGTCACGCTGTATTTGACTTCCGTGATGGCCGGAACGCCTCCTTCCGCCTCATACATCGGATGGTAGTTCCGCTCAAACGGCAGCGCATAGAGGTCATCCAGCTCCATCCGCTCCAGGACCGGCTGGGGCGGATTCTGTATAACATAATAATTATTATCGTATTCTTCTAACAGTCGCTGCCCCCGCACCGCATCGTTGCTGCGGTACTGGCGCGCGAAACTCTCGCAGTAGGTCTTCTTAGACCGCGCGATCTCCCGGAAAGCCGGGAGCACGATGTCATCCTCGTAGAGATCCGGATCCTTTCTGCGCACGCAGGTCCCTCGGATCCAGCCGATGTCCCCGGCTTCAATACCGGCATCCAGCGCTTCCGCGATCTCGATCACGGCCCGCTCCCCCATGCCGTAGATGAGGATATCCGCCTTGGAGTCCATCAGGATCGACCTACGAACCTTATCATCCCAGTAGTCGTAGTGGCCAAGCCGCCGCAGGCTTGCCTCAAGGCCTCCCAGGATCACGGGCACATCCTTATAAGCCTGCCTCGCGCAGCCTGCATAGACGATCAGGGCCCGGTCCGGGCGCCGTCCTGCCTTTCCGCCCGGAGAATAGACGTCCCTCCTGCGCCGGTGCTTAAATACAGAGTAGTTGTTGACCATGGAATCCACGCAGCCGGAGCCGATCAGAAAGCCGAGCCTCGGCCGGCCGAACCGCCTGAAATCGTCCGGGGTCCGCCAGTCCGGCTGGGCCAGCACCGCCACACGGTAGCCGCGCGATTCGAGGAGCCGCCCGATCAGAGCCGTACCAAAAGAGGGATGGTCCACATAGGCATCCCCCGTCACCAGAACGAAGTCCGCTTCATCCCAGCCGCGTATTCTCATGTCCTCCTTCGTAACCGGCAAAAACATAGTCAGCCCGTTTCTAGTTACTGTAGGTGAACGTCATATCGTCCGCTGCATGCTCCTTGTCATCCTCCCAGGTGAGGCTGAGCGGCTCTTCGCTGAAGACCATCCGGCCGGTGCCGTCCGTATACACGGTCTCCTCGCTCTCTACGCTTCCGTCCTCCGCGAAGACAACGTTCTTCTTGGTGCAGCCCGTGTATTCAAAGATGTGCGTGTCCGCATCGAAGGTTCCGCTCATGGTCCACTCCGAATGCTCCGCCGCGCTGCTCGACCAGATGACTTTCGCAGACGCTTCGTTTCCCGCCCCGGCGTCGATATGGATGCTCGCCCTGCCGGATGCATAGTCGCCGATCACGTTCATGACCGGGTTCTGGCCGTCTTCAGCCTCCGCCGCTGCAGCCTTCACGAGCGCGGTTCCGGTCAGACCCTTGGAAGCCGTCGCCTTTAACATGTATTCACCGGGTGCCACCTCAAAGTGCACCGGCTCGCTGCCGCCGATCTTCTCATCCAGAACGATATCCTCAGGGACGATCTCCTCCGGATCGTCCTCGGAATCCTCCGCGACAGATGCGGCCAGCTGGATCTGCACCTGTCCGTCTCCTTCAAAGGCAGGCTCGACCACGACCTCATCGCCTTCCTTCACGATCAGCGTGCCGGCCATAGCATAATCACCCTCTCCCGCGTTTTCCGCGGTGATGGTGCAGCTGGTACCTTCATCGTCAAAAACCAGGCCGAATTCTCCGGCGCTGCAGCCTGCGAGCACTGCCATCGCTGCCATTAATACTAAAGTAATCAGGATCCTTTTCATGTCATCTCTCCTACAAAAAAGGCGCCGATCGCTCAGCGCCCTTCATCATTGCTTATTTATCCCAGGAACTGCAGTACAGCCTGCTTCACATCGTTGCCATCGGCAACGCCTTTTACCTTCGGCATCACGCTGCCCATCAGCTTACCCATGGAAGCCTTGCCGCTGCCGGCTTCAATTCCGGCCTGCGCTGCAGTCTCCTCTACGAGCTGCATGATCTCCTCTGCGGTCAGCTGCTTCGGCATGTATTCCTGAAGCACCTGGATCTCTGCGTTGTAAGCGTCTACCAGATCGGTACGTCCGGCAGATTCAAAGTCAGCGAGGGCATCCTTTCTCATCTTGACCTGTTTGGCTAAGATGGCGGCAACCCCTGCGTCGTCGATCTCTTCCCTGTTGTCCACTTCGAACTGCTTGATCGCGGCTCTGACGAAACTGATCGTCTCCTTGCGGACAGTCTCTCTCTTCTTCATTGCGTCCTTAAAGTCAGCGTCTAATCTTTCTTTTAAGGTCACGTCCAACACCTCTGTTTCTTATGTCTTAACTGCAACTCCAGCTTAGTACTTTCTGGCTTTCTTTCTGGCTGCCTCAGACTTTTTCTTTCTTCTTACGCTTGGCTTCTCGTAATGCTCTCTCTTACGAACTTCAGCCATGACGCCGTCTCTGGCGCATGATCTCTTGAATCTCTTCAGAGCGCTCTCCAAGCTTTCGTTTTCTCTAACGATTACCTGTGCCATCCCGTCTCACCTCCTGACTTTGTTAAAATCATGTGGTTTGCTTACAACGTTGCTATTATACTATTTCCGCTTGTTCAATGCAAGATTTTTTTACCGAGCCGTGAAGCGCCACGCGCTGAAGCGCTGCGCTTCTGGCAAAGGCTCTGCGCGCCAAATCACAGATTTGGGCAGAGCTCTTAGCCCGGTGGCCAGGTCATCTTTCTCTTGCCGAGCAGATGAAAATGCAGATGCTTCACGGTCTGGAATCCATCCTCGCCGCAGTTGTTGACGAGCCGGTAACCGTTATCCAGTCCCAGATCCGCCGCGAGATCCTGTACCTTCAGCATGATATCGCCCACAAGATCCCTGTCCTCAGCCTTCAGATCATCCAGCGAAGGAATGTGCTTCTTCGGAATGATCAGGACATGGACCGGCGCCTGCGGATCGGCATCGTGAAAGCACATGATCTGATCATCTTCGTATACCTTATTCGAAGGGATTTCCCCATTCGCAATCTTACAGAAAATGCAATCGCTCATTTTCTCACTTCCTTTCTGCAGTTCATGCGGCTCAGCCGCTTCAAAACATAGATATATTCTAAACCCTTTCAGGCTTAAAATCAATCTTCTTTATCGCCTGATCGCTCCGGATTCTCATGCGATGGCACGCGCTTTAATACGACCTGCTGGCGTACGATCTGCTCCCGCTCCACCTTGGTGACCTGCCTTTGCAGAAGCTCGCCCAGTCGTCCCGCGCGGGCTGCCAGCACCAGGCAGATGACGCCCAGCAGCGCATCGGCTATGACCGCGGGAATCGCACCCTCTACGCCAAATGCCACATTGTACATGAGACTGTCTCGGGCGCTCGCCGCATCCAGCCCCCAGATCGAAGCTTCCGATACCAGGCCGCTGTTTGGCAGGCCGAACAGGAAGTTCTGCGTGAAATTCCAGGCCGTATGGACTCCCATCACGAACCAGATGCTCCCCGTATACCACTTGGCGATCGAAAAGGAGATTCCGCAGAGCACGATGTCGAAGATGGGCAGGAAGGTCGCGCCGGGATTAAATACGTGCAGAAGCCCGAAAAAGACTCCGTTTACCAGGATTGCAACCCAGAGCGGATACCGTACGTTGATGCGCTCATAGACGAATCCCCGGCACCACAGTTCCTCCGTGGAGCTCTGGATGAACACGCAGACCAGGGCGAACAGGTAGAACGGCAGCTGGCTGATGGTGAAATTCAGAAACAGCTTGATGTCCCCATTCACCAGCGCGCAGACGATGCAGCCGAAATTCATGATGAATCCAACGAGCAGCCCCGCCCCGAGCACGCTGATCTTATTGTTCTTAAAGGTCGGCAGGAAGGTCCTGAAGATGAACCTGTTGCGCCGCGGGAGCCCCGTGTACAGAAAGGCCCCGATAAAGCCGAAGATCGTGCTCAGATAAAGAGAAACCGTAAACTTCGTCGCATCCGGCATATAGTGGATGTGGTCGTACAGTCCGTGCATGGGCAGGAAAGAATCATCCATGAACAAGGCCGGAATTTCGAAAATGAACAGATACCAGACGACCGTCACGCCCAGGATCCAAATGATCAGATCGTGTCTATCCCTCATATAATCTCCCCTCTGCACCCATCTTTATACGGTTCCATCAATCTCACCTGCCGGAAGGTATTCAGCATCTCCTCTGCTTCTTCCTCCCTGCAGCGAATGTAGACCCGGATGTAATTATCCGTGTACCCCGTCAGCATCCCCTGATCCCCCAGATACTCTTCGATCAGGACGATTCTCTGCGTTCCCAGGTTCTTCTCACAAAAGCAGGCCTGTGCCCTTTTTCCCGCTTCCTGCAGGATCTCGCTTCTGCGATTCTTTACCTGGGGAGAAACCTGGTCCTTCATGGTCGCAGCCAGTGTCTTCGGTCTGCGGGAATACTTAAACACGTGCGTCCTGCAAAAGTCGCAGATCTGCGTCAGGCTGACACTGTCCTCAAAATCCGCCTCCTTCTCCCCCGGAAATCCGACGATCAGGTCGGTCGAGATTCCGTAGTACGGATCGAAGCTTCGAACGGCCTCCACGATCTGCAGGTAGCCGCTGCGGTCATAGGGCCGGTTCATGGCCTTCAGGATCCGGTCGCTTCCGCTCTGGGCGGACAGATGCAGATGGTGCACCAGCTTGTCGTATTTCAGCAGCCGCCGGACATAGTCCGCGTTCACTACCGCCGGCTCGAGCGAGCTCAGGCGGATCCGGAAATTGCCGGGCAGCGCGTTGATTGCTGCAATGACCCGTTCAACGCCGTAGGGCTGCTTGGCGCCCGGGCCTGCTGTGTCAGAGTCTGCGGCGCCCGGGCCTGCGCCGGGCCTTCTCTCCATGCCGTACAGGGCCGTATTGATCCCGGTCAGGACCAGTTCCTTGTAGCCGGCCTCGATCAGCTGCCTTGCCTCGCTGACGATCTCGTCCAGGTCGCGGCTTCGGATATCGCCGCGCGCGAACGGAATCACGCAATAGGCGCAGAATCGGTTGCATCCCTCCTGGATCTTGATGTAGGCGCGGGTCCTGGTCTCGGCGCTGGTCACGGTACCGGTATCTTCGTAGCCGGTCAGATCCTTCCAGTCGCGGACGTGGATCCAGTCTTCGGATTCGGCGGACTGGCCTGCCTTTGCGCGGGCGAAGTTCTCCACATAGTCTACCAGGGCGCGCTTTTCGTTCGTTCCGGTTACGATATCGACGCCTTCGATCCCCGCAACCTCCTCAGTACTGATCTGGGCGTAGCAGCCCGTGACCGCGATGATGCTGTCCGGGTTGACCTTCTTCATCCGCCGGATGTACTGGCGCGATTTCTTGTCCGCCACCGCCGTCACCGTGCAGGTATTGATCACGTAAACATCGGCGAAGTCCCGCTCGCCGGTGATTTCATGACCGCGCTGGCGAAACAACTCCGCCATGGCCTCTGATTCATATTGATTCACCTTGCAGCCCAAGGTGTGAAATGCGATTCTCATATTTTTACTGACTCACCAATTCTTCAATAGCCGGAACTCACCAAAAAGCTGCTGTCTGGACATACTATTGGTGAATTATTCTGGCTCGATTTGCCGAATTCACCAAAACCATCCTCCAGATAGAGGATTTTGGTGAATTCCTTCACGGACCCGGCTTCAAAACTGCTGTTTCAGGCCGGGTTTTTCCAGGAATTCACCATTTTATGCCTTAAAATGCGGTGTTTTGGTGAATCCCGGTTGATTAACATATATTACCAGCAAGCATGCCTGCCCGATCCGATACACTCTACACGATCCGATTCATCTGTCCGCCTTCCATGAAGCTTTTCAGGTTATCGGCGCAGATGTCGATGACCCGCTGGCGGATTTCCACCGGGGTGAAAGCGATGTGGGGGGTGATGATGCAGCGGGGCGCATGAAGCAAAGGATTGTCCGGCAGCGGAGGCTCCGAAGACAGCACATCCGCACCGAGACCGGCCAGCTTGCCGCTTTCAAGGGCCGCTGCCACGGCGGATTCATCCAGAAGTCCGCCTCTTGCTGTGTTGATCAGGATTGCTCCGTCCTTCATGTGATCGAGAAAAGCCTGGTCCACCATGCCGCGATTCTCCTCTGTCAGCGGACAGTGCAGGCTGACTACGTCGGAACTGACCGCGGCCTCCGGATCCCGGCTGTAGACGTTCACCTGCATGCCAAGGGCGCGGGCGATCTCAGCCGTCTTTTTCCCGATGTTGCCGTAACCGACGATGCCGATCGACTTCCCGGCAAGAAGCAGCAGCGGACGCGGCGTATAGACGCAGCCGGTCTCGCTGGTCCACCGGCCTTCGTGAATGTCAGCGTCAAAACCCGCGATGTGGTTGGCCAGCGACAGCAGCAGTGCGATCGCATGCTGGGCAACGGCTTCCGTGGAATAGGCCGGCACATTGCAGACCGCGATCCCCCGCTCCTTTGCACAGCTTAAATCAATATGATTGTAGCCGGTCGCTGCCGGCCCGATGAATTTCAGGTTGGGACAGGCCTCCATGATTTCCCGGTCGATGGGATACTCGTCGATCATGACTGCATCCGCATCCGCAAGCCGGCTGATCGCCTCGGCGTTCGTAGTGCAGGTGCGGTAAACCTTCAGTTCACCCAGGGCCTCTACCCTGCTCCAGTCGATATCTCCCCGGTCGATGACCTCATGGTCCAGAAAAACGATTTTCATTGTTTATAACTCCAACTCGTACATAATCATAGCGATCGCAGCCATGCCGGCCGTCTCCGTCCGCAGGGTCGTCTTACCGAGCGAAACGGAATGCCCGCCCGCTTCCAGGACTGCCCGGACTTCCGCTTCGCTGAAGCCCCCTTCCGGGCCGATCAGAACCGCGACCCTGCGTGGCGCCGCCTTCTTCAGGCCGGCGTTGTCACCGGCGGCCTGACAGGTCTCCTCTTCTGCCGCGGCGGCCCGCAGCACGTCCTTGATGGTCGTCCCCTCTTCATTCTCATAGGGGATCAGCACCAGATCGTACGCTCCCAGCTGCGCCGGCACCTCGGGCATCCGCATGGCGTCCTCCACCTGCGGAATGATTCCTCTTTTGCACTGCTTGACGGCCTCTGCGGAGACCTTCTGCCAGCGTTCGATCTTGCGGCCGAATTTTCCCTTGTCCACGATTACGGTCCGGTCCATGAAGACCGGAACGATCCGGTGAACGCCGAGTTCCACGCACTTCTGGACGATGGTCTCCATCTTGCCCTGCTTGGGGATCCCCTGATACAGGGTGATCTCGGTCACGGGCTCCGCGGCGAAACTCTGCTTGTCCAGGATCGTCAGCTGCGCCTGCTCGGAATCGATCCAATCGATCCGGGCACGGTACTCCCAGGCCGCCCCGTCGGAGATATCCACTTCATCTCCCGGCTGGAGACGTAGCACCTTCAGCATATGGTGCAGATCGCTTCTGTCCTCTATTGTGATCGTCTGGGCGCCTACCTGCTCCGGCGCCACGAAAAACCGGCTCATGCTCCCGCTCCCTTCCGCGTGCTCCCGACCCTATACGTTACTGTTTCCATGCGTTACCGTTTTCATGCATTACCGCTTCCGCGCGGCAATCGCGCACCATTCGCCGTCCACGGCGACCATCTCGATGGCAAAACCGGCCTCCCGGATGGCCTCGGATACGACGTCCCGCTTCTCGAGCAGGATCCCGGAAGAAATAAAGATGCCGCTTTCTGCCAGATGCTCCCGGCAGCTTCCGGCAAGCCGCATGACAAGGTCTGCCATCAGGTTTGCCACGATGAGATCCGCTTCGAAATCAAGGCCCTCTGTCAGATCGCCCTCCAGGACTTCTACGGACTCTGACAGGCCGTTTTTTGCCACGTTCTCCTTGGCCACTTCCACGGCGTCCGGATCGATTTCGATCCCAACGACCGGTGACGCTCCAAGAAGCGCCGCCCCGATGGCGAGGATTCCCGAGCCGCAGCCTACATCCAGTACCCGGCGCTCCTGCGGAGCTGCCTTCTGCAGGTAGAGCTGCATCAGCCCCATACAGAGCCTGGTCGTCTCATGCGTTCCGGTCCCGAAGGCCATACCGGGGTCGATCTCGATGACGAGCTGACCTGCCTTTGCATCGTACTCCTCCCAGGAAGGTTTCACCACGATCCGGTCCGTGATGGCGGCAGGCTTAAAGTGCTCCTTCCATTTGTCCTTCCAGTCTTCATCGTCGACGATCTCCGACTCTGCGTAGAGGCGGCCCAGGTCCACGTCCCAGCCGAACCGGCCCTCAAGTTCCAGGCTCTTCAGTTTCATGATCTCAAGCTTCAGCTGCTGCAGCTGCGCCCGGCCCTCCTCAGAATCCTCAAGATAGGCCTTTACCACCGGCTCCCGGTCCGGCTGCTCCTTGACCTGATCGTCGATGTAGTCCCAGCCGTATTCGTTCTTTTTGTCGAGGATATCCTGCAGGTCTGCCGGATCGTCCACGGAGATCCCGGTGACCCCATTTCGCATCAGAAGCTCGCTTACCATCTCCACGCCCTGTCTGGATGCGTGGATCTTCAGTTCAATATATTTCATGTTCCAATCCTCGATTCATTCCTGTCAGCCTTGTCATTTACTCGCAGTGAACATTATATACCATCCAGACGTTCGTTTGCAAAATAAAAGGAGCATACCATCCTGATATGCTCCCTCATCTGCTTCGGATCGCTTATGAGAAGAATTCCTTGATCGAATCCAGGAATCCGCTCTTCTTGCGGTAGCACTCGTCGGTAACGACATCGCGCATGGCCTGGATGGCCTTCTTCTGCTTGCCGTTCAGTTTGGTCGGAACTTCGAGGCTGACCTTCACGTAGAGGTCGCCCTTGCGTCCGCCGCGCAGGCTCTTGATGCCCTTGCCCTTCAGGCGGAAGACCGTTCCCGGCTGTGTGCCCGCCGGCACCTTATAGGAGACCTTCTCCTCCAGGGTCGGCACGGTGATCTCATCGCCGAGCGCCGCCTGGTCGAAGGAGATCGGGATCTCCAGCCACAGGTCCTGGCCGCGCCGCTCGAAGAGCTTGTGCGGCTTCACGTTCAGCACGATGTAGAGGTCTCCGTCCGGTCCGCCGTTAATCCCCGGCTCACCCTGGCCGCGGATCGGAATCACGGAATCGTTGTCCACACCGGCCGGAATGTTGACCGTGATCTTGACGGTGTCACGCACGCGCCCGGTGCCGCCGCAGTCAGAGCACGGAGATTCATTGATCTGGCCGGTCCCGTTACAGTCCGGGCACGGGGATACGCTCTGGAAAACGCCGAGCGGCGTTCTCTGCTGGGTCCTGACCTCTCCGCTGCCGCCGCAGTTCGGGCAGGTCTTCTTCGAAGTGCCCGGGGTCGCCCCGCTGCCGCCGCAGGTCTTGCATCTGACGTTCTTGGTCAGTTTGATCTGCTTCTTGCAGCCGAAGGCCGCCTCCTCGAACGTGATGGTCATGGACTTCTGGATATCGTTGCCCTTTCTCGGACCGTTGCTCCGGCGCTGGCCGCCGAAGGCGCCGCCAAATCCGCCGCCGCCGAAGGCGCCGCTGAACATGTCAAAGATATCCTCAAATCCTCCGAACCCGCCGAAGCCGCCGCCTGCGAAGCTGTTCGGATCTACGCCGGCATGACCGAACTGGTCGTACTTGGACTTCTGCTCCGGATCGGAGAGGACCGCGTAGGCCTCGTTGATCTCCTTGAATTTTTCCTCGGCCTCTTTATCTCCCGGGTTTTTGTCAGGATGATATTTCATCGCAAGCTTACGAAACGCTTTCTTGATCTGTTCATCGCTGGCACCCTTCTGAAGACCGAGCACCTCATAATAATCTCTCTTATCTGCCATAATCTATTTACTTCCTGCTTACTCACGCACAGGAGCTATCATGAAAACGATAGCTCCTGGGTACGATTCTTCTTTAATCAGACAAAGCCGATTATATTACTTATTCTCGTCGTCGTCAACGACTTCGAAATCTGCATCGACGACATTGTCATCGCCGGATGCCGCGCCGCCTGCAGCGCCGCCCATGTTCGGGCCTGCTCCGCCTGCGCCCATGCCGCCCATGCCGCTCATGTCAGGGCCGGCTCCGCCCATGTTCGGGCCTGCGCCTGCTGCTCCTGCCGCCTGAGCCTGCTGGTACATCTTGGCTGAGATCGTGTGGAACTTCTCGGTCAGAGCTTCGGTCTTCGCCTTGATGTCCTCAATGTTGTTCGCTTCCAGAGCCTTCTGCAGAGCTTCCTTAGCGCCATTGATGTCGCTCTTCTCCGCATCGGAGAGGGCCTGATCCAGTTCCTTCATATTCTTCTCGGTCTCATAGACCAGGGTCTCAGCCTGGTTCTTGACCTCGACTTCTTCCTTGCGCTTCTTGTCTTCCTCAGCATACTGCTCAGCTTCCTTGACCTTGGCGTTGATCTCGTCCTCGGAGAGCTTGGTCGAAGAAGTGATCGTGATCTGCTGGGACTTGCCTGTGCCCAGATCCTTCGCGCTGACGTTGACGATACCGTTGGCGTCGATGTCGAAGGTGACCTCGATCTGCGGTACCCCACGCGGTGCCGGCGGAATACCGGTCAGCTGGAAACGTCCCAGTGTGGTGTTGCCGGCTGCCATGTCTCTTTCACCCTGCATAACGTGGATGTCAACGGCAGGCTGGTTATCCGCAGCTGTGGAGAAGATCTGGCTCTTCTTGGTCGGGATCGTGGTGTTTCTTTCGATCAGCTTGGTTGCGACACCACCCAGTGTCTCGATGGACAGGGACAGCGGTGTTACATCCAGCAGCAGAATGTCGCCGCCTACATCGTCGCCGGACAGGATGCCTGCCTGGATGGCCGCGCCGATCGCGACGCATTCGTCCGGGTTGATTCCCTTGAACGGCTCCTTGCCTGTGACGTTCTTAACTGCTTCCTGAACTGCCGGGATTCTCGTAGATCCGCCGACCAGGATGACCTTGGCCAGGTCGCTGTTGGTCACTTCTGCATCCGCCATAGCCTTCTTCATCGGCTCGATGGTTCTTCTGACGAGGTCTTCTGTCAGCTGATCGAACTTGGCTCTGGTCAGATCCATGTTCATGTGCAGCGGACCGTTCTCACTGACCGTGATGAACGGCAGGTTGATGTTCGTGGTCTGCGCGCTGGACAGTTCCTTCTTCGCCTTCTCAGCAGCTTCCTTCAGTCTCTGCATGGCCATCTTGTCTGCTCTCAGATCGATGCCGTTCTCCTGGGAGAATGTATCCGCCATGTAGTTCAGAATCTTCTCATCGAAGTCATCGCCGCCGAGGTGGGTATCACCGTTGGTCGCCAGTACTTCCAGTACGCCGTCTCCCAGATCCAGGATGGAGACATCGAATGTGCCGCCGCCCAGGTCGTAGACCAGGATCTTCTGAGATGTATCAGCCTTGTCGATGCCGTAGGCCAGGGATGCCGCCGTCGGCTCGTTGATGATTCTCTTAACTTCGAGACCAGCAATCTTGCCGGCGTCCTTGGTCGCCTGCTTCTGGCTGTCGGTGAAGTAAGCCGGTACTGTGATGACCGCTTCATTGACGGTTTCGCCCAGGTAGCTTTCAGCATCCGCCTTCAGCTTCTGCAGGATCATCGCGGAGATATCCTGCGGGGTGTACTTCTTGCCGTCGATCTGGACATCATAGGCCTCGCCCATGTGTCTCTTGATGTAGCAACGGTTCTCTCCGGGTTGGTGATGGCCTGTCTCTTAGCCGTCTCGCCTACCAGTCTCTCTCCGTTCTTCGCAAAACCGACCACCGATGGTGTCGTTCTGTTTCCCTCTGCATTCGTAATAACGGTCGGCTCTCCGCCTTCCAGTACTGCGACACAGGAGTTTGTTGTTCCTAAGTCAATTCCAATTACCTTTCCCATTTCCTTGTTCTCCTTTCAGGGTTTATTGTTCAAGCGGTCAGTTTGCGACTTTCACCATGGAAGGCCGGATGACCTTGCCATTCAGTGTGTAGCCTTTCTGCATTACGCCGGAAACCTTACCGCTTTCATATTCATCGGTTTCCTCTGCCATCACTGCATTGTGAACGTTGGGATCGAAATCCTCGCCCAGGGCAGTTATCTCAGCCAGCCCTGCCTTGCTCAGCACATTGCTCAGCTGAGTGAAAATCAGTTCTATTCCTTCCTTGAAGCCTTCACCGGGCTCCTGCTCCAGCGCTCTTTCAAAGTTGTCCAGCACTTCCAGCAGTTCCGTCATGATCTTCTCATTGGCGTAGGAATAGAGGTCTGTTTTTTCCTTCTCGGTTCTCTTCTTATAGTTCTGGAATTCCGCCAGCAGCCGCAGGTATCTGCTATCATCCTTCTCAGGTTCTTCGGCCTTCTGTTCCGGCTCTTTCGTTTCCTGTTCCGGCTCTTCTGTTTCCTGCTCCGCCTCTGCGCTCTCGCACTCGGCCTCCTGGCTCTCTTCCTCCTGCAAAGGCAGGTCTTCCTCCTTCGCAGTCTCGTCCTCTATTCTAATCTCCTCTGGTTTTTCCGTCATCTGCCTTCTCTCCTCCTGTGATCATAAACGCCTTGCTGATATTATCCGTCAGATATTCGACTACGGAAGTGACCTCATCGTATTTCATACGCGTCGGTCCGATCACGCCCAGCTTACCGACCAGCCGGCCGTCCACATGGTATGTCGCGGTGATCACGCTGCAGTCGCTCAGGTCAGCGTCCTGGTTCTCTCCGCCGATGGTGATGATCATGCCATCATCCCGCTCGATCAGTTTCTTCCGGATGTCTTCCTTCCTGCCCAGAATCTCGAAGAAACTCTTCGCCTTCTCAATGTCATTGTATTCCGGAATGGAGAAGATGTTGGTCAGTCCATCCATGTACAGGTTGACGTTGAGCATATCTTCCAAGGTCTTCAGGAAGCCCGGAACGATATTGTTCCGGAACATGGCCATGGCCTCGGCATCCTCGCGAAAGTTCTTGATGATATCGATCTTCAGCGCTTCGCTCAGGGTCTTGCCGCTGTAGTTATATGTCATGTTCTTTGCCAGGATCCGCAGGGTCTCGTCGTTTACCGGCCGGTCCAGTTGCACCGTCGTATTGGAGACCTTGCCGCTCTCCGCCACGATCATCAGCACGACTGTCCTGTCATCGACGGGAATCAGGTTGACGTACCG
>JAZNNY010000069.1:0-5356 GCA_045580505.1 Lentihominibacter sp.
CTTGACAAGACCTTCTGACGGGACTACCATAGTTTCGTAAACAGAATATAGGAAACGATCTTCAGGGCAGGGTGCAATTCCCGACCGGCGGTAGAGTCCGCGAGCGCTATGGCGCATGAACCGGTGCGATTCCGGTACCGACAGTACAGTCTGGATGGAAGAAGATGTTTTTTCTTTGGTACTTTGTCCAAGCATCTTGATATTTACCCTGCGGATCGGCAGGGTATTTTTTATGGGTAACGAACAGGACAGACAATATATGCAGCGGGCCATCTCTCTTGCAAAGGCAGGAGAGGGCTGGTGCCATCCCAACCCCATGGTCGGCGCGGTGATCGTAAAGGACGGCCGGATCATCGGGGAAGGCTTTCATCAGAGAAGCGGGCAGCTGCACGCGGAGAGAAACGCTATCGCGAACGCCAAGGCAAAGGCAGGAGAATCCGCAGCGGATCTTCTGACCGGCGCGGCGATCTACGTGACGCTGGAGCCCTGCTGCCACTACGGGAAGACGCCGCCCTGCACGGAGGCCATCATAGAAAGCAGGATCGGCCGCGTGGTGATCGGCTCCCGCGACCCCAACCCTCTGGTAGCGGGTAAGGGGGCAAAGATCCTGCGGGAAGCCGGGATCGAAGTCGAAGAGGACTTCCTTCGGGAGGAATGCGATGCGATCAACCCGGTCTTCTTTCATTACATAGAGACCAAGACCCCTTATGTCATCATGAAGTACGCCATGACGGCGGACGGCAAGATCGCGACCAAAACCGGCGCATCGCAGTGGATCACCGGCCAGCAGTCTCTGCAGGAGGTACACCGTCTGCGCCACGCCTGCATGGGAATCATGGCCGGCATCGGAACCGTGCTGGCGGATGATCCTACCCTGAACTGCCGGTGGGAAGGGGCGGAAGAGCCTGCCCTTGGAGGCAGTGAGCCGGCGGCGGGATCTGCCCTTGCGGTGGCGGAAACTGCGCTTGCGGCGGCCGGTCCGGTACCTACCTCGGCGGACCTCTTCGGTCTGCGTCATCCGGTCCGGATCATCTGCGACAGCCGGCTGCAGATTCCCCTGGACAGCCGCATCTGCCGGACGGCGGGAGAGTACGAAACGATCGTGGTGTGCGCCAGTGCCCAGCTTCCGACGGGAGAGCTAAAGATGGAACAACTGACGGGATCCGTTGCAGGGCAGAACCAGCAGGAGATTCCTATGAGAGAAGTGCCGGCGCAGGAAGGCCTGCAGGAGGCAGCGTGGCAGCAGGACGTTCAGCAGATGACGTGGCAAAAGGACCCGGAGGCAGCCCCGCGGCAGCTGACGGAAAAGATTCGCAACCTGATTCGCATGGGTGTGACCGTTCTCAACGTTCCCGGTCAGACTGGGAGCCCAGGCGCGGGCCGGGTCAACCTGAAGGAACTGATGCGGATCCTTGGCGCGCGGGGTATTGACAGCATCCTGCTCGAAGGCGGCGGGACCCTGAATGAAAGTGCGCTTCGGGCAGGTATCGTAAGCGAAGTGCGGGCCTTTATCGCACCGAAGTTCTTCGGCGGCGCAGCCAAATCCCCGGTGGAAGGCAGCGGAGTGGAACTTCCGGATGAAGCGTTTCGATTGGAATTACTTGAGACAAAGCAGTTCGGAGAGGATCTCATGCTTCGTTACAGGGTTGAAGACGCAATAAATGGGAATTAATGGAATAACTCTGCAGAAAGCCACTTAAATATGGATTTTGGCAGAGTTGAAGACGCAATAAATGACAATATATGGAAGAACTCTGCGAAAGGCAGCACAAAACCGGGTTTTGACAGAGTTGAGGGCCTGGTTTTGCGAAATGGCGGTTCAAAACTCTGCGAGATAACTATGAAAATGCGGAACCTGCAGAGTTGAGCCGGATTTTACCGGATTTGAAGCAGAACAACTCTGCAGAAGAAGCCTGAAAACAGCAAATCCGCAGAGTTCGGCCCGGGGAAAGCCCGGGGAATACACAATAGAAAGAAGGTGACACCTTGTTTACAGGAATTGTAGAGGAGACCGGGGTGATCCGGGCACTGACCATGTCCGGGCGCAGCGGGGAGATCTCCATCAGGGCAGACAAAGTCCTGGAAGGCACGAAAATCGGCGACAGCATCGCGGTGAACGGGATCTGCCTGACTGTGACCTCCCTGAAAAGCGATGGGTTTACGGCGGATGTCATGCCGGAGACCGTCAGCCGCAGCAGTCTGAGCAAGGCATCAGCCGGTGACAAGGTCAACCTGGAACGGGCGATGGCTGCGGACGGAAGGTTCGGCGGACACATCGTTTCAGGGCACATCGACGGGACCGGGATCATCCGGGAGATGAGCAGAGATGAGAATGCGGTCTGGGTGAGAATCGGGGCCGAAGAAAATATACTGAGGTACATCGTGGAGAAGGGATCCATCACCATCGACGGCATCAGCCTGACGGTGGCCAGGGTCACAAGCCGTGATTTCAGCGTCTCCGTCATCCCGCACACGGGAAGTGAAACGACGCTGCTCAGCCGAAAGACCGGTGATCCCGTTAACCTGGAAACGGACATCATCGCCAAATATACAGAAAAACTGCTGGGACTTGCAGGAAGTGCCGAACCCGCCGAATCAGGCGAATCCGGCATTACCATGGACATGCTGCAGACCCTGGCATGAACCTGCCTTTGCAGCAGAGAAGAAGGAGGAACTATGGAACAGAACTATCAGTACAACACCATCGAGGAGGCGCTCGAGGAACTGAGAGCGGGGAAGATCATCCTCGTGACCGACGATCCCGACCGGGAAAACGAGGGGGATATGATCTGCGCAGCGGAGTTCGCGACCCAGGAGAACATGAACTTCATGGCCACTTATGCCAAGGGCCTGATCTGCACGCCCATGAGCGCGGAGGTGGCAAACCGGCTGGGGCTGCCGCCGATGGTCGCAGAGAATACGGACAACCATGAGACGGCCTTCACCGTGTCGATCGACCACATCGAAACAACGACGGGCATCTCAGCCAAAGAGCGGTCCTTCACCATCATGAAGTGCGCGGATCCGGAGTCCCGCCCCGGCGATTTCAGAAGACCGGGACACGTATTTCCGCTGATCGCCCGTTACGGCGGCGTCCTGGTCAGAAATGGCCATACGGAAGCGACTGTTGACCTGCTGAGACTGGCCGGCATGACCGAGTGCGGTGTGTGCTGCGAGATTATGGACGACGACGGCACCATGATGCGCACCCCGAAGCTGTGGGACCTGGCAAAGAAATACGACCTGAAGTTCATCACCATCAAGGAACTGCAGGATTATCTGCGGGTGCACGAGAGCCACGTCTCCTGCGAAGCCCGGGCCAAGATGCCGACCAAGTACGGTGAATTCGACATGTACGGCTACATCAACGACATCACCGGAGAGCACCACGTGGCCCTGGTCAAGGGCGAGATCGGAGACGGTGAGAACGTCCTCTGCAGGGTCCACTCGGAGTGCCTGACCGGCGACACCTTCGGGTCCATGCGCTGCGACTGCGGACTGCAGCTGCAGACGGCCATGCAGATGGTCGAGAAGGAAGGCAGGGGAATCATCCTCTACATGCGGCAGGAAGGCCGGGGCATCGGACTGATCAACAAGATCAAGGCCTACAGCCTGCAGGAGCAGGGACTCGACACCGTCGAAGCCAATATCAAACTGGGCTTTGCTGCGGACCTCAGGGAATACTGGGTCGGCGCGCAGATCCTGCGCGACCTCGGGGCCAGATCGCTCAGGCTGCTCACCAACAATCCGGACAAGGTCTACGGTCTGGGAGACTTCGGGCTCAAGATCAAGGAGCGCGTGCCGATCGAGATCGCGCCGCAGAGTTTTGATCACAGATATTTAAAAACGAAAAAAACCAAGATGGGTCACATCCTGGAAAAGGTATAAGCGAAGGAGGAAACCACAATGAAAGAAATCAACATCGTAAGCGGAAATGTCGTTGCACCGGAGGGAATGACGGTTGCCATCGTGGCATCGAGATTCAATGAGATCATCACAAACAAGCTGCTGGGCGGAGCGGTCGACGGCCTGGTCCGGCATGGCGCCGAAGAAGACAACATCACCGCGGTCTGGGTGCCGGGCGCATTTGAGATCCCGCTCATCGCGAAGAAACTGGCGGAATCCGGCGACTACGATGCGGTCATTTGCGTTGGCGCTGTGATCCGCGGCCAGACCAGCCACTACGATTACGTCTGCAATGAAGTTTCCAAGGGCATCGCCCAGGTGTCCCTGCAGACCGGCGTTCCGGTCATGTTCGGCATTGTGACGACGGAAAATATCGAGCAGGCTATCGCCCGCGCGGGGTCAAAGGCAGGAAACAAGGGTTACGACTGTGCGCTTGGAGCCATCGAGATGGTCAACCTGAACGATATGCTTGACTGATCGCGCGCCTGCCAGTTTTAGTCCTCCCGCAGCGCCTGCAGGAAATCCTCGAAGTGCTCGAAGTCGCTGTTCATGAATTCGTAGAGAATGGGCTCTCTGAATTCGAAAGTGCCGGCGGCATTGTAACTGCCGCCCGGAACGAAATTGAAGCGGCCGCTGGGAATGAGGTAGGGCGCGAGCGGGCTGGACGCGATCGTCCTCTCCAGATAATGCAGATCCTGCAGGCTGTAGGCGCAGAGGACCAGCTGACGGTGGTTCGTCAGAAAATACATCCCGCGCACATCGTTGCTGAGCAGGAAACATCGGCTGTCCACATGATCATTCGTCGGACGAAAGGTCATGAAGAGGCGGCCGTTTTCATAGGAGGACATAGTGGCGTGAAAGCCAAGCGTGAACTCATCGATGTTGTCCTCCAGTTCATCGTCGGACAGGAAGACCTCGTAGAGGGTGATGTATTCGACCTTTTTCAGGATCATGGCGGCTTCCGTGTCGGTGATGGCAAGCCGGCTGATGCGCTCAGCATGGACCACTTTGAGGTCCCTCACGACGACCCGGGAGACGACCACATCGTAGGATCCTTCCATCTCGATCAGGGAATCGCACAGGTAGGAGACGGCGCCGTCCGGATAGGTGCCGTCTTCCTCGATGGAATTTCGGCAGAAGGTCGCGCGGACGTAGTCGCTGTAAAGATCCAGAGGGACCGGCCCGTTTACCAGAAAGCGGGCGCCCTCCTCATCGGAGCCGAAGCAGCGCATGAGAAAATAGTTGACGCACTGCTCATCGCTGCGAATCTGCGGGCAGATCATCCGCATCAGCTCCGCGCGTTCTTCCCGGGAAGCCTGCAGGGCAGGCTCCAGCAGGAAACTGTAATTTGGAAGGCCTTTCGGAAGCGGCAGACCGCGGCGTTCATTGAAGCCCTGCCACTCCTGCAAAAGCAGGCAAAGCAAGTCGGAGGCCAAGCGGTCTTAGGAAG
>JAZNNY010000070.1:0-13471 GCA_045580505.1 Lentihominibacter sp.
CATCGGCGCACTGCTGAGAGGCGTACAGAGAACAGAGATCGAGAGAGGCCAGGTACTGGCACATCCGGGAACGATCCATCCGCATACAGAGTTCAAAGGCGAAGTATACGTACTGAAGAAGGAAGAAGGCGGCCGCCACACCCCGTTCTTCAACGGCTACAGACCGCAGTTCTACTTCAGAACAACAGACGTAACCGGCGACCTGACACTGCCGGAAGGCACAGAGATGTGCATGCCTGGTGACAACATCACCATGACGATCAAGCTGATCACTCCGATCGCGATCGAAGAAGGACTGAGATTCGCTATCAGAGAAGGCGGAAGAACTGTAGGATCCGGCGTCGTTACGGAGATCATCGAGTAAGACTTGTCTTATAAATTAGACGTCTTAAGCATTTTGCAAGAAAAGCCCCCGACCATTCGGCCGGGGGTTTTATCATGCGTTTTTTATTATTTCTTCAGTTGTACGGAATCGGTCCCGAGCAGGTCGTGGGAGTCCTTATCGTAGATTTCGAATTTCAGTTTGCCCTCCTTGGAGAAGAGCGGCATAGCGTACTGGAACCTGGATGAGAAGTGGGAGCCGGCGTGCCAGCTGTTTTCGATGTCTTTTTTCTCCGCGGTTCCATCGGGCCAGATCACCTGGTAATAGAGCCTGACCGAACCGCCGGGCGCTCCGCCGGTCACGGTCGTATGGAAATAGATGGTGTCGTGCCGGTTGAGGTTCTTCATATCCGTTGAGAAATCGTCTTCCAGATTGTTGGTGACGATGTTCAGATGCCATGCGTAATACTGATTGTAGATGGATTGGGCTCCATCGTAGTGGGCGTCTACGAGTTCGTTCAGGTAAGTCTCGAAATATTCGCCTCCGTCCTCCTGATTGGACTTGACGTAGCCGAACTTGGCAGCAAGAATCTTCTGCTTCACGATGTCATCGTCCTTGAGATCGGCTGCCTTGTTATAGTAGGTAAGGGACTTGCTGTACTTCCCCTTGTCGACGAGCATATCTCCGGCGGGGATGTAGGCCTTGTACTGGGCCGTAGGCATCGGGGTCGTTGCGACCGACAGGTTCTCACTTAAGGAGATCCGGACAGAGTCCCGCTTGGCCGCATCCTGCGCGTGCATCTGCGGCAGAAAGACAAAATACAGGAAGGCGCCCGCCCCGAGCAAAATCAGGACCGAAGCGATGATGACGCCCGTGACCAGACCCTTGTGTCCTTTTGCCGCCGGCTGAGAGGGGCTCTTCTGCGCGGAAGGCTCTTCCTCCTTGTCTCCCGCGGCCTGCATGTTCAGGGCCGCGCTCAGTTCGGCAGGGGAGATCTGGGGAGCATCTTCTGCCGATGGCGTTCCGTCGGCAGACGGTTTATGCAAAATAAAGAGCTGGCGGAGCAGGGCACGCTCGAGACCGCAGTTGGAACAGGTCTCGCCCTTATTGATCTGGCCGCAGCTGCAGGTCCAGTGGTCGCCAAACTCTTCAAACCAGTACTTCGGCTTGACCGGATGAGCGGTAAATCGCATCATAAGTTCCCTGTAGGACTCGTCCTCAGGGGTTACAGGTCTTGGCGCATGCCCGGTATCAGAAGCGCGCGTCTGCGCTCCTTGTTCTTCCTTCTTAAGATCTTGATCGCTCATACTGACCATATTATAACCAAAAACATACAATAGTACAATCATTTGCGACCTCGTTAAAATTGTATCAAAATTCGTACAAAATGTATATTGTATTACTTTTCGTACAATGTTGACAGGTGCGCTATAGTAAGGTAAAGTGTGACCAATGTATTTTTTTTAGAACAAAAGGAGATTACCATGAGACAGAAACGAATGCTGACAATGGACGGCAACACCGCCGCGGCGCACGTGTCCTATGCTTTTACGGACGTAGCAGCCATTTACCCGATCACCCCGTCATCGACGATGGCGGAAGTTGTAGATGACTGGGCAGCCTACGGCAAGAAGAACATCTTCGGTCAGCCGGTCAAGATCGCGGAGATGCAGTCGGAGGCTGGAGCTGCCGGCGCGGTCCACGGAGCACTGTCTGCGGGAGCCCTTTCTACAACATATACCGCTTCTCAGGGTCTGCTGCTCATGATCCCGAACATGTATAAGATCGCGGGCGAGCTGCTGCCCGGCGTCTTCCACGTGGCGGCGCGGTCCATCTCGACCCACGCCCTCTGTATCTTCGGCGACCATTCCGACGTCATGGCCTGCCGGCAGACCGGCTTCGCCATGCTGTGCTCCAATTCTGTGCAGGAGGTCATGGACCTCGGCGGAATCGCCCACCTGTCAGCCATTAAGGGCAGGGTGCCCTTCCTGCATTTCTTCGACGGCTTCCGGACCTCCCATGAGATCCAGAAGATCGAAGTCTTCAGTCACGACGACTTCCGCAAGCTGGTGGACTGGGATGCCGTGCAGGAGTTCAGAGACAGGGCGCTGAATCCGGAGCATCCGGTCATCAGAGGTACGGCTCAGAACCCGGACATCTTCTTCCAGGGAAGAGAGGCATCCAATACCTACTACGACAATATTCCCCAGATTGTGGCCGACTACATGGAGCAGGTCAGCGAGATGACGGGAAGATCATATAAACCGTTCGATTACGTCGGTGCTCCCGATGCGGAGAACATCATCGTCGCCATGGGATCCGTTTGCGAGACGATCGAGGAGACCATGAACCGGATGGTCGAGGAAGGCCATCGGGTCGGCCTGATCAAGGTCCGCCTCTACCGTCCGTTCGTGAAGGAGTACTTTATGGACGTGCTCCCGAAGACCGTCGAACGGATCGCGGTGCTCGACCGGACCAAGGAACCGGGATCCCTCGGAGAGCCCCTCTATCAGGATGTGCGGACCGCCCTCTACGGCATGCGCAATGCTCCCGAGGTCTACGGCGGCCGTTACGGCATCGGCTCGAAGGATACCACGCCGGGCATGATCCACTCGATCTATGACAACCTGTACCATAAGAACCCGAAGAACCACTTCACCGTGGGCATCGAGGACGACGTGACCGGACTTTCCCTGCCGTACACAGAAGGCATCGCGAGGGAGCCGGCGGGCACCATCAAGTGTAAGTTCTGGGGCCTGGGCTCCGACGGTACGGTCGGCGCTAACAAGACTGCGATCAAGATCATCGGTGACAAGACCGACCTCTACGCCCAGGGCTATTTCGACTACGACTCCAAGAAGTCCGGCGGTCTGACCGTATCCCACCTGCGGTTCGGGGAGCATCCGATCCAGTCGACCTACCTGATCAACCAGGCGGACTTCGTGGCCTGCCACAATCAGGCCTATGTACGTCAGTACGATATGCTGAAGGAACTGAAAAAGGGCGGGACATTCCTGATGAACTGCCTTTGGAAGACAGATGAGGAGATCTCGAACATCCTGCCGGCCAAGATGAAGCGGGACCTGGCCAAGAAGGAGATCAACTTCTACGTCATCGATGCCTGGGAAATCGCGGAGAGGATCGGCCTGGGATCCAGGATCAACATGGTCATGCAGGCGGCCTTCTTCCAGCTCACCGGCGTCATTCCGATCGATAAGGCCGTCGAGTACCTGAAGGAAGGAATCGAGAAGACATATAAGAGGAAGGGGCAGGACATCGTCGACATGAACTGCCGGGCCGTCGATGAAGGCATCCGGTCCATCCGCAAGGTAGAGGTTCCGCCGGAGTGGGCGGATACCGAGGATCCGAGATGGACCTATGAGGAGATCCCGGAGTTCGTCGAGAACATCCAGCAGCCGATGAACAGCAAGGCGGGAGACGACCTTCCGGTCAGCGCCTTCCTGGAGAATGCGGACGGCACATTCCCTTCCGGAACTACCCAGTACGAGAAGCGGGGCGTAGGCGTTTATCTGCCGGAGTGGCAGCCGGAGAAGTGCCTGCAGTGCAACCAGTGCTCCTTCGTCTGCCCGCACGCGGCAATTCGGCCCATGCTCCTCACCGAGGATGAAAAGGCAGGCGCGCCCGAGGGCTTCATCACCCTGGACGCCATGGGCAAGGACGTCAAGGGCATGCACTACCGGATGCAGCTGTCCGCGCTGGACTGCATGGGCTGCGGCAACTGCGCCGACATCTGCCCAGCTAAGGAAAGCGCCCTGGTCATGAAACCTTATGCCCAGGTGGTGAAGGAAGCGGAGAACTGGGCATACGGCATCAAGCTGCCGCTGAAGAAGGACAAGTTCAACCGTGAGACCGTCAAGGGCAGCCAGTTCAGCAAGCCGTACATCGAGTTTTCCGGCGCCTGCGCCGGCTGCGGGGAGACGCCGTACATCAAGCTGGCGACCCAGCTGTTCGGTGACCGGATGCTGATCGCCAACGCCACGGGCTGCTCCTCCATCTGGGGCGCGTCCGCTCCGTCCATGCCTTACTGCAAGGACGATGAGGGCAGAGGTCCGGCCTGGTCCAACTCTCTCTTTGAGGACAATGCGGAGTTCGGCTACGGCATGCTGCTGGCGGCAAACCAGATCCGCGAGAAGATCGAGCAGAACATGAGAGCCCTGCTGGCTCTGGATGTCGATGAGAGACTGAAAGAAGCCCTGGAAGAGTGGCTGGAGTTCAAAAACGACGGCAGGGAATCCCGGGCCAAGTCCAACCGGGTGGTCGAAGTCATGGAAGGACTCGATCACACCGATGAGATCGTGAAGGGACTTTGTCAGCGGATCCTGGAGAGCAAAGACTACCTCGTGAAGAGGTCCGTCTGGGCCCTGGGCGGTGACGGCTGGGCTTACGACATCGGCTACGGCGGTCTGGACCACGTGCTGGCATCGGGGGAGAACATCAACATCCTGGTCTTCGACACCGAGGTCTACTCCAACACCGGCGGCCAGGCGTCCAAGGCGACGCCGGCGGCGGCCATCGCCAAGTTCGCGGCTTCCGGAAAGAGGATCAAGAAGAAGGATCTGGGCCTGATGGCCATGTCCTACGGCTACGTCTATGTGGCGCAGGTCGGCATGGGCGCGGACAAGAACCAGCTCATGAAGGCCATGCTGGAGGCGGAGGCCTACGACGGTCCGTCCCTGATCATCGCCTACGCTCCGTGTATCAACCACGGGCTGAGAAAGGGCATGGGCAAGTCCCAGGCTAACATCAAGGACGCGGTCGATTCCGGCTACTGGAACCTCTACCGCTACAATCCGGACCTGAAGAAGCAGGGTAAGAATCCGTTCATTCTGGATTCCGGCGATCCGACCATGTCCTTCCGCGACTTCATCATGGGTCAGATCAGATACAGCTCGCTGGCCAAGGAGTTCCCGTCCATCTCCGAGAAGCTCTTCGAGATGACGGAAAACGACGCGAAGAAGAAGCTGGAGACCTACAAGAAGCTGGCGGCTATGGATGAGGCGCTGCTCTGATAAGAAGGCTAAATAAGACAGGGGACGGTCCCCTGTCTTATCCCTGTCTTTTCCTGTTTCGTTATGATCGGGCCTGCTTTTGCAGGGCGATGTAGGCCTGGCCGAGCGCGATGCCGCCGTCGTTCGGACTGACGGAAATATTGTAGTAGGGTTTGAAGCCCAGCGCGCGCAGCTTCTTCAGAACGCCCTCCATCAGGATCTTGTTCTGGAAGGTGCCGCCGGTGAGCGCCACCTGGTCCGCCCCGGTCTGCCTGCGCACCAGGCAGCATTCGTCCACGATGGCATCGATGACGCGCTCGTGGAAGGCGAGGGCGAGGTCGCTGGCCCGGTCCTCTCCGGGATGTTTCCTGGCGAAAGCAGCCGCGTCCTCCAGCATGATGGCGCACTGACCCTCGTAATCGTTGTATTCTTTGATGTCGAGCAGGGCACTGACGGCGTCGAAGAGCCGGCCCATGCTGGAACTCTGAATGGTGTTGACCCCGGACTCGATCGCCCGCAGGATCATTTTGGAGTCAGGGCAGGCCATGATCCGTTCGCTTCCGAATTCCAGGATGTCGGTCAGGTCGATGGAGAACTGCCGGCAGCCCTCTTCATCGCAGGGCGGAAGGCCGTGTCCGTACAGTGCGGCCGCTGCCATATGGCTTAAGGCCGAGCGGTGGGCGTCCTTCATGGAGGAATCGCCGCCGATCATGTCGATGTAGCGCAGGTGGGAAAACCGCTCGCAGTTTCCTCCCTCGCAGAGGAGGATCTCGCCGCCCCAGATGCAGCCGTCCGTGCCGTAGCCGGTCCCGTCAAAGCTGACGCCGATCACCTTGCCGGAAAGATCGTTCTCCGCCATGACCGAGGCCACGTGGGCGTGGTGATGCTGGATCTGCAGCAGAGGCAGGCCGTGTTTTGCAGCGTATTCTTTGGCGAGCCTCGTTGTTTCGTAGAGCGGATGCATATCGCAGGCGACGACCCCCGGACGGATCCGGAGCAGCTTCGCCATGCGGTTGATGGTCTCCTGATAGATCTCCTGATTCTCCACTGTATCCATATCGCCGAAATACTGGCTCATGTAGAGGAAAGATCCGTTGGTCAGGGCGAAGGAATTTTTCAGCTGGCCGCCGGCCGCCAGGACCGACTTCAGTCTGATCTCCTCACCGCTATCTTCATCAAAGGCAGACCCGCTCACGTAAAGCGGCAGGGGCGCGTATCCCTTGCTGCGGCGGATCATCTGCGGCTGCTCGTCGATCACGCGGGTTACGGAATCGTCCATACGGACCCGGATCTTACGCTCGTTGTAGAGAACACCGTCGATCGCGGGTTCGTTCTCCAGCCACTGCATCATGGCGTCGTCGTCCTTGATCATCGGAAGATCGGACTTGTTGGCGCTGGTAAAGATCAGCGGACTGATCCGGTCGAGCAGCAGGTACTGGGCAGCCAGGCTGGGAAGGAAGGCACCGATGTAGCGGCTGCGCCGAAGATCGGTGTAGGAAGCCTCCGGAAGGCCATCTTCCATCTCAGGAAACCTGCGGCTGACTGCGGGGGAGAACCCCGGCTCATCCAGTCTGTGCTCCAACAGGATGATCGGCCGCGCAGAGGAGGTCAGCAATTTCTCTTCGACCTCGTCCGTATGACAATAGTAACGAATCTCGCCAAGGTCACGGAACATGACGGCGAAGGGCTTGTTTTCGCGGTCTTTGATTTCCCGCAGCTTCTGTACAGCTGCATCGTTAAAGGGATCGGCGACCAGGTTGTAGCCGCCGACGCTCTTGAAGGCGATCACGCCGCCGGAGGCAAGAACCTCCGCGGCCTTGTCCAGGAGTTTCCTGTCATCTGCCGACGTATGCCTGTCAGCGGAATCGGACCCTGCGCCTTCGCGCAGGTGGGCGGACCGCTCCAGGATCATCTTGAGCGCAGCGCGCGTATCCTCATCGGGCGAGGCATCCGTTTCTTCCGCTTCCGGCTCTTCCGGGAGAATTTCCTCCGTCTCCGTCACGCCTGCCTTTGCAGCAGCCGGCTGCTCAGCCCACTTGAGATAGGGGCCGCAGGCGTGGCAGGAGATGGTCTGGGCGTGATGCCGCCGGTCGTGCAGGTCGGTATACTGGACCTCACAGAAGCCGCACATCGGGTAGTCGATCATGGAGGTGTTGTCCCGGTCGTAGGGGATGCGGTCGATGATCGTATAGCGCGGTCCGCAGAGCATACAACTGATGAAGGGATGGAGATATCTCGGATCCTCCGCGTCGTAAAGTTCCTCCAGGCAGTGGGGGCAGATCGCCATGTCCGGCGGAATCATGGCGGCGTCATCTCCGCCCTCGGCGCTTCCCAGGATGCGGAAGCCGGAGAATTCCCTGGTCTCCTGCAGGGTGCGCTTGATGTGAACGATTTCCGCCGGCTGCGGTTTCTCCTGCTGCAGCGCATCGATAAAGGCTTCGATGCGGGGGAGGGTATCGGTCACGGTGATCTCCACCAGACCGCCGATGTTCAGGACCGTGCCTTTCATGTGCATCCGGTCCGCGAGTTTGGCAACGAAGGGCCGGAAACCCACGCCCTGTACGATGCCCCATAATTTGATGGTTTCTGTTCTCAGGTTATTCACGATTCAACCTCTATTGTATCGATATAAAATTCTCTGCCGATGTCGGTCGGTTCGCCGTCGCCGCCGCACTCCGGGCAGGAAAAGGAAAACGGGGCGCGCACAAACAGGTGGCCGCAGCTCTTGCAGCGCAGCTTGGGCTTCACAGAGGTCATTTCAAGCTGTGCGCCCTCGCAGAGCGTGCCCTCCGTAATGACATCAAAATACATCTGGACGGAACTTCCGACGATGCCGGAATTTTCTCCGATGACCAGATGGATCTTCGTTACCTTCGTGCCGCCGTTCTCACGGCAGTGTTCTTCGGCGATTTTTATGATTTTTTCTGTAATTGGTAGTTCATGCATGAATATAGTATACCACAATGCGTGAGATTGACAATCGGGAGCCGCAGTACTATAAAAATTGATGGCACTGTTTTTTGTATAAAAAACCATATTTTTTTGTTCAGAAACTGTTCCGCAGAATAAAATCCGGTTTACTGAGCTTCCGAAAAGTGGTAGAATAGCGAGGTCGGTTAAAAATGATTTTATAGAGGAGCTGGTACTATGCCACATCATCATCATCACAAAGAAAGAAGTTCATTTTCGGGATCTCTCGGATTCGTCCTGGCGGCTGCGGGCAGCGCGATCGGCCTGGGGAACCTCTGGAGATTCCCGTACCTGGCGGCCAAGGACGGCGGCGGCCTGTTCCTGGTCGTATACCTGGTTCTGGTCGTAACCTTCGGTTTCACCCTGCTCATGAGTGAGGTCGGAATCGGCCGTAAGACCAAGCAGAGTTCGCTCACGGCGTACGGCGCGCTGGGCGGCAAGGGCTGGAACTGGCTCGGCTATGTTTCCGCGATCGTTCCGTTTTTTATCCTGCCGTATTATGCGGTCATCGGCGGCTGGGTTCTGAAATACGCGACCGTCTTCCTGACCGGCCACGGCGTAGAGGCGGCGAATGATGAATTCTTCGGCGGATATATTACATCCAGTGTATCGCCGATCGTCTTTAACGTAATCTTCCTCGGGGCAACGATCTTCATCGTTTACCGGGGCGTCAACAAGGGCATCGAGGCCATGTCCAAGATCCTGATGCCGGTTCTGCTCGTCATGATCGTCGGCATTTCCATCTTCGCCCTGACCGTGCACGGAGATACGCCGGACGGTCCGACCGGACTCGACGGCTTCCTGGTCTATATCATTCCGGATCTTGACGGACTGACCTTCCGGGGCTTCTGCTACGTGGTCATGGACGCCATGGGACAGCTGTTCTATTCGATCAGCGTTGCGATGGGCATCATGGTCACCTACGCCTCCTACTTCAAGGATCAGGAGAACCTGGTCAAGAGCGTCAACCGGATCGAGTTCTTCGATACCCTGGTTGCTTTCCTGGCAGGCGTTATGATCATTCCGGTCGTCTTCGTCTTCATGGGAAGAGAAGGCATGAGCTCGGCGGGCCCTGGCCTCATGTTCGTTGCGATCCCGAAGGTCTTCGCTCAGATGGGCTTTGTCGGAACCATCGTCGGCAGCATCTTCTTCGTCATGGTTATCCTGGCGGCTCTGACCTCCTGCGTTTCCATTCTGGAGGCGGTTGTTGCAGGTCTGATGGATAAGTTCGGATGGAGCCGGAAGAAGGCGACATTGATTGAAGGTGCCATCGCCATGGCACTGGGCATCCTCGTTTGCCTGGGCTACAATGCGCTGTACTTCGAATATACACTGCCAAACGGCGCGGTCGGGCAGATTCTCGATATCTTCGACTATGCTACCAACAACGTCCTGATGCCGGTGGTCGCGATCGGTACCTGCCTGCTCGTCGGATGGGCCGTCAAGCCGAAGACTGTCATCGAAGAAGCGACGAAGAACGGGGAGCACTTCGGACGGAAGACCCTGTACATCGTCATGGTGAAATTCATCACGCCGATCCTGCTGGCATTCCTGCTGCTGAGCGCGTTCGGACTGATCTAAGAGATATAAGAGAGAAAAGAGGCTGCGCGTCAGTCTCTTTTTTAGTGTTTACGGAGGACGGCAAACGTGATACTATAACTTTGTATTGTCAGATGCAGGAGATTGCCGGATGGGAGGCCTTAATTATGGCGATAGAGAAGGTAAGAGAGTACTTCAGATCGTTTGGAATCGAAGAGAGAATCATGGAGTTTGATGTGTCCAGCGCGACGGTCGAATTGGCTGCTCAGGCGGTCGGTACGGAGCCGGAGCGAATCTGCAAGACGCTCTCGTTCCTCAAGCCTGAGGGAGGGTGCGTCCTGATCCAGGCGGCGGGCGATGCCCGGATCGACAATCGGAAATTTAAGGACCAGTTCCATTTCAAGGCGAAGATGCTGAAGCCGGAGGAGGTCATCGAATATACGGGCCATGCCATCGGCGGGGTCTGCGCCTTCGGCATCGAGCGGGATGATGTGGATGTCTACTGCGACGCGTCCATGAAGCGCTTCGAGACCATGTTTCCGGCCTGCGGAAGCTCAAACAGCGCGATCGAATTCACGCTGGACGAACTGGAGAAATACTCAAAAGCGATCGGCTGGATCGATGTATGTAAACTGCCCCAGCCGGAAGGAGAATAGATTATGTGCATAGCAATACCCGGAAGGGTGACGGAAGTAAATGGAGATATGGCGAACGTTGACTTTAACGGCAATCAGGTGAAGGTCAACATCGGTCTCGTCGAGCCGAAGCCGGGCCAGTACGTGCTGGTTCACGCCGGCTGCGCGATTGAGGTCATGGAGAAGGATAAGGCGCAGGAAATCATCGACCTGTTCGCCGACATCGATGAACTGGAAGGATTGCAGTAACCATGGAGATCAGAGGGATCATCGATTATCTGAAGAATTACGACGGCCGTCCGCTGAAGCTGATGGAGGTCTGCGGAACGCATACGGCCGCTATTTTTAAGAACGGGATCCGGGAGCTGATTTCGCCGAAGATCAAGCTCATCTCCGGGCCCGGCTGTCCCGTGTGCGTCACACCGACGGCCTTTATCGATGCCTGCGTCGATTTCGCAAAGGCAGGAGATCACGAGCTCCTGACTTTCGGGGATATGATGAAGGTTCCGGGGACAAACGGGAGCCTCTCGGATAATAAGAGCGAAGTGAATGTCACGGTGATGTATTCACCCTTCGAAGCCATAGAGAAGGCGAAGGCGAATCCGGACAAGCTGATCGGGGTAGCCGCCGTCGGTTTTGAGACGACCGTTCCGGCCTACGGGCTGATGCTGCAGCAGGCCAGGAAACAGGGGATAACGAACATCCGCCTGATCACGGCCCTGAAGACGGTCATTCCGGCTCTGGAGTGGATCTGCGAGAATCAGAACGATGTGGACGGATTCATCTGCCCGGGTCATGTCAGCGTAATCACGGGAATCCACGTCTACGATGAACTGGCGGAGAAGTACCGTAAGCCCTTTGTGGTCGCAGGTTTTGAAGCGGAGCACATCCTGGGCTGCATCTACCGGATCGTGCGCCAGATCGAGGCGGGGGAAAATCTGACCGAGAACCTTTATCGGAACGCGGTAAAGGACGACGGTAACGCGAAGGCGCTCGCCGTGATCAGCGAAGTGTTCGAGCCCGGACCGGCCACCTGGCGGGGCCTGGGTGAGATCGCAGCTTCCGGCCTATATCTGTCCGGAGACTACGCCGACTACGATGCGGGAAGCATCGATCTGACGGCGGACATGGAACTCCCATCGGCCTGTCGCTGCGGAGATGTAATTGTAGGCAGAATCAATCCGGACCAGTGTCCGATGTTCGGGAAGGGCTGCAGCCCGATCGATCCGTACGGACCCTGCATGGTATCGGCGGAGGGCTCCTGCGGCATCTGGTATCGGAACGTGCACTGAGTGGCGAAGACTGTAAGAAATGGAACAGCAGACATATAGAAGGAGAGGCTTTTTTAGATGAAGATAACGATGGCTCACGGCAGTGGAGGACAGTCCTCCGCCCAGCTGATGAGCGATATATTCGGAAAATATTTTAACAATGAGATCCTGGGTCGCATGGAGGACGCGGCTGTACTGGAAGTCGGAAGAACCGGCTCGGAAGGCGAGACGGAACCTGCGCGCATCGCCTGCAGCACGGACTCGTTTGTCGTGACCCCGCTGGAGTTCAAAGGCGGTGACATCGGCAAGCTCTGCGTGTGCGGGACAGTCAATGACCTGCTGATGATGGGTGCCGTGCCGAAGTATCTGACCTGCGGATTCATTCTGGAAGAGGGACTTGAGATCGATCTGCTGGACCGGCTCGTCGCCTCGATGGCAAAGCAGGCAGAAGAAGCCGGCGTGAAGATCGTGGCAGGAGACACCAAGGTCGTAGAGGGCAATGGCGGCCTGTTCATCAATACGACCGGAATCGGAGAAATTCCGGAAGGCCGCGATGTGAGCAGCTCGAACGCGAAAACCGGGGATGTCATCCTCGTGTCCGGAAATCTCGGTGACCACCACGCCTGCATCCTGAGCCACCGGATGGAGATCGAGAACAATATCACGAGCGACTGCGCGGCGCTGAACGACATCGTGAACGCCCTGTTTGAAGCGGGCATCCACGTGCACACGATGCGGGACGTGACCCGCGGCGGGCTCGGCACGGTGATCAACGAGATCGCAGGCAGCAGCAATGTGCGCATTGAACTGGAGGAAGAGGCGATCCCGGTCCATGCGGACGTGAAGGGATTCGCGGACATTCTCGGCCTGGATCCTCTGTATATGGGAAATGAAGGCAAGATGATCGCCGTCGTACCGGCGGACGAAGCAGAGAAAGCCCTGCAGGTCATGCGGAGCACAGAGCATGGCAGGGACGCCGCGATCATCGGACAGATTCAGGAAGGCAGCGGAGCATACCTCCGGACCAGGCTGGGCGCAAGCCGCAGGTTCGATGTACTCTACGGCGAGGGCCTGCCGAGGATCTGCTAGTTTGTAAACGATTTATTTAATATAAACAGAAAGGCGGAAAAAACTATGAATATGGTATGCTTGGACATGGAAGGCGTTCTGGTTCCTGAGATTTGGATCAACTTCGCAGAGAAGGCCGGGATTCCCGAACTGAAGAGAACCACAAGAGATGAGCCGGATTACAACAAGCTGATGAAGTTCCGGCTGGATATCCTGAGAGAGCACAACATGGGCATCAAAGATATCCAGGACGTCATCGCACAGATCGACCCGCTGCCGGGCGCAGTAGAGTTCCTGGACGAACTCAGAACACTGACCCAGACGGTTGTCATCAGTGACACCTTCGAACAGTTCGCAAAACCGCTGATGGAGAAGCTGCACTGGCCCATGCTGATGTGCAATTCCCTCGAGATCGATGACAACGGCATGATCGTGACGCACAAGATGCGCGTGCAGCCATCAAAACTGACCACGGTCAGATGCCTGCAGGCCTGCGGCTATGACACCATTGCTGCCGGAGACAGCCACAATGACCTGGGCATGATTCTGGCAAGCAAGCACGGTTTCCTGTTCAAGAGCACCGACGCCATCAAGGCTGCCCATCCCGAACTGCCTGCTTTTGAGGAGTTCGGCGACCTGCTGGCAAGTCGGATCGTA
>JAZNNY010000071.1:0-5933 GCA_045580505.1 Lentihominibacter sp.
AGACCGCTTGGCCCTCCGACTTCGTCAGTCTTCTGCACGAGATCTCCCGCGATAAGCTGGTGATCGTGGTAACCCATAACTACGACCAGTTCGCCCAGTATGCGACCCGCCGGGTCAAGATGCATGACGGCAAGGTCGTAGAGAACGTGCGGCTGCTGCAGACGGCGCCGGTTCCGGAGGACCATACAGGCTCACGCGCCGGCATGATCAGCGGCGGAAGCGTGCTGCGGCTCGGCGTACGCAATACATTTAATATCTTCTATAAATTCCTGCTTTTGCTGATCGTGTTCCTGTTTCTTGTGTTTGCCGTCGCATCGCAGTATACGACCTTTGTCAACAAGAAGTACGAGACTTCGATTCTCGGATATAACAATTATTTCTATAACTACTCCAATGACCGCGTGATCCTGAAGAAGGCGGACAACGGTCTCTTCACCGAGGATGATTACGCAGCCCTGTCCAGGATCGATAACATCGAAACCATCGCCCAAAACGATATCCTGCTGGATTCCAGCATGTATCTGGAGAGCGATCTGTTTTCGATGGAGGCGTTCCCACGCAGCATCGATGAATTCCGCGGCAACGTGGATGTGGGAAGGATGCCGGAAAAGAGCGGGGAAGCGCTGCTCCGGGGACCGAATGACGAATACACCCTGTCCGAGGATATCGCGGAGTCCATCCTGAATGAGACGTTCCATGTCTGGTTCGGAGATGACGGAGAGGTGCCGATCACCGTGGTCGGCGTTTCCTTCGAGGAGGCCGATGAGGGGGGCAGCTACGAAGTCGGAGGAGAGGTCTACCTGAACAATGAGCAGATTCAGGATATGCGGACCGACCTGTACGGATCCGGAAGCACCATCATCACGACCATCAACGGCAAGGAACAGGAGGCCGGGATGGGTGACTCCTACTACAGGGTCATGAAATCCGACCGGGTCGCCAAAGGAAATGCCGTCGTTGCGGAGGAACTCAGCAATTTCTATCTGAATGAAGAGGATGCGGACCTGGATCTGAAGGCCGCCATCGGACATGAAATCGACGTGCAGGTCCGCAATATGTTCTATCAGGAGAAGATGAAACTGAAGATTTCCGATGTCTACGATGAGAAGAATTTCGAGAACAAGACCGGAGACAGTGATTTCGATATGCACTCCGGCGGGATCTTCATCAGTACGGAGGACTACAATACCCTGTTCCAGAAGGGAAATTACCAGTGGTCGGTCTATATCGACGATCTGAAGAAGGCGGACGAGACCGTGCAGGCCATCAAGGCACTTGGCTATACGGTCCTGCCGCTGAAGGATACTGTCGTGGATATGGACGAGGACGTTCTCTCGATGGTCGAGGTGCCGATCGCGATCCTGATCATACTGGCCATGTTCTGCATCACATATATCGTAGCGGGTCTGATCCTGCGGTCCAGGTCCGCCTACTTCAGCATACTCAGAATGCTTGGCCTGGCCAAGAAGAATATCCGGAGGATCCTGGATGTAGAAGTTCTGCTGGTTGCCAACATCGCGTTCGTGATCTTTCTGATCGTGGTGCGGCTCGTGCAGCGCGGGACCATCAGCATCGAATACATCCGCACGCTGGTGCAGTTCCTGCAGCCGCGTGATTACTGCATCCTCTATCTGATGATCCTGGTCATGGCGCTTCTGATCTCAGGATGGTTCTCAAGAAGGCTGTTTAAGAAGACGGCCATGGGTTCGTTCAGGGAGGAGGAGTGAGTATGGTCAGATTAGAGCATGTCAACAAATACTTCTTCCGCCGCAGGAGGAATGAGATCCATGCGATCAACGATACATCCCTCAATCTGGAGGGACAGGGCCTGATCGCCCTGCTCGGCCCGTCCGGCTGCGGCAAGACGACCCTGCTGAACGCGATCGGCGGACTGGACAAGGTCAATCAGGGTAATATCTATATCAACGGTCAGCGCATATCGCGGAGGATGTCCGGCAAGGTGGACCAGATCCGTACGCTGAACGTCGGCTATATTTTCCAGAACTACAACCTGGTCGACGGGATGACCGTCTTTGACAATGTCGCGATCGCCCTTCGCATGATCGGCATGAAGGACAAGGAGGAGATCCGGCAGCGGGTCAACTACGTCCTCGAGAAGGTGGGCATGTACCGGTACAGGAACCGCTACGCGGATATGCTGTCCGGCGGTGAGCGGCAGAGGGTCGGTATCGCCCGTGCGATCGTGAAGAACCCGGCCATTGTCATCGCCGATGAGCCGACAGGAAATCTGGACAGCCGCAACACCCTGGAGGTCATGAACATCATCAAGTCCGTCGCAGAAGAACGGCTGGTCATCCTGGTAACGCACGAGGAGAAACTGGCGGATTTCTACGCGAACCGGATCATCCGGATCAGGGACGGCCGTGTCGTTTCAGATGAAATGAACGAACACGCCCGGGGACTTGACTACCAGGTCGACAACAAGATCTACCTGAAAGACATCCCGGACCATAAACGGCTGAATACGGGCGGCTACCAGATCGACTTTTATAACGAAGGAGGCACCGCCGACCTGAACATCGTTGTCCGGGGAGGCAATATCTACATACAATCGAGGAATCCGGCGAGCAACATCGAAGTCGTCGACGACCAGTCAGCCATCGAGCTCGTGGATGATCACTACCGTCAGATGACCCAGGAGGAGCTGGATGCACAGGCAATCAACCTGAAGACGCTGGATACCCTGGTCCGGAAGAAATACACCTCGATCCTGAATCCGCTCACGCTGCTGAAGCGGGGATTCAGGACGATCAGCAATTATCCTGTACTGAAGAAGATCCTGCTGCTGGGATTCTTTATCTCCGCGGCATTCATCACCTATGCGATCACCATGACCTTCGGTACGCTGCACATTACAGACGACCGGTTCACGACGGAGGATCGGGATTATCTGACGGTCGTCGGCAAGAGCATCAGCGTGGAGGAATACGAGGCTTACGAGGCGGATGAGAACTTCTCCTATGTCATGCCGGGCAACTCGATCATCAGCCTCAGCATGGAGACGGGCCAGTATTATCAGACGAGAGACGCATCCGTCACGCTCACCGGATCCCTATCGGATGCCGATAAGCTGAAGAAGACCGACCTGATCTACGGCAGCCTGCCGGACAGCAAGGAGGAGATCGTCGTGGACAGACAGCTCCTGAAGGAGACGATCACGGTCTACTCGACGGCCGAACTGGGCATGGGAAAGCCGAAGAATTTCCTGGGCCAGAAGGTGAAGGTGACCAATATGGGTGAGTTCACCATCGTCGGTATCACCGACCTGCAGACGCCCTGTATCTATGCGGACCGGTCTCTCTTTATCGACTTCGTCCTGAACGCGAAGGAGATGAGCGAGGATGACATGTACATGGATGACATCGATGACATGGACGAGGAGACCGGCGTCGCCGGGGAGGTGCTCGACTTCCAGCTGAAGACCGAGTGCGGACTGATCAAAGGCAACTGGCCGGAGCAGGATTATCAGGTCATCGTCAACGAAAAGAACATGGAGGACGACGCCTACAAGATCGGCAAGGAGATCACGCCGAAGATCAACGGACATAAGCTGAAGGTAGTCGGCTACTACGTTGACCCGAAGGACAGCGATTATCTGCTGGTCAACGCCCAGACCATGAAGTACAAGGCGATCACCGAGACCCGGAACATGACAGTCTGTCCGGTCGATAAAGAGGCCAGCCTGAAGCAGTTCAAGGAAGATGGCGTGAACGTCTACGATGTCTACCAGCGCAGCCGCGATAAGTACCTGAAGGAGCAGCGCGGGTCGATGACCTCGATGCTCGTGATGGCAGGCGTCATCCTGGCGATCTCGTTCATCGAGATCTTCCTGATGATCCGGGCATCTTTCCTGTCCAGGATCAAAGAGGTCGGCGTGTACCGGGCCATCGGCGTGAAGAAGCGCGACATCTACAAGATGTTCTCCGGAGAGATCGTTGCGATCTCGACCATCGCAAGCCTGCCGGGCATGCTCTTCATGTCCCTGGTAATCAGCCGGGTAGCGACGATCAACGCCTTTGAGAACATGTTCATGATCAACCCCGGCGTCATGCTGGTCTGCCTGATCGTGATCTACGGATTGAACATTATATTCGGATTGCTTCCGGTCTGGCGGACTATTCGCAAGACCCCGGCCGCGATCCTTTCGAGAACGGATATCAATTAGGAGGTAGTCAAATGAGAAAACTGAACTGGTCAGGTCTTCTGCTCGACCTGATCTACATTGCGCTCGGCGTTGTGTTCATCATTCATCCCGAAGGGGTCGAGAGCATACTCTGCTACATTCTGGCGGCAGCGGTCGCTGTGATCGGCCTGATGTATCTGGTCGGCTTCTTCATCCAGAAGGCGGATGAGAGCGGACACCGGGAGGGCAATGGATTTGCTTTCGGCGTCCTGCTGGTCATCCTGGCGATCTTCATCGTCGTCAAGCAGACGCTGGTCATCTCTTTAGTGCCGTTCCTGTTTGGCGTCATGGTCGCCATCCGCGGGCTCATGGTCATCCAGAACATGTTCCTGCTGAGACGGCTGGGCATCAATCCGCTGATCCCGCTCGTGAGCGGTCTCGTGACGATGGGCCTTGGTCTCTTCGTCATGCTGTTCCCGTTTGAAACGGCGACCGTGCTGTTCATTCTGATCGGCGTCGGTCTGTTGGTCGGCGGTCTGACCGGAATCGCCCAGGAAGTTCTGACCTGGCACCGGAGCCGGCAGCAGTATCACGAGCAGGAGCGCGCCAGGGATATGGAGGGCGCCCGCACGGTACAGGTCTACGAGGCGAATGAGACAGCGATCGCAGAGACGGAGACCGCGGCTGCTGAGCCGGAAGTCATGGCGGAGGCAGCTGATGCAAAGGCAGGACCTGCCTTTGCAGAAGAAGAACAGAAAGAGGAGAAGGAAGAAGCATGATCTATAATACGATACTGGAAGCGATGGGCAATACGCCGATCGTTCGGCTGAATCATATGACCGGACCGCAGGACGCGGAAGTTCTGGTCAAGTACGAAGGAATGAACGTCGGCGGGTCGATCAAGACGAGAACGGCGCTGAAGATGATCGAGGCGGCGGAGGAACGCGGCCTGCTCCACAAGGACTCCATCATCGTGGAGCCGACCAGCGGCAACCAGGGCATCGGACTGGCTCTGGTCGGCGCAGTCAAGGGCTACCGGGTCATCATCATCATGCCGGATTCCGTCAGCGTGGAGCGGCGGCTTCTCGTCAGCCAGTACGGCGCGGAGATCCGTCTGGTGCACGATGACAATGACATCGGGGAGGCCATTGAAAACTGCATCAAGATGGCCAAACTGATGAAGTCGGACGATCCGAACGTCTTCTTCCCGGACCAGTTCAGCAACAAGGATAATCTCCGGGCCCATGAGGAGAACACCGCTCTGGAGATCCTGGAGCAGATCCGCGGACCGATCGACGGCTTTTGCTCCGGCGTGGGTACCGGCGGAACAATCACCGGTATCGGCCGGATCCTGCGGGAGCACAATCCGAACATCCGGATCTGGGCCTGCGAACCGGAGAACGCGGCCATCCTGTCCGGCGGCAACATCGGCACCCACCTGCAGATGGGCATCGGCGACGGCGTCATCCCCGACATCCTGGACCAGAGGATCTATCAGGACGTCTGCCTGGTCAGCGATGCGGAGGCCATGGAGACGACCCAGCGACTCTGCAAGGAAGAGGGAATCCTCTGCGGCATCTCCAGCGGCACCAACGTCTGTGTTGCCCTGAAGATGGCCAGGGAACTCGGCCCCGGCAAGCGCGTCGTCACCATTCTGCCGGATACGGGAGAGAGATACTTCTCAACGCCGCTGTTCAACCACGGGGTGGAGTAGAAAATAAGACAGGGGACGGCTCTCCGTCTTTCGTTCCCTAAGACGGAGAACCGTCCCCCGTCTTATTGCCCTTCG
>JAZNNY010000072.1:0-3102 GCA_045580505.1 Lentihominibacter sp.
GGCCAGAACATGAAGGATGCCTGGAGGATCTGGCGCAGGGACAACCGCAACCACGCGAGCCCGAACTCCGCTCAGACGGAGTCCGCCTGCGCGGGGGCGCTCGGCGTGCAGCTTGCGGGACCGGCCTATTATTTCGGAGAATTTTATGATAAACCGACCATCGGGGATGCGCTGCGGCCCATCGAGCCGGAGGATATCCTTCGGACAAACCGGACGATGTACATCGCATCGGTGCTGAGCCTGCTGCTGGCGATGGCGGTGAGCGCGGGCTTGATGCTCTGCATTTTTTAGGGACAGAAGGTCCCGGAGGAAACGGATTGAAACAAGGAGAATTGACCCACGGCGGCGACTGGGCCGGCTTTGAAGAAGAATACGGCAGGCAGCCGCTGGATTTCAGCATGAACGTGAATCCGCTGGGGATTCCGGAGGCGGTAACCGCTGCCATCGCAAAGGCAGGACGGTCCGCGGACCGGTATCCCGATCCGCTTTGTCGTGCGCTGGTGCAGAAGCTGGCGGACCATGAGGAGGTGCCGCGGGAGTGGATCTTCTGCGGAAACGGCGCTGCGGATATCATCTTCCGGCTGGCGCATGCGCTGAAACCGGGCCGCCCTGAAGCGCCCACCCTGCTGATCACGGCGCCGACCTTCTCGGAATATGAAACGGCCTTTGCCGAAAACGGCTGGCGCATCGAGCGCTTCCTGCTGCAGGAGCAGAGCGGCTTTCAGATCACGGAAGCCTTTCTCGACCTGATCCAGCCGGAGACGACGGCCGTGTTTCTCTGCGAACCCAACAATCCGACCGGCATCGCAACGGACAGGGGGCTGCTCCAGAAAATTCTGGACCGGTGCCGCCAGGCGGGGACGAGTCTCGTGATCGATGAATGCTTTAACGGCTTTCTCGAAGATCCGAAGGCGCATACGATGAAGGCGGAGCTGGGAGCAGGCATTCCGGGATCATCTGACGGCGGCAGCCTCATCATCCTGAAGGCCTTCACCAAGCTCTACGGCATGGCGGGGGTACGGCTTGGGTACTGCCTTTGCAGTGAAGGTGAGATCATCAGGAAACTCCGGGCGGCGGGGCCGCCCTGGAACGTGTCAAGCCTGGCCCAGGAGGCGGGCATTGCGGCGCTGGAACAAACCGATCATGTGAAGCGCGGCCTTGCCATCGTACGCGAAGAGAGGACCTGGTTGAAGGACCAGCTCGGGATGCTCGGCATCGGCGCCGTCTTCGGTGAGGCGAATTACCTGCTTTTCCGAGACAGACCGGGCCTCGATACAGCCCTCAGAAAGCGGGGGATACTCATTCGAAACTGCGGGAACTATCAGGGCCTTGAGGACGGATGGTACCGGATCGCGGTACGGAACCATGAAGAGAACCGGCAACTCATTGGCGCGCTGCAGGAGGAACTGAAATGAAGACAAAATGCATCATGGTCCAGGGGACCATGTCGGATGCCGGAAAGAGCGTGGTATGCGCTGCCTTGTGCAGGATCTTCCGGCAGGACGGATATACAGTGGCGCCCTTCAAGAGCCAGAACATGGCGCTGAACAGCTACATCACAAGGGACGGCTATGAAATGGGCCGGGCCCAGGTCATGCAGGCCGAGGCTGCCGGGATCGAACCGGATGTACGGATGAATCCGGTGTTGCTGAAGCCGTCTTCCGATACCGGGAGTCAGATCATCGTGCTCGGAGAGATCCGGGACGAGATGTCGGCCATGGACTACCATCATTACAAGAAGCAACTGCTGCCGGAGGTGCGGAAGGCCTTCGATGAACTGGCCGCTGACCACGAGATCATCGTGATCGAGGGGGCCGGAAGCCCGGCGGAGATCAACCTGGCCGAAAATGACATCGTCAACATGGGACTGGCAAGGTATCTGAATGCGCCGGTGCTGCTCGTCGGGGACATCGACCGGGGCGGCGTATTCGCCCAGCTTTATGGAACGGCGGAACTGGTCGACCCGGAGGACAGAAAGCGCATTGAAGGAATGCTGATCAACAAGTTCCGCGGGGATGTAGAAATCTTAAAACCGGGCCTTGAGATGCTGGAGGAGAAGACCGGGATCCCGGTGCTCGGGGTGATCCCGATGCTGCACGTGGATCTGGACGATGAGGATTCGCTCTCCTCGCGGCTCGATCAGAGATCTGCGGTAGCTCCGATCGACATCGCGGTGATCCGGCTGCCCAGACTCTCCAACTTCACGGACTTCAACGCGCTGGAGATGGAGGCCCTCTCGGGCGTGCGGTACGTGAGGGAAGTGAAGGAACTGGGAAGTCCGGACCTGATCATCCTGCCGGGGACAAAGAATACCATGGACGATCTGCTCTGGCTGCGGCAGTGCGGCCTCGAAGCGGAGATCCTGAAATACGCAGCGGCAGGCGGCCTCGTGCTCGGGGTCTGCGGCGGCTATCAGATGCTGGGAGAGCAGCTCTTCAATCCGCAGAAGCTGGAAGGGGATACCGAATACCTGCGCGGCATGGGCCTGCTGCCGGTGGACACGACCTTCACACCGGAGAAATCCAGGACGCGGGTGCAGGGAATCGTGCAGGCATCTCCATTTGAGGGGCTTCATCTCGATGCTTATGAAATCCACATGGGGGTCAGCGATGTCCATGGGGATTCCTTCTGCGCGCTGGAAGGCGGGAAGGTGGACGGCTGTCACAGGGGCAATGTGTACGGAACCTACCTGCACGGCCTCTTCGATACAGGAGAGCTGACGGAGGCCCTGATCCGGCATCTGGCGCAGCGAAAGGGGCTGGATCCCGGGAGCATCGAGACGATCCCGCACGATGTATATGTTCAGCAGCAGTACGACATTCTGGCGGAGGGCGTCCGCAGGGCGCTCGACATGGAGAAGATCTACGAGATCATGGACCGCTACGAGATTAAGTAAAAAGGCAGGACAGACCAAGGGAGGAATGACGATGAAAACTTACGAATACGTCCGTCCGGCGGACATCGAGAAGGAGAGCATGCGCATCATCGCTTCGGAGATGGTGGAGCGCGGGATCGAAGTCCCGGAGGAAAACCTCACGGTGGTGAAGCGGGTGATCCACACGAGCGCGGACTAAGACGGATCGTAGCCATGTCGTTCTGTGA
>JAZNNY010000073.1:0-12065 GCA_045580505.1 Lentihominibacter sp.
ACTCGGCAGCTGGGGGCTATCGCCATCAAGGGCGCAATCGAGAGAGCTGGCATCCAGGCAGATCAGGTAGACGAAGTCATCATGGGCTGCGTACTGCAGGGCGGTCTTGGACAGAACGTTGCACGGCAGATGATGCTGGACGCCGGACTTCCAGTAGAAACCCCGGCTTTCACGATCAATAAGGTTTGCGGCTCCGGACTGAGAGCAGTAGAACTGGCAGCTCAGATCATCAAGGCTGGCGATGCTGACATCGTCGTTGCAGGTGGTGCTGAGAACATGTCCGCAACAGGATACACCGTACCGGCAGCCAGATGGGGCGCCAGAATGTTCAACACAGAGATGAAGGACATGATGGTCAACGATGGTCTGTGGGACGTATTCAATAACTATCACATGGGAATGACAGCTGAGAACGTTGCAGAGCAGTGGGGCATCACCAGAGAAGAGCTGGACGAGTTCTCCGTAATTTCTCAGCAGAGAGCGGAAGCTGCAGTAGACGGCGGCGTATTTGACGAAGAGATCGTACCGGTCATGGTTCCGCAGAGAAAGAAGGACCCGATCGAATTCAAGAGAGACGAGCATCTGACACGTGGGTCCACGATGGAGAAGATCTCCAAGCTGAAGCCGGCATTCAAGAGAGACGGCGGCGTTGTCACAGCAGCGAATGCATCCGGTATCAATGATTCCGGCGCAGCAGTCGTCGTCATGTCCAAGGAAAAGGCTGAGGAGCTGGGAATTGAGCCTCTGGCTACCATCATTTCCTACGCTTCTGCAGGCGTTGATCCGTCCATCATGGGCATTGGCCCGGTTCCGTCCTCCAAGAAGGCTCTGGACAAGGCCGGCCTGACCATCGAGGACATCGACCTGGTAGAAGCTAACGAAGCGTTCGCAGCACAGTCCCTGGCAGTCAGAAAGGACCTGGGCCTGGATCCGGAGAAGACCAACGTCAATGGCGGAGCTATCGCGCTTGGTCACCCGATCGGAGCATCCGGCTGCAGAATCCTCGTTACCCTGCTGTACGAGATGAAGAGAAGAGACGCCAAGAAGGGTCTCGCAACTCTCTGCATCGGCGGCGGCATGGGAACAGCACTGATCGTTGGAAGATAAGCTGTCTTAAAGCTATAGGATGAAAGCCCTTCGCGGGCAATGACACGGAGCGGCTTTGCCGCTCCGTATGTTTATTTTAGATGTTTTGAGGAAGAGATGGAAGGGACCAGAAGAATTGCCCTGATCGGGATCATCGTAGAGGAGAGCGCTGCAGTGGAGCGGCTCAACAGCCTGCTGCACGAGTATCGCGGTTACATCATCGGACGCATGGGGATTCCGCGCCCGCAGGAAGGTCTCTCGATCATCAGTATCGCCATGGAGGCGGACGGAGATACAATCAGTGCCCTGTCGGGAAAGCTCGGCGCCCTGCCCGGCGTCAGCACGAAGACAGTGTATGCGAAGAAATAAAGGAGGAAGTACCCATGGAACAGAAATTCTACATCTGCAAGCATTGCGGCAACATCATTGCCAAGGTAAAGGACGCCGGAGTTCCGGTCATCTGCTGCGGAGAGCCGATGGCTGAGATCATCCCGGGAACGACGGACGCGGCAGTCGAGAAGCACGTGCCGGAGTATACCGTAGAGGACGGCATCGTCAAGGTCAAGGTTGGCTCTGTAGAGCATCCGATGATTCCGGAGCACTACATTGAATGGATCTCCCTGCAGACCAAGCAGGGCAATCAGAGAAAGGTCCTGACTCCGGAGGACAAGCCGGAAGCCTGCTTCGCCCTCTGCTGTGATGACGAAGTGGAAGCGGTCTACGCTTACTGCAACCTGCATAGTCTCTGGAAGAAATAAAAAACCGGTCTGGCCGGCTGATGAAAAACGACTTTTCGAGGTATGGTGCCCGTAGAAGGGGCCATACCTCGAATTTTGTTTGAAAAGATGCTTCTTAGGCCAGCAGGCGTCTTCCTCATTCGAGGTTTACCCCCTTGAAAACGATCAAAACCTCGAATGCAAGGCACTGCCGCCTTTTGCCGGAAGAAAAATTCGAGGTTTCCTTGCTTATAAGCCCGGTAAACCTCGAAATGTCGTTATGGGTTTGGTTCAATTTTACGAAGCGCAAGTCTCTTCATGCGTCGCCGCACCAGAAGGAAGTGGACGATGCCGATGGCCTCAACGACCGGCGCCAGCGCCATAATGATCACACCGAGCGTGATGATGGACTGGTTATCGACAAATTCGAACATGCCGATGCCGGCGGCCAGAAGTCCGATTGCGGTTCGGGTATAGGAGAGCAGGGTCTGCGTGTTGGTCAGTATGGTGCGCTCAAAAGCCATTTCGGTCTGTTCAATTGCAAGCGCAGTCCGTTCCTGGGCTAGCGCAGTCCGCTCCGTTGCCATGGCCGTTCGCTCGCTGGACATCTCGGTCCGCTCATATGCCATCTCGTCCTGGGTCATGTCTCTTTTGATTTCTTTCACGTTCATTCCTGACGCACCTCCTGCAAAGGCAGGGCGCCCTGCCTTTTCTGTAGTTTACACCGCCATGTGTGCCGCGTCAAATCTTCACTTTAACTGAAAACCTTCGATCGAATCGTCTGCGCAGATCCCATAGAGCCAGTCGCCGATGTAGATGCAGCGGTTCACGTAATCGCCCGTCTTGAAATCGTGCAGCTGCTCGAGCTTGCCATCCTTCGCGGAGAAGACGAGCAGGCCCTGGGAAGGATCATCCGTGCTCCCGGAATCTGCCGTGCTCCCATCTTCCTCCGTGCTCCCGATCTCCGCCGATTCGTCAATTTCCGCCAGATCCTCGGACTCGTCGATGGTGACCATGTCATCATCTGTCCATGTTTCAGGTGTCAGCTCATAGGGGATCGCGTAGTAGGCGCCGTCCGGCCCCGCGAGCAGAGCCTTGTGATCGTACTGGACTTCGCTGTACATGCCTGGGTACTCCTTGCTGGCCGAGACCTCGGGGTGGGACGGGTCACTGATATCGAAGAGGGCCAGTTTGACGCCGTCCGTTGCCTCGCCGAATTCCGTGGTGTCCGTAGAGAAGCCGAGCCCCAGCAGGTGGTCGTCATCCGCAGGGACAAGCAGGGTGGAGAACCCGCTGATCTTAACATGCCCTTCGATAACGGGATTTTCCGGATCCGCAAGGTCGATGATAAAGAGCGGGTCGGTCTGCTCGTAGGTGATCACGTAGGCCTTGTCCTTAATGTAGCGCACCGCTTCGATGTGCTCCCCGCGGGCAAAACCGATGACGCAGCCGACCTCCCGCATGCTCCCGTCGAACAGGTAGAGGTTGTTAAAGTCTGCTCCCTTATCGTTTGAAGTCGTGGCAATGCGGAAGGTTCCGTCTCGCTCATCCATGGAGAACTGGTTGTTCACGGTGCCGTCGACGATGGCCGAGCCGCTGCAGCGGATCTTGCCGCCGTCCAGGGAAACCTTCGCGATCTGCGTGCGCAGTGTCATGAGAGGCTCCTGCGGCGGCGGGATCAGACCGGGATCTGCCGGAAGGGCAATGCTGTCTGAATCATCGCCCCAGGCGGTGGCATCCTCGGATTCCGTATAGACGGCGCCGGTCAGATATAGCGTCTTACCGCTGCAGTAGATCTGATCGGACCCGCCGAGGACGGCCTTGGTGCGAACGGTTTTTTTCGTAAGAGCCCCTGCCGAAAGATCCAGCATGCTGACCACGCTGAAGGAAGGTCTGCTGACCTCGGGGAAGCAGCTGATGTTTTCAATCGGCAGTTTCTCCGCCTTCCCTCCGTCATAGCAGAGGAACGGGACGTTCATGTTTCGCTTGTAGCCCCAGGCCATATCGCTGGTCACAAGGCAGAGCTGATCGCCGATCAGGCGGGAACTCAGCAGCGCGCCGGTCTGGCTGTATCTGGTTTTCTCCTTCGGGGCCGTTCGGTCGCTAATGTCATAGATGATCACGGCGGTCGCTTCCGAGGCGGCGCCCTTTGTGAAGCCGGCCTCGTCGAGCTTCCGGTCCTGACCGATCACAATCAGTTGATCGTCTTTCACATATAGATCGTAAATAAACGATCCGGCCTTGCTGCCGCTGACTGACGAAACGCGGGAAGCCTTGCCATTGCTGGCTTTAGCGATGATGACGTCCCCGGTATAGGAGGACAGATAATAGATGTAGTTCCCATCGGTTTTGACGATGTCTGCTTCATCGATGCCTTCGACCTGGGTGTAGGTATCGGAGTGGGCCGGGGCCTCGTCCGTTCTGCCGGCAGCTTCGCCTGCGGCAGCCGGGGCGGATTCATCCTTGTTTTCAACCGCCATATCCGCATCCGGTGCCAGGGAGGTATCTGAGCTCACGGCGGACTCCGCGTCCATCATCTCTCCCCCTGCATAGAGCAGTTGCTGCTCATCCGGGAGAAGGTACTTCATCTCCTTATCGAGCTCCCGGTAGCTTTGGAAATGGTAGAGCCCGTCCTCGCCGGCTTCCATCTGAAGTCCGGATGAGCTGGACGGCAGAGCGCCCTTCATGACCGGGATCAGGCAGATGACCAGGACGGCGCAGGCGGCAAGGCCGATGAGGGGCCGGGTCCAGCGGCGTCTTTTGCCGGGGACTTTCTGCGGCACGGAATCGGCTACAGCCCGAGTCGCAGGCCCGCCCGAGAGCTTCTGCCGAAGCGCATCCTCGGAGAGCGCATCCGGCGCAGCAAGGCCGTCGCCCGCAAACTTCTCGCGGACAAAGTTCATATCCTGTTCAAAATCTTTGTTATCGATCATTCGTAATACCCCCTGACTTTTTTCAGACTGCGGGAGAGACTGGAGCGGACGGAGCCGGGCGTCTTCCCGACGAGGTCCGCAATTTCCCCGCTCTTAAGGCCGCCCACGCAGGAAAGCAGAACGATGTCGCGCTCCTCATCAGAAAGCGTCCGGAGCGCCTCCTGCAAAAGAAGCCAGCCGTCCGGATCTTCGCAGGTTGCGGGAAGGTCTCCTTCCCGGCCGGTTTCCATCTTATGCTCCAGAGAGTCATGGGACCGGGCCTCGATCTGCCGACGGATCAGTCTGGCACAGCAACCGGAGAGGATCCGGAAGATCCAGGCAGGAAAAGCCTCAGGATCCCGTAGCTGCCCGACCTGTTTCCAGGCCGCAAGGACGCATTCCGATACGGCGTCCTCCGCGTCGGCAGGATTCCCCAGCCGATAAAAGGCGTACCGGTACAGCCGGTCCTTATACATACCGTAGAGCCGGCAAAAGGCATCCGCATCCCCTGTGCGGGCCTGCTGGATCAGTTTCAGTTCAAGCGTTGCATCTTTCATGGGTGGGTTCCCTCCAACCGTTCTTCTGCGTAGGCTTTCTATATGTCAGGTGTCTTTCGTCAGCCAAAGTGTTGCAGGCGTCCTGAAAAAATTCAGAGATAATCGCGGCGGATCTCCTTCTGATATTTCGCAAAGGCAGATGGGACCGAGTATACCTCGTCCAGTTCGCGCGCTGTAGCGAGAAACAGCTCGTGCTCCCGGGGAGCACCGGAGGCAAAGGGCTCCCATTCGTCGGCCAGGACCTGCCAGCCGGTCATGTGCCACTCGCGGTGGGTGAAAATGTGTTTGGCGGCGGGCAGCTTCTGCAGGCGGACGGCTGTGAAGCCGAGCGTGCCCGCGAAACGGAGCACCTCTTCCTGGGAGAGTTTCCCGGGAGCATTTGGGAATTCGTAGAGTCCTGCCAGAAGGCCCTGGTCCGGGCGCTTTCTGAGGGCGAGTTTCTGGTCATAGTAAATCAGGAGCACCGTCTTCTCTTCGATCTGCCGGCGCTTCTTTGGCGGGAGCACCGGGAGCTCCTGCTCCCTGCCGCAGGCGTGGGCAGCGCAGCGGTCCGCCCAGGGGCAGACTTCGCAGAGCGGCCGGCCGGCCGGAAGGCACACCGTGGCACCAAGATCCATCAGGGCCTGGTTCATATCGCCGCAGCGGAGGTCCGGGAAGATCTCCAGGAAAAACTCCCGGGCAGACTTCTTCGCCTGGTCCGTCCGGATGCTCTCTTCGAAGCCGGACACCCGCGCGAAGACTCGCAGCAGATTACCGTCGATTGCAGGGATCCGTTCGTCGAAGCAGATCGAGGCGATGGCTGCTGACGTATAGGGCCCGATGCCGGGAAGAGCGGCAAGCTCCTTGGCCGTGCGCGGCATGCTCCCGCCGTGCTCCCGCATCACAACGCCCGCTGCCTTATGGAGATTGCGCACGCGGCTGTAATAGCCGAGGCCCTCCCAGAGCTTCAGGTAGACGTCCTCATCTGCCTTTGCAAGGGACTCGATGGTCGGCAGGGCAGCGAGAAAGCGGGCATAGTAATCCCGGACCGCCTCGACCCGGGTCTGCTGGAGCATGATCTCCGAGAGCCAGACGTGGTAGGGGGTCGGATCCTCGCGCCAGGGCAGGCTGCGCCCGTTCGCGTCATACCAGGCGAGCAGGGCGGAGGCGGAAGGGGCCTTTGGCCGGGGTGAAGTTGTTTCGTTTCGCGTTATCGTATCTTTCATAGTAAAAGTATACCATAACTCAGCGGCAACAAGACCGACAGACACTTGAAATCGTCCGGCATGCGAATTATAATTTGTATACAGTATATTCACAGAACAAGAAACAACCAAAGGAGGAATCCATGTATCCGAAACTTTTGATTGATATCGAGAAACTCAGAAGCAACATCGACGCCGTCGCCAAGATTACCAAAGACGACGGAGGCTGCAGCATGATGATCGTTACCAAGTGCCTGTGCGCGGACAGAAAGGTGGCGGAGATGATCGCATCCCACCCCCGGGTCGATTATCTGGCGGATTCCAGAATCCTCAACATTAAGAAATATCAGGACCTGGTCGAGGCGAACGGGAAGCAGAGCGTGCTGCTGCGTCTTCCGCAGATGCATGAGATCGAAGAGGTCGTAAAATATGCGGACATCAGTTTCAATTCCGAGATGGCGACCATCGAGGCGCTGGACGCGGAAGCTGAGAAGCAGGGGAAAATCCACAAGGTCGTTCTAATGGTGGACTTGGGAGACCTGCGCGAGGGCATCTTCTTTGAAAACGAAGAGGAGATCCTGGAAACGGCGGAGAAGATCCACGCCATGAAGCATGTGGAACTCTACGGTATGGGCACTAACCTGACCTGCTACGGAGCCATCATTCCGAAGAATGACAACCTGTCCGTACTCTGCGAGATCGCAGGCAAGGTAGAGCAGAAGCTGGGGATCAGCCTGCAGATGGTCTCGGGCGGAAATTCCAGCTCCATCTATCTGGTGGGAAAGGGCGAGCTGCCGGAGAAGATCAGCAACCTGCGTCTCGGCGAAGCCTTCCTGCTGGGCAACGATACGGCCTACGGCGAGGACCTTCCGGGGACAGTCGGAGACGGCCTGCTCTGCGAGGCTCAGATCATCGAACTGAAAACCAAGCCATCCCTTCCGATCGGCGAGGTCGGCGTGGACGCCTTCGGGCAGAAGCCTTACTATGAAGACCGCGGCCGGATCAAGAGAGCGATCCTCGGCATCGGCCAGCAGGATACAGACCGCGACGGCATGCATCCGCTGGATGAGAAGGTCGACGTACTGGGCGCAAGCTCCGACCACCTGATTCTGGATGTCACCAAATCCGACAGAGAATACAAGGTCGGTGACACGGTGAAGTTCACGCTGGACTACGGCGCAGTGCTGCGCCTCGCGACGAGCGAGTATGTAGAAAAGGAATACATCTAAGAATCTTTGCTGCCGTGTAGAGGTTTTACTAAAGGCCGATTACAATTTCTCTTCAGAATTTCGGGAAATTGTAATAAATCGGCCTTTTTCGTTGGTCAAACTTCTCAGAATGGCCCTAAAATACAATTGCGCCTGAGAATTATCAGAAATTGTTACGATCCGGTTGTTCACAGAACAATTTCCGTTTTTTTGAACCTTCAATTGTAATATACAGCGTTTCCAGGGACCGGTCCGGCCCATCCACACAGGAGAAATTACAAATCAGAAAAATTCTAATCGAAAATTGTAATCGCAAAAGAAAAGGGCCGGCCAATCAGCCGCCCCAGACTACATAGGTGTTTTCGAAGCCGTAGCGCTCCGAGCGGGTCACGTCGGTGACCTCAAACCCCAGACTCCGGTAAAACCGGATATCATATTCAGTATTCGTAAAGAGCATGATCGGAAGGTCGTGCTCTTTTGCCCATTTGATGACCTCGCCCATCAGACGGCGGCCGCGCCCCTGGTGCTGCCAGTCCGGATCGACCGCGAGAAAGTCCAGATAGAGATATTCCTCGGGGAATGACAGTTCCGCCTCCAGCCGGTCGAGCTCCTCGAAGCATTCGTGCCAGAGCGTCCGCTGCTGCGGGGTGAGCCGGTCCATGGCGGCGCGCCAGGCGTCGTTCTCACAGTTCGCCGCGCGGATCCTCTCTTCGTTTTCAAAGTCGAATTCGCTGCTGTGCAGCATGGCCACGCACTCGTGCAGGCCCTCATCCAGACTGAATCCGGCGCCGTAATGAAAATCATAGGCGCTGTAATAGCGCACGACCGCTTCGATGCCCGCCATCCGGTCCGCCTCATCCGGAAACAGCTTCATGAGCTTGGGATAGTCGTGATAGGACCGGAGCATCATCTGGCAGACGGCTTCGTGCTCCCGCGGCTCGATGCGGTGCAGCGTCGGGATCTCGATCATCTTTGCGTTCATAAGCGGCGCCTCCTACTTGCCGTCCGGGAAGCTGGTGAAAACGTCGTCTTCCTGCCGGGGGAGGCCTGCCTTTGCTTTCTCGGCGGCGATGGCGCGGATCAGGAAGGCCATGTTGCGGCCCAGGTTGCGCATGGTCTGCAGTCCCTCGAGGTCCTTGGCCACGTCCTCAGCGGTGAAACCGTGGACCTGGTTCCAGTAGGTGCTGGAGGCGACGGGCATCGCGGAGATGGTGAAATACTTGTTCATGGCGTCAAAGGTTGCCGTATTGCCGCCGCGGCGGGCGCTGACGACAGCGGCGCCGACCTTCATCTGCTTGGAAAACGGCGTGCTGTAGAAGAGCCGGTCCAGGAAGGACAGGATCGTTCCGTTCGGAGAGCCGTAGTAGACCGGCGTACCGACGAGCAGACCGTCCGCCTCTTCGAACTTTGCCGCAACCTCATTGACCAGATCATTGAACACGCACTTTCCGGTCTGCATGCAGGAGCCGCAGGCGACGCAGCCGCGGATGTCAAGTCTGCCGACCTGGATCGTTTCTGTCTCGATCCCCTCCCGCTGCAGGGTGTCTGCGACCTCCGTCAGTGCACGGGCGGTGCAGCCGCTGACGTTCGGACTTCCGTTTAAGATCAGTACTTTATGTGCCATAGGTTTATTCCTCCTCGTTCTTAAAGTAATCCAGGATTCCCAGAATAGAGTTTTCGACCATGTCCGAAACCGCCTCCTTCGTATAGAAGGCCATGTGCGGGGTGGTGATCACGTTGGGGTGGGAATTGAGGATGGCCAGCTGCGGATTGTTCAGCGGCTCGCCCATCCGGTTATAGTAGTACATGCCGAATTCGTTCTCCACGGTGTCCAGGCAGGCGAAACCCAGATGACCGGATTCGATCGCTTCGATCATCGCCTCACTGTCTACGAGCGGCCCGCGGGCGCAGTTGACCAGTCCGGCGCCCTGCTTCATTTTCGCAAAGGCAGGTCCGTCGATCATATGATAATTCTCTTCGATTGCCGGCGCGTGCAGGGTAATGACGTCGCTTTCCCGCAGCAGGGTATCCAGATCCGTGTATTCCACAATGTCGGTCAGTTCTGCCTTGGGGAAGGGGTCGCAGGCCAGCATGCGGCAGCCGAACCCGGTGAGTTCCCTGGCCAGGCAGGCGCCGATCCGTCCCGTACCGACGATGCCGATGGTCAGGTTGCCGAGCTCGCAGGCCAGCTTGCCCTCCAGGGTGTAATCCTGTACGGCGGCCCGCAGCCGGATGTACTTGATTTTGCGGATGCCCATCAGGATCATCATCACCGCATAGTCGGCAACGGTGGCCGGAGAATAGGTGATGTTCAGTACGCCGATCCCCTGGGACCGGGCATATTCATAGTCGATGTGATCGTAGCCGATGGTCCTGGTCATGATGCACCGGATGCCCATCTCCTTATAGGTGTCGATCATGGCCCTGTCCACCGGGGCGGTCAGGATATTGATGGCCTGGCAGCCTTCGGCCAGGTGGGCGTTCTCCAGCGTCGGCTTCTCCCCGCAGGATTCGAAGTCCAGATGGTACTGCCGGCTGAAGGCGTCAAAGAAGACCCGCTCGTCGTATTCACGCAGGCCGTAGACAAACATTTTCATGGTGTGTCCCCTGTATTTTTCAAGTTCAGTATAGATTTTTACTGAAGGAAATTATATCATATTGGCGTATGAAAGGAAATACGGCCATGAGAGAATTGAACGTAGGAGAGATCACGGAAGCGGTGGTCTGCCTTTGCGTGAAGGCGAACCACCATCTGGGAGAGGACGCGAGGGGATGCATCGCGGCGAGGGCGGCCGAGGAGACCTGGCCGGCAGCGAAGGAAGTCCTGCAGATCATTGAGAAGAACATCGAGATCGCGGAGCAGGGGGTCTTCCCGCTGTGCCAGGATACCGGCATGGCCTGCGTGTTCGTGGACCTGGGCCAGGACGTGCATCTGACCGGAGGCCTGCTGGAGGACGCCGTGAACGAGGGCGTACGCCGGGGGTACACCGAAGGGTATCTCAGAAAGTCCATCGTTGCAGACCCGCTGCGCCGGGAGAACACCGGAGATAACACGCCGGCGGATATCGTGGTGCGACTCACAGAAGGGGACCGGGTGAAGATCACGGTGGCGCCTAAGGGGTTCGGCTCGGAGAACATGAGCCAGATCCGGATGCTGCCGCCGTCCGCCGGAGCACAGGGGGCGGAGGACTTCATCGTTTCCGCCGTAGAGGCTGCCGGAGCGAACCCCTGCCCGCCTATCGTCGTAGGCGTCGGGATCGGCGGCAATTTCAACAAGGCGGCTCTGCTGGCCAAACGCGCCCTGCTCGAGCCTCTGGACCGGCAGAACCCCGATTCGTTCTACGCCGAGATGGAGGAGCGGCTTCTTGAAAGAATCAACGCGCTCGGAATCGGTCCGCAGGGCTTTGGCGGCAGGACGACCGCCCTGAAGGTGAATATCCTGACGGCGCCGACCCACATCGCAGGACTGCCGGTGGCTGTCAACATCAACTGTCACGTCAGCCGGCACGCGGAGGTGATCATATAATGGAATACAGATTGAAAGAGCCCTTCACGAAGGAAGCGGTCCGGGACCTTCGCGCCGGAGACCAGGTGCTGATCACCGGGACCGTCTATACCGCGCGGGATGCGGCGCACAAGAAGATCGTCGAGATGATGCGGCGGGGAGAGGAGACTCCGTTTGAGATCGCAGGCTCCATCGTCTACTATGTCGGACCGACGCCGGAAAAGCCCGGTAACCCGATCGGGTCTGCGGGACCGACCACGAGTTACCGGATGGACGCCTATGCGCCGGAGCTTCTGGATGCAGGCCAGTTGATGATGATCGGCAAGGGGCAGAGGTCGGAGGAAGTTCGCCAGGCAGCCCTTCGAAACGGGGCGGTCTATGCGGCGGCCATCGGCGGAGCGGCAGCTCTGATGGCCCGGTGCGTGAAGTCAGCGGAGGTGATCGCCTTCCCGGAACTTGGGGCCGAGGCCGTGCGAAAGTTGTATGTAGAAGACCTGCCGGTGACGATCGTACTGGATACCGCCGGGGGCAATCTCTATGAAGAAGGCAGGGCAGCCTACCTGCAGTCGCAGAAGTAAGGAGGAGAACATGAGCTACAGTGAACTCGTCAAAGAAATGAAGCTGGAAGGAAAGCTGATCGCCATCACCCGGGTCCATAAGGAAGCGGCGGACCTGACCGATACCTTCGGCTGCATCTACAGAACGCTGCGGAAGGTGCTGGCCGGAGAGACCTATACCTTCGCCCTGGAAAACTGCAGCTGCTCCGGCTTCGACCACAACACAGGCCTGCGGGACGACATGCCGAATACCCCGGGCGGATTCGGGAAGTCGGATCGTAGCCATGTCGTTCTGTGAGCCAAGGAGTTGTGTGATGAAATTGTCTTCCTAAGACCGCTT
>JAZNNY010000074.1:0-39877 GCA_045580505.1 Lentihominibacter sp.
CGCGAATAGGAATATCAGAAGCCCAGATGTATATGGTGTTGTTAATGATTGAGTCAAAGACCGGAGAGTCGGAGGGACTGAAGAATCTGGTTGAACTTGTAATAAAGAAACTGTCCAAGCCATGGGCATTGGAACAATTGACATCGACTGAAATCAAAAATGCCCTGGGCGATGAATACCAAAGTGTTACAGATGAAGTAGCCATAGCACTTAATACGGGAAAGATTCTTGCTGAAAACACTGGAGGTAATCCGAGAAATATCAAAAGGTTTATCAACATGCTTCTTTTGAGAACGGAAGTTGCTCACAATAGAGGCTTTGATGAAAATGAATTAAGAATGGATGTTCTAGCAAAAATGATGTTAGCGGAGCAGTACAATAACGAGTTCTACAAGTCATTAGCTGATGAACTTGATGAAAACGGCAAATGTGCAGCTTTTAGCATAATTGCAGAAGAAGATGTTACTGATGGGAAAGCTGAAGAAATAGAGGATACTGAAAAGCAGGCGGGGAAAGCAAAGGCAAAGAAAACCAAGGATAAGAAAGAGAGTGCACCGCCTCAAGTCTATAAGCATGAAAGCTTTACGAAGTACTTAGAAGAAGCTGAAGTAAGAAAATGGATTGATATTAATCCTTCGCTAAACGATGTTGATTTACGGCCATATTACTTCGCCTGTACAGAGAAAGAGGACTATTTCTTTGTTAGTTCTGAGGAGAGAATAAGAGAACTCATTGTCGCTGTTTGTAACGGTAAAGTCAGCACTGCCCGTAATAAGGATAAGATACGTGCTCTTGAGGAATCCGATGCAAGAAAGCTTCTAGTGCGTGCATCTCAGGCAGTCTTTAGAGGATCGTATTCCGACATAAAACCACCAAAAGTAATCGAAGGAATAAGACGCTTGGTTGAATTCAGAACAGAACTCCAGAATGATTTAGCCGATTTCCTGCTTACACTACCTGTAGATAAAGTTGGAATGTGGGCAACTGGAGAATGGGATGCATGCATTCCAAAGGGATGCGCTTCAAGAGATAAGCTAGATCAGTTCTTGGAAGCAATTGAAAAGAACGGGTCAAACGAAATGATAAGAGCAAGTGCTAAAGCAGCACGGGAGTAATAAATGGGAACATCCACAAGGAACAAAGGTCAATCTGCTCATACACCGTTGGTTCCTGCCTGGCTTGATGATGAGCAAGAATCTGCTGTTCAGCCTGATGGAGAAGCAATACCTATTCCGCCTGACGGAGATGAAAACAGGTTCAGAGGTCCGCGAACTACATTTACACAATACATAAATGGTGGTGGGCGTGATGGCGGATCTATGAGAAAAACCGTTTCCAGATATGTTGGAAGAACGCTCGGCGGCAGTACGAACGCTACCAAACGACTAGGTTCTGCTAGAAAGAGCACAGCATCTTTATATGATGTGTTACAAACCTTATCAGGTGGCGGAGGCATTCGGTCAATTGAACAGGATTATTCTATAGATAATCTTGAAGGCCTTTCAGCAAAAGAGTTTTTTACGCGGATAGCAGTGTTTGTATGTCCGGATGGAGGACCAAATGATGAAGGGATGGCAAGATCTGCATATTTCGAAGTGATTAGTGAGTTCCCAGACTTTGAAAATAAATCGCCGGAGAATTTGTCAGGGGAGGAGTGTCAGGAGGTTCTTCAACGGTACATCGGAAAGGTGATTATGGAACATATTGTTAACGATATTGCAAATAAAATCATCGTTCTTCCCGATAGTATTAGCAGTGTTTCTGATATAGAAGGCAGCATTGAGCAGATGATAATGATGAACGTCTCAGATGCATTTGCAGTCGTTAATGAAGAGGTAAATGTAACAAATTCAAGGGCTCAGAATATCGTGGACAGAGTTTATCATAAGATTTATGATCTGCTAGAGAGCATGGGTGATTGATTATGTATAGATATCATATAACCGCATCATTTGACGTGAGTTTACATAAACCAGAATACTTAATACATTCAGAATCAAGTACTGTCGAAGCTATACTGCCCATGCTTACAGCAACTGGCGGTTTTCGATATGGACTTCAGAATACAGTTCATGAACTTCGAAAACTGAAAATATTCCCATCTGAGTCCGGTTTTGATGCAATAATTATTGCTTTGATAGTCTACATTGCTGATATGAAGATATCCCGAGCAAAGCAATCTCAGGACTCTTGGAGCAGAGAGATAATACTTTCAATCCCTGTATACGACCAAAAGTGGCATGGATATAAAGAACTCCTTGAGAGAATGCTGAAGTTTCTTACTGGTGATCTGTGGGCAATAGAGTTTCTAAAAAGAGATGTTGAGTTTTCTGATAAAGAAAAAGTAGCAGATAGAACAGAAGACTATCATTATGCATCCTTATTTTCCGGAGGAATGGATAGCCTCATTGCTGCAATCAATTACATGGAGCGGGGACAGGCTACTCTTCTTGTGAGTCATGCGGGTGAGGGCAGGGTTCGCCACTGGCAAACAGATCTTTTATCAGTTTTAGACGAAAGGTATGGAGACATTCCGCACAAAAACGCATATTTATGGACGAGCCTAACAGATATAGAATTGCCATATGGAGAGTGTGATAAGAATCAAAGGAGCAGATCCTTCTTGTTTATTGCAATTGCATTGTTGGCTATGAGCGGAACTAAGAATTGCCATACGCTATATATGCCGGAGAATGGATTAATAGCATTAAATGTACCGCTTGATTCTACAAGGATAGGATCTCATAGCACGCGAACAACACATCCGTTCTATCTGAAAATGTGGAATGATATTGCCTATAATATATTTGGCGTTGCGATTTCGAACCCATATTGGAACAAGACAAAAGGTGAGATGGCTGAAGAGTGCTTAAATCAAGAGGCTCTTAAGATTTCATTAGGGCAATCTTTTTCATGCTCATCAGTCAATAATGCAAACATCAGGAGTGGACATTCTCAACATTGTGGGCACTGTCTGCCATGTATCATTCGAAGATCAGCAATATATCACGCTTTTGGAGAAGAGGATCCATCAGAATATTTATATCCAAGGGTTTCTGATATACATAATAATCGAGACAACGTTGGTGAACAATTACGGTCATTTGAGTATGCAATCTCAAAAATAAAAGAGAATCCTGGAAGAGCAAGTGTAGTGATTCATAAACCTGGACCGCTCGAAGGGAGTAATTCATATCTTACAGAATTAGCTGACATGTATTCTCGTGGTCTAAGGGAAGTCGATCACTGGATTCGGGATAGTTTGGAGAAAGAGAATGCTGATTGATACACACTTTCATCTTGATTTGATGGATAACATGCAGACTTTGATCCGGGATTTTCGAAGTTCTGATATTGGTATAATTGCTGTTGGGACTACACCAAAAGCATATAAGAAAGAAGTTGAATTCTGTACGGGTGTGAATAACATCAGAGTCGGTCTTGGCTTACATCCGCAATTAGTCTCAGAAAGAGAGAATGAGATTGATCTTTTTTTACAACTTATTAAAAAAGGCAAGTTCGTTAGTGAGGTAGGGTTGGATTTTAATTCAGCATACATAGCTTCTAAACCGCAGCAAATATCTTGCTTTAGGAAGATTGCCACTGCTTGTGCTGATGAAGGAAACAAAGTTCTTTCAATTCATTCTGTAAAAGCGGCAGGAACAGTAATCGACGCGCTGGAAGCTGCAGGTACATTCTCCAACAATATTTGTATATTTCATTGGTTCACAGGGACTGCGACTGAACGGAGCAGAGCTATTAATGCCGGTGCATGGTTTTCTATTAATTATCGGATGACTAACACAAAGGGGGGTCAGGAAACCATCAAGAGTATTCCGGCTGATAAGCTTTTGCTCGAAACAGATGCACCATTTACGAGGAAAATTAGTACTATAAAAGATTTGAGAGAGGAACTCGAAAAAACTGTTGAGCAGATATCAGAAATACGAGGGGAGAATGTAAGCGTACAAATAAGACAGAATAGTGTACGACTAATGAAATATTGAGCGTTTTCGTATCCGATTCTTTACAAGTGTTAATTGACATGTGTTAAAAGACATACTACAATCAATGTACGCATCATTTACATACATAGAGGAACACGAAAATGGGAAAAGAAAAGAATTATTCTTGGGAGTACATTGAGTATATATGCGATCTTTACGGTGATGTTTATGATGACCGCATTGAGGATAGTAGGCCGCCGGCCGCAGGTGACGAGTTTAGAGAACCTGGGGAGGATTGGATTCCCGGACAGGAAGCAAATCATAAGAGTCTGAAGGCATTTTCAAAGGAGCTAGAAGATATACGAATCAACCTATCGACATCAAAAATCAGAAAAATATTGATTACCGGCGGATTCTGGGGCACAGAACGGAGCCGTCAGATTGCGGAATCGTTTCACAGTTATACGAAACCCGCGAGTAAGGGCGGCGAGGGAATGGATGCCTCAGATGCAATTAAGAAGATTGCTACAGAGCTTGGTGTAAGCATTGTGACTGTTTCAGTAAATCTGCCATATCAGGATGTTGTATATAATCTGGAAGATCGCAGCAGTAATGCAGTACGCTGTGCCAGATATAAGGAGCGTAAAAAACAAAAACAGAGTAAGAGATGATTTTAAGGAGACAATGGCTAGTGAGAAGAACACAATTGTTAATGCACATACCTCAAAATAGTTTTTGGTAACTGGGATATAATTACCGAATGAGCAATGTCATCGCAGGTGTCATCCGCGGCCAGTATCCGCATCTGGAAGAACACATCGCTCAGAAGAAGGCGATCTATGAAAGATATCAGAAGGGACTGGCGGGCCTGCCTTTGCAGATGAATCCGATTCCAGAAAGGTGTGAGCCGAACTACTGGCTGTCCTGCCTTTTGATTGATGAGGATGCTATGTGCCAGCAGGTCAGAGGGGAGAAGGATGCTCTGTATATCAGCGAGCCTGGGAAGTCCTGTCCGACCGAGATTCTGGAGCAGATTGCGGCGCACAATGCGGAGGGGCGGCCGATCTGGAAACCGATGCACATGCAGCCTTTGTACCGGATGCATCCGTTCGTGACGGCGGCCGGTAATGGACGGGCCAGGAGCAATGCGTATATAGAGTCTGCCGGGCTGGTGGATGTCGGCGCGGATATCTTTGAGAGAGGGCTGTGTCTGCCGAGTGATAATAAGATGACGATGGAGCAGGTGGATGTGGTGTGTGAGATTGTGAGAAGGTGTTTTGAATAGGTTGGTGCGATAGGGAAGAGAAGATTTCAGTAAATTAATATATTTATAGATGTGAGTGGCAATGTTTGGGTATAATGTACTTGGGTGTTGCCACTTGTTTTAAAGGGATAGTGTGAAGGAATAGAAGAGGTGCGCCAGGATGGAGAAGGTTATGGAAAGATGCAATCTGATAGAGATGAACAGGATTACTCTCAATTGCGTATAAAGTTGATCACAATATTCCGTATCTGCACTGGGACGGTGATTATTGTGAACTGCAGTCGGAAATCAACAATGCAGAAGTAAACGGAATGATCAGTTCCGAACAGGCATGGTATCTAAGACATAAATATCTTCGTATGGAGGAGAATCTGGAATTATGAAAAAGATACTGATTACTACAACGATATTAATCGCTATTATCTTTGCATTTACAGGATGCGGCGATTCAGTTTCAAATGAAGAGCCCTCAGAAAATACAACAACCAGTCAGGAGACGGAGGCAGGAAAACCAGTTCCTGAATACACTGATTTCAGCTACGTGAAAGAACTGTCCAGCGAAGACGGGTACGGTATGGATGTGAATGGGGTGCTACTCACACAGGAAGGAACGGCTGTCATGAGGACAGAAGGCGAGCTTGGAGATGTAGCCGGATGGGAAGTGGGCCTTGCCGACGATGTGAAGGATATCTATATTGAGCCTTTCGGCAATGGGGGATTCTATGCGATTCTTCTCATCAAGAACGATGGCACTATTTCAGAGGTGAATGCTTCCACCCTGATCAACGATAAAAAGATTGAGGTTCTGGATCGCCTGGGTGGATATGAAAATATAAGTTCGATTGAGAGTGTGAAGAATCCGGACGCTTACGGCATCAATGCCGTAATGGAGAACGGAGAAAAGTTCCCGTTGGATCCATACTTGAAATGACCAGAGAACGTTTTTACTACATTCAACGCGTTGAACGCATTGGATGCGTTGGATGTTGGGATTGTTGAGATGGGTCAACCGGGTGATATTCGCCATCTATATCGGCATCGATGATGATAAGTCCCTGAAAGACTTTTATATTTAACATATAGTGAACAAGAAATCCCCCACCTTCTTCAAGTGGCGGGATGAATTGCATAAAAAGTGCACAGCATAAAAAGAACACTTGTTCCTGAAGTAAGACCGTGGTATAATGGATTCAGTCGAAATAGATGTGAGGACTGAAACTATGCGGGAAATGGACAATAATGCACATTCGGTATTTCTCCTGTACTATCATCTGATCATGGTGACGAAATACAGACGGAAGGTATTCGATGAATCGATCTCCGCAAGGGGAAGGGAGATATTCGAATATATTGCGCCGAAGTATGGCATCACACTGGAGGAATGGAATCATGATGCGGATCACATCCATGTGATGTTCCGTGCGCAGCCGAAGAGTGAGATCAGCAGATTCATCAACGCATACAAGAGCGCGAGCAGCCGGCTGTTGAAGAAAGAGTACCCTCAGATCCGACAGAAGCTTTGGAAGGACGCTTTCTGGAGCCAGAGTTTCTGCCTTCTGACTGCGGGCGGCGCACCGATCGAAGTGATCAGGGAATACATTGAGACACAAGGGAAAAAGGGAAAGAAGAGAGATGATGAGAGATGATGAGAGATGATGAGAGCTTACCGATACCGGATCTATCCAGGCAGAGACCAGAAGGTGCAGCTGAATAAGACCTTTGGCTGCTGCAGGTTCCTGTATAACCGGATGCTGGAAGACAAGATCCGCTGGTATGAGAAACACGGGCAGATGCTGAGCACCAGACCTGCCCAGTACAAGAAAGAATTCGAGTGGCTGAAAGAAGTGGATTCTTTGGCGCTGGCGAACGTGCAGCTGCATCTGGAGGCAGCCTACCGCAAGTTTTTCAGAGAAGCAAAGGCTGGCTTTCCCAGGTTCAAATCGAAGCGTGCTCCCAGACAGTCCTATACCACGAACGTGGTGAACAGGAATATCCGGCTGGAGGGGAAGAAGCTGAGACTGCCGAAGGTCGGGATGATGAAGATCGTCCTGCACAGGCAGCTGCCGCAGGAAGCCGTCCTGAAATCAGTCACCATCACAAGGGAGACCTCAGGGAAATATTACGCGTCACTGCTGTGCGAACTGCCGGAACCGGAGAGCCAACGGGAAAGGCTAAGCGCACAGAGGGCGAATATACTTGGGATCGACTATGCCATGCAGGGGATGGGAGTGTTCTCAGACGGAAGGCGGGCAGACTACCCAGGCTTTTACAGGAAGGCACAGAAACGGCTGGCAAGGGAGCAGCGCAGACTCGCCCGATGTGAAAAGGGAAGCAAAAACTACGAGAAGCAGCGGAGACGGGTCGCGATCTGCCATGAGAAGGTGCGGCATCAGCGAATGGACTACCAGCACAAGCTGAGCCGGAAACTTGCCAACAGCTTTGACGCGGTCGCGGTCGAGGATCTGAACATGAAGGCGCTGTCACAGTGCCTGAAGTTTGGGAAGGGAGTCATGGACAACGGATACGGAGCCTTCCTGCAGAAGCTGTCCTACAAGCTGCAGGAGCAGGGGAAGGAACTGGTGAAGATCGACCGGTGGTATCCGTCCAGTCAGATCTGCTCGAGCTGCGGAAGCCTGCATCCGGAAGTAAAAGACCTGAGCATGAGGGAATGGTTCTGCGATCACTGCCTGCAGTACCATGACCGCGATATCAATGCGGCAAAGAACATTCGGGAAGAAGGCCGAATGATCCTGAGAGAGAGGAATGCACGGATCAGTGCGTGAATCGACATATGAGAGAACCGCCGGGCAGGCGGGGATAGCCTGTGGATACTTGGTCCGATAGGGCCATTGAGCAGGAAGCCCCCACTTCTATAAGTGGTGGGAGCATGTCACGGAGAAAGGCGACAGCAAGCTCGCGCTGGACGACTACTATGATTTGACAAAGGATCCGGGGGAGACCCCGCTTGCCTTCTGCCGGCGCAAAGGCTGGGCCGAATACGTATACCAGATGCTTCTGGTGGATTACCTGATTCTGAACAGGGACAGGCATGGCGCGAACATAGAGATCCTGAGAAATCGCAGGAGCGGAAGGACGGCCCCTGCGCCGCTGTTTGATCATGGGCTGTCCCTGCTTTACAGCTGCCGTGATGAGAGGGAAGCGGAGAACTTTGATGTGATGCGGGATCTGCCGGTAAGCAAGGTCGATCTGGGGCCGTGGCTGCGCGCAGACCCGTCCATGAAGAGGCTCCTGCAGGATGATTCGGCATTTCATAGTGTCAGGCTGCAGCCGGGCGGGCAGGGCATCTGCTGGGGAGAGAATCTGTGGATTGCGGCAGAAGAACTCTGCCGCAATGGGGAGAGCCTGCCGCTCACAGGGCGTGATCTCCGGCTGCTGATTCAGGGAGAAGTGCTGGATACTGCGGGAGTATGCAGTATGCTCCAATGCAGCCGTCAGTATGTGGACAGACTGGTCAGAGAAGGCACGCTGCGTATTCTGAATGAAAAGGGAAAAACCCGGATGTATGATCGCAGCGATGTAGAACGGTTAACCTGGTAAATGAAAAGAGGCTGCCAACCGGTAGCCTCTTAAAATATACATTTCTGTACTTATTTGATGTAGCTGTTGATCAGGTCGATCATGTCCTGATCGGACTGATAGTACATCACCAGTTCGCCGTTGCCGTCGAGCTCATATCTGGACTCGCCGATCAGGCCGTTAGCCATCGCTGTGTGGAGAGCTTCGTCCATCTTCTTATCCTTGAAGAATCTGAAGTTGCCGTAGTCTGCTCTCAGCTCATCCTGTACCATCTGGCGGGATCTCTCCTTACCATCGGTGAACAGGTGGAGTACTTCCTGGAATAATGGTCTCATATCTCTACACCTCCTTACTCTTCAGCCTGCATTGTAGCCTTGTTCTGGGAGATAGCCAGAATCAGGATACCAGCAACCATAACGAGAGCGCCGATCCAGCCGACTGCCGGCAGAACGAATCCGTCATGTCCGAAGATGAAGCCGCAGATGATCATGCACCAGAACGGTCCCCAGAACGCATACGCGCCGTTGCAGCCCATACCGAGTGCAGCGCCGCACATGGAAGCGCCCTTGTACCAGAACTTGAAGGACCAGGACGAGAAGACGCCTGCGACGAACAGCATCCAGTAGGACGGCATGTCGGTCAGGCAAGCGGTCAGAACGTGGAATCCGGAACCGATTCCGTCGCCGCCCATGATGGACAGGATGGAAACCAGGATAACGCCGTTGACCAGGCCGGAAGTGCACTGACGGATGATGATAGCGATCTCGGTGTCGACCATGCAGCAGGCATAACCGCCGACTGCGCCTTCAACACCCCAGCCGACAGCTGCGATGAAGGCAGCCAGGCAGCCCAGAGCTGCGCCGCCGGAGAAGTTCAGGTCAGTCATGGAGGAAGAGCCGATCAGGGTAGCAGCTGCGAAGCAGATGATGATACCGACGACCATTCCCTTGGTTGTCTTCTGCTTGAAAGCGAAGTGGCCGATGATCGCGCCGATAGCAGCGTTCAGAGCAGCGATCGGGACGATGATGGAACCAGCCATCTGAAGACCGATAACGTATGCTGTGGAAGCCAGCGGGCCGCCGATGATCGCGGCGATGATCAGGATCTTGCCCGGCTTGGTAGCCAGAGTCCGCTTGAAGTCACCCAGCTGACCGATCAGGCCGCCATAGAACAGGGACCAGATCGCGGAACCGATGTCTACGCAGGCAGCGCCAATCGCGGATACCGTGTAGACGATGAAGAAGGCGGAGACGCCGGCTGCAACACCTGTCGGTGTTTCTGCATAGATGTCGTTCCAGACGCCGTGCATCATACCTTCTGTCATGAAGGATGTGTAACCACCATAGAGGAAGCCTGAGAAGATCGCGATCAGAAGACCCTTCTTCCAGAAGGCTTTATCTCTGGCAGTCTTTTTGGCTACTGCGTTCGCTGCAGGAGCCTGCTGTACATTTTCCATAGATTCACCTCTTACTTCTAATGTAGACAATAATAACTCAAATAGGATTATAACCTTGACGTAAGGGCAAGGTCAATTGCTTTTTGGCCGGGAGGCAGGTCAAACCTTCCCCTATGGTAACGGTTGGGTTAGAGACAGAAAACAGCAAAATAATGTAAAAAACGGCGAAATCGACTGCAATTGCTAAAAAAATAACAAATGGGAATAAACAAAATAAAAGGCTGATATTGGAAATCAGCCGTTTGGGAGCATTGCCGTAAGGAGCAATGTTTTTTGAAAAGTTTTTTTCCGAGGTTCTCAGAACCCTTGAAATTTATGGGTTTTTTCTGTCTTTTTCTTCCGTTGGGGCAGCCTTCACGCCCCACAGATCCATGCCGATGATGCCCAGGGTAATGACGGTCATGCCGATGATATCCACTTTGGTCAGGCTGCCGTGCAGCAGAGTCACGGTGAGGATCCCGACGAAGACGACGGACACACCGCCCCAGATCGCGTAGGAGACACCCAGATTCAGAACCTTCAGGGCCTTGCCGAAGAAGAAGAACGTGAAGAAGTAGGCAATCAGGCAGATGACCGAAGGCCAGAGTACGGTAAAGCCTTCCGTATAGGTAAGGAAGAGGTTCCCGACCTGCTCGCAGAGGACACAGATGATAAAGTAGATGATGGCTCGTTTTCTTGACATGCGGAGCACCTCCCTACAGCGTTCCGAACGCGCGGATAAAGACGATACCGAATATGATCATGCCGGCGCTGACGTAGCCGATGGGGGTCAGTCGTTCCTTAAACATGATCGCGCCGAGAACGAAGGAACCGAGGATGGCGCCTCCGGCAAAGATGGCGTAGGCGACGCCAATGTTGACGTAAACGACGATACGGGCAAACATGATGTAGTCCACGAGCTGCAGCCCGATGCCGAGCACGGACCAGAGAGGCTTTGTCAATCCGTCGGATGCCTTGAGGATCGCGGCTGCTACTGCGCTCAGCATGCAGGTAGCTACGATCAATAGATAGATACCGATCATTTGAACAAGTTCCTTTCCTGAGTATAGGTCGAGTATAGATGTTGCCGCTGCGTGAAGGTCAAGAAGTATTTACTGCCAGGCGGCGAAGCTGCCGAAGTCGCTGTAGTCGCCCTGGACCGGGAGCAGGATCTCAGTCACATATCGGTCTGAGCTGCCTACGGAGTAGGTATCCAGGACCTGCCGCTCGAAAGAACTCCCCTGTAGGGAGAATTCGTGCTCCGCCGCCCAGGTAAGCATTTTCTCGTAGGTGCTCCGAATCTGGTCCGTGCTGCCGATATGATAGCAGGTCACCGCGAGGAAGCCGCCGAAAGGAATGGTATTCTCCACACTCTCGCTGTCCGGGTAGACCGTCTGCAGCAGGGTGATCTCCTGCTCCGTTCCGCCCATTCTCTCCTCGTAGGACCGGTAGAGCACGTTAAAAGCGCCGCCCATGTCGATCATGGTGTGGCCGTTCTTCTTTGACTCGGTGAAATAGGTGGTCTCAAGAAATGCTTCCGTTCGTTCTTCATCGTTTTTCGGGACGTGATGGAAGTGGAAATACTGCTGTTCTTCAATGAAACGGGTATGGACCGCCAGGTCGCGGTGGTCCAGCACATAGGAACCTTCGATGAGCAGGGCGCGCCAGGCACGCAGGCTGGCCAGCCTTTGCTTCTGGTAGCGGATCTGCGCCTCGGTCTCGGTGATCTGAGAAAGGAAGTGCTCCTTCAGATTGGTCAGGTCGTCTCGCCGGAGCATATCCTGGATCGTGGAGAGGTCGAATCCTTCATCGAGAAGATAGCGGATCGTCTGGATCTGCCGCATGGTCTCATAGCTGTAATACCGGTAGCGGTTCTCCTCGTCGATTCTGTCCGGCGCGATCAGGCCGTTCTCCTCGTAGAATCGAAGCGTGCGGGCGGAAACGCCGCAAATCTCGGCGGCTTTACCGATAGAAAAGAGTGTAGGTGCTTGATTCTCGCCCATAGTGGATCCTCCGGCTTCAGGCCCAGTCCCTCAGACCCTTGCGTTGGTTCTCCATGACGCGGTCCAGATCCAGCGGCTGCTTCTCTTCCATTAGATAGTCCCTCAGTTCATCGATTCCTCTGCCGGTCACGCTGTCGACCGGGAAAATCTTCTCACAGCCGGCTTCCGCCAGCCACTGCCATACCATGGGGACATTGGCGTTCGGTTCATCGATCTTCGTGATGATCCCGATCAGGGGACGGTTCACGACGCCGACAATGGCCGGATCGAACAGATTATAGGGCTCATCGGCACCGCAAAGCAGGCCGACCACATCGGAGTCAAAAGAAAAAATGCCGAGCGCCATCGCCAGACTCTTCGTTTCAGCATACTCTCCCGGGGTATCGATGGTGATGTCCCAGGTCTTCACGTACTGGGTCTTGACGTAGTGTACGTTCTCCCCCTTGAGCGCCTGGGTCAGAGATGTCTTGCCGGCTTCCGACCGGCCGCAGAGAAAGAGCTTTCGCATGAATGCCTCCTATTCGTGGCTGATCTGGCAGACCGTATAGCCGAGTTCCTCGTAAAAATAGCGGACATTCTCGGCGACAGCTTCCTCGACCTCCGCCCGCGCGCCGGTGATGATCAGGCTCCCGGTGAACCGGTCCATGAACCCGATGTCCACGTCACCGGACTTAACAGCGATATCAGCCGCGATGACGACGGACTCCGCCGGGGTGATGTGGAGCAGGCCGATCGACCGTCCCGTGGGATCATCTCCTTTATGGAAGCCGATGTCCAGGCCCAGATTCTTGTAGATGCTGTAGTCGGAGGTGCCGATGACGTGAGCCAGCGTGATCTCCTTGCCGGAGACCAGTGGGGAGATGATACGCACCTGCCCGCCATGGGCGTACCGCATCGCTTCCTGCATGAGGGATTCGATGGCGGCCTGATTCGATTCTCTTCCTGTTGGATCCGCTTTGATGCTCACGGCTTCCTCCCTTAAAGTGAAGGCAATTTCTCTCGAAATTGCCGGACGTTCTTACCTGTATGGATGATGCAAAGGCAGGCCTGCCTTTGTAAAAATGCTCCCTGCTAGCGCCGGGTGATCGGGCAGGTCACATAGCCCAGTGTATTCTGGAAGTAGTTCACGATCTCCTCGATGGCCGTAGTTACTTCCGCGATTTCACCGGTGATGATCAGCGTGCCGCTGAAGCGGTCCGCGAATCCGAGGTATACGTTGCCGCTCTTGACGGCGATATCGGATGCGATGACGGCGGACTCCGGCGGGGTCAGGTTCATGATCCCGATGGCGGAGGTCCGGTAGTCGATGTCCGGATTCAGTCCCAGCTTCTGATATACAATAGGAAGAGGACCGCCGATGATATGGGCGAGGGTGATCTCCTTACCGGCAACCAGCTCCTGGACGATTCGCATCTGTCCCTGTGCCTGATGTCCCTGGTTCATGTCCATGCACGCGTCCTCCTGTCAAAAAAATAACAAACTCGCTTCAACTGAATACTGCTAACACAATACCGCAAAATCCGGGATTCGTCAAACAGTTTTCCTGCGTGCTCCCAATAAAGAGTTCCCCTTAGGGGAAGGTTTGCGGAAAGATTGGAAATCATCCCCTGTCTATATTTGGGTATTTTGAAATGAGGCGGAGCATGCAGATGGGAGCATGAACGTTCAAAACAAGGGAATCATGCGAAACCCCCCAGCGAAACAGTCGGCGAACAGCGTGCTCCGAAAAATTCCTTTATTGACATTACTCTTAGAGGAACTTGTAAAATGATTATGACTCTTTATAACCATTTTTATGATGACGATTATTGTCTGAAAAACAAACGTATATAGAAAGGAGTTATGTCAAATGCCAAGATTTTATGGACAAGAGGCCGTCGGCTTCATCGAGACGATCGGTATGGTTCCGGCACTGGATGCATGCGACAAGATGCTGAAGGCTGCGGAAGTAGAACTGGTTTCCTATGAGAATATCGGTTCCACACTGGTCACAGTCATCGTAACCGGCGACGTCGCAGCCTGCAGAGCTTCTGTAGAAGCAGGCGCCAAGGCAGCGGCAGCGATCGGCACACTGACAGCGCAGAACGTCATCCCCAGACCGATCAGGGAAGTTGGGGACATCGTATCCTGCCACGACGTAGACATCTACTAATTTTAAGAAAGGAAGTAAACCAATGGCAAGTGGAAGAAGCGGAAGAGCATTAGGAATGATCGAGACCTTCGGTCTGGTATTCATCTGCCAGGCAGCCGATGCTATGGTCAAGGCTGCAGAGGTCGAGTTTGTCGGATATGAGAACACCGCGTCCGGATACATTTCGGTACTGGTCAGAGGCGACGTCGGCGCATGCAAGTCTGCTGTCGAGGCAGGCGTGAAAGCCGTCGAGGATATGGGAACGGAAGTTTACAGCTCCTGCGTCATCGCGACACCTCATCCGGCCCTCGAGAAGATCATCGAGAGATACACATTAGACAAGTTGTTACCATATTAAGGCATAAGCAGGCGGAGGGAGTGATTACAAATGAATATCATAGATAACGATCTTCTCTCCATCCAGGAAGCACGTATTCTGGCAGAGAACGCGCACCGCGCCCAGCAGGAGCTGGTGCTGTATCCGCAGGAGAAGCTGGATACCTTCGTTGAGGCTATGGCTGATGCAGTCTTCCCTCACATCGAAGAACTGGCGGTGCTGTCTGCCGACGAGACGGATTTCGGTAACTGGAAGGATAAATATGCCAAGAACCATTTCGTCTGTACCTACCTGAGACAGCAGCTGCGCGGAAGACGCTGCGTCGGCGTGATCGGAGACGATCCCGCAAGAGGCCTGGTAGATATCGGAGTTCCCATGGGTGTCATCGCGGCGCTCTGTCCGGCGACCAGCCCGGTTTCAACGACGATCTACAAGGCGCTGATCGCAGTCAAGTCCGGCAACGCCATCGTCTTCTCTCCTCATCCGAGAGCGAAGGAGACCATTGCGAGAGCCCTGGACATCATGATTGAAGCGGGCGAAGCCGCAGGTATGCCGGAAGGCGCCGTGTGCTACATGAGCACGGTGACCGAGAGCGGGACCATCGAGCTGATGAATCATGAGCAGACGGCCATGATCCTCAACACCGGTGTTCCGGGTATGCTGAAGGCGGCACAGGATTCCAACAAACCGCTCATCTACGGCGGTGCGGGGAACGGTCCGGTCTTCATCGAGCGGACAGCGGACATCGAGCAGGCGGTCAGCGACATTATCGCGAGCAAGACGTTCGATTACGGCCTGCTGCCGGCGGCGGAGCAGACCATTGTCGTCGATGCTCCCATCGCAGACGAAGTCAAGGAAGAGTTCCGAAGGAATCATGCCTGGTTCATGAGCGGGGAAGAGTCCCGGCAGCTGGCAAGAATCATCTTCGAGCCGGATGGCAGCGCCAACGAGGAGCTGATCGGGATCCCGGCGGAGAAGCTGGCAGCGAAGGCGGGCTTTAAGGTACCGGAGGGAACGGTGCTGCTGATTTCCGAAGAGAAATTCGCATCATCGAGAAATCCCTACACGAGAGAGAAACTCGGACCGGTCATGGCATACTTTGTCGAAGAGGACTGGATGCATGCCTGCGAGAAATGTATTGAACTGCTTCTGACCCAGAAGCAGGGGCACACACTGGTGATTCATTCGAAATCTGAGAACGTGATCCGGGAATTCGCCCTGAAGAAGCCCGTCGGCAGAGTGCTGGTCAACACACCGGCAACCTTCGGGAGCATGGGTGCGACGACCAACCTGACACCGGCCATGACGCTGGGCAGCGGTACAGCCGGCTACGGAATCACCTCGGACAATGTAGCACCGGAGAATCTGATCTATGTACGAAAAGTCGGTTTTGGCATCAGAAACATGCAGACAGTGGATGCAGAGATGTTCGGACGGACGGCTCTGACGGATCGTCCGTCAAAGAGTATCGAAGACCTGCAGCATGAAGCGGAGGTGCAGAGTGTGCAGGACGTGCTCAGATACATCATCAACAATATCGACGGATTGAAAGATAAATAATTACGTAATAAAACCTAACTTACTTAGGAAAGGAGAAGGAACATTGGATATTCGTGAATTTTCAGAGAAACTGGCAGAAGCCACGAAAGACATGTCCCCTGAAGAGAGAGATGCCCTGAAGAAGATGTTCGAAGGCGTGACCAGCAACATCTCCGGCGGAGCTCCGGCTCCGGCATACACGGCTCCTGCAGCAGCGCCTGCGGCGGCACCTGCCCAGGCGGTAGCTCCGACAGACCCCGGCTGGCAGCCGGACGGCCCGACGCCGCGTATCCTCGCTCTGAAGGACAACTACCGGAAGCAGGTTCCGTCCATCTCCACATATCGTGCGAGAGCGGTCACGGAAGTTACCAAGGAGCATCCGGGAATGCCGAAGATCATCCTGAGAGCGAAGGCTTTCAGACGCTGCTGCGAGACAGCTCCGCTGATCATCCAGGATCACGAGCTGATCGTCGGCAACCCGACAGGCGGTCCGCGTGTCGGCGCATTCTCGCCTGATATCGCATGGGAGTGGATGGAGGACGAACTCGAGACGATCGCTAACAGACCGCAGGACCCGTTCTTCATTTCCGAAGAAGATAAAAAATACATCAGAGATGAGCTGATCCCGTTCTGGAGAGGCAAGTCCGTAGCTGAGCACTGCTATGACCAGTACAGAGAGTGCGGCGGCTGGGAGCTGTCCGGTGAATCCTATGTATCCGACTGTTCCTATCACGCAGAGAACGGCGGCGGCGACTCCAACCCGGGCTATGACGTCATCCTGATGAAGAAGGGTATGCAGGACATCCAGAACGAAGCTAAGGCACACCTGGCTGAGCTGGACTATGCGAACCCGGATGACATCGATAAGATCTACTTCTATAAGGGCGTTATCGACACCACAGAGGGCGTCATGATCTACGCCAGAAGAATGTCAGAATACGCAGCACAGCTGGCGCAGCAGTGCAGCGACCCTGTCCGTAAGCAGGAACTGATGAGAATCTCCGAAGTCAACCTGAAGGTTCCGGCAAGAAAGCCGGAGAACTTCTGGGAAGCGATCCAGTCCGTATGGACCATCGAATCCCTGCTGCCGGTCGAAGAGAACCAGACAGGTATGTCCATCGGCCGTGTTGACCAGTACATGTACCCGTTCTACAAGGCTGACATCGAGTCCGGCAGAATGACGCAGTATCAGGCATTTGAACTGGCATCCTGCATGCTGATCAAGATGTCCGAGATGATGTGGGTTACCTCCGAAGGCGCTTCCAAGTTCTTCGCAGGATATCAGCCGTTCGTCAACATGTGCGTCGGCGGTGTTACCCGTAAGGGCGAAGATGCGACCAACGATCTGACTTACCTGCTTATGGATGCAGTAAGATTCACCAAGATCTATCAGCCGTCACTGGCCTGCCGTATCCACAACAAGTCACCGCAGAAGTACATGGAGAAGATCGTAGACGTAGTCAGAGCAGGAATGGGATTCCCGGCTTGCCACTTCGACGATACACACATCAAGATGATGCTGGCCAAGGGCATCGACGTAGAGGATGCTAGAGACTACTGCCTGATGGGATGCGTAGAGCCGCAGAAGGCAGGAAGACTGTATCAGTGGACATCCACATCCTACACCCAGTGGCCGATCGCCATCGAGCTGACCCTGAACCACGGTGTTCCGCTCTGGTACGGCAAGCAGGTTACACCGGACCTCGGCGACCTCTGCAACTACAAGACATTCGAAGAATTCGACGCTGCTGTTAAGGCAACGATCGCATACATGACCAAGTGGACTTCCGTTATGACGGTGATCTCCCAGAGAGTCCACAGAGAACTGGCGCCGAAGCCACTGATGTCCATCATGTTCGAAGGATGTATGGAGAACGGCCGCGGCGTAGAAGCCGGTGGTGCGATGTACAACTTCGGACCTGGCGTCGTCTGGTCCGGTCTGGCTACCTATGCTGACTCCATGGCAGCCATCAAGAAGCTGGTCTTCGATGACAAGAAGTACACGCTGGATCAGCTGAATGAAGCACTGAAGGCTGACTTCGTCGGCTACGAGCAGGTTCAGAAGGACTGCCTGGCTGCACCGAAGTACGGCAATGATGATGACTATGCTGACTGGTTCTGCAACGACATCATCGACTTCACCGAGAGAGAACACAAGAAGTACAAGACTCTGTACTCCAGACTGTCCCACGGAACCCTGTCCATCTCCAACAACACACCGTTTGGTCAGCTGACAGGCGCATCCGCGAACGGACGTAAGGCATGGACTCCGCTGTCCGATGGTATCTCCCCGACACAGGGTGCAGACTACAAGGGCCCGACAGCGATCATCAAGTCCGTATCCAAGATGTCCAACGACGACATGAACATCGGTCTGGTACACAACTTCAAGCTGATGCCGGGTATCCTCGATACACCGGAAGGCGAGCAGGGTATCATCACACTGCTGAGAACAGCTTCCATGTTCGGCAACGGCGAGATGCAGTTCAACTACGTCAACAACGAAGACATGCTGGCTGCTCAGAAGGATCCGGACAGCTACAGAGATCTGGTCGTACGTGTTGCCGGATACTCCGCATTCTTCACCGAGCTGTGTAAGGATGTACAGGACGAGATCATCAGCCGTACAATGCTGACGAAGTTCTAAGCTTGTCCTAACCCCGCGACTGACGAAGTCAGAGCGGCGGTAGGACAGCCGCCAGAGCGGTCAAATTGCGGAGCAATTTGGGAACCGCGGGACGGCGGCAAAACATGAATTATTACAAACAGGAATACAACGGGAGAACTCACTATGAGCGGCAAAAATGGAGAATTGATCGAACGTAAAGCGGTCATATTCAATATCCAGAAATACAATATGCATGATGGTCCTGGCGTAAGAACCCTGGTGTTCTTCAAGGGCTGTCCGCTGCGCTGCAAGTGGTGCGCGAATCCCGAAGGTCTGCTGCGCAAGACGCAGGTCATGTTCAAATCGGACGTCTGCGTCTCCTGCGGAGCGTGTGTTCCGGTCTGCCCCCAGGGCATCCACCAGATGGGCCCGGACGGACACTTTGTTGACCGGAGCATCGATTGCATCGGCTGCAGAGCCTGTGAGGAGGCCTGCCTTTATAACGCACTGGACATCTGCGGTGAGCAGAAGACCATCTCCGAACTGATGGAGATCGTCAGAGAAGACCGCGGATTCTACGATGTGTCCGGCGGTGGACTCACGCTGGGCGGCGGTGAATGCACCGCGCAGCCCGAGGCGGCGCTCAGCCTGCTGCAGGCAGCGAAACAGGAAGGGATCAATACAGCGATTGAGACCTGCGGCTATGCCAAGACGGAGACAATCCTGAAACTGGCAGAGTTCGTGGACCTGTTCCTGTTTGATATCAAGCACTTTGATTCGGATCGCCACAGCGAACTGACCGGAGTGCGCAATGAGGTCATTCTTGACAACCTGGAGACGCTTCTGAAGAACCGGTACAACGTCCGGATCAGGATGCCGATGCTGAAGGGCGTCAACGACAGTCAGGAAGAGATCGAAAACACGATGGAATTCCTCCTTCCGTTCAAGGACAAGAAGAACTTCAAGGGAATCGACCTGCTTCCATATCACAAGATGGGCGTGAACAAGTACGGACAGCTGGATATGGAGTATGCGATCACGGATGAAGTGAAGCTGGACGAGGAGGATCTGGACCGGATCGAGGGCTGGATCGCGAAATACGATCTGCCGGTATCCGTGATCAGGCACTAGCGAAGACATAGGAAGGTCAGCGAATGGGCGTATTTGACGGAAATACCCAACAACTGAATCGTGTCATCGAGGAATCGGTTCCCGGTAAACAGGTAACCATTGCTCACGTCATCGCGGCGCCGGTCACAGATATCTACGAGCGTCTGGGCATCGACAATCTGGGGGCCATCGGCATTCTGACCCTGTCTCCTTATGAGACGGCGATCATCGCGGCGGACATCGCGACCAAGGCGGCGAATGTGGAGATCGGTTTTCTGGACCGTTTCACCGGATCCGTCGTCATCGCAGGCGATGTCGACAGCGTGCAGACCTCTTTGGAGGCGGTCACACAGACGCTGCATGATCTGATGGACTTTACCGTTGTCGAGGTAACGAAGACATGAGTCATGTCAGACGAAAGATCATGGTCATCGGCGCGGGTAAATCGGGGAAGACCTCCCTGGTCAATGCCCTCAATGACTACCACGGTCCACTGAGAAAAACGCAGGATATGATATTCGGCAAATATACCATAGATGTTCCCGGATCCTATCTGGAGAACCCGTGGATGTACAAGCACCTCATATCCGCAGCACAAAACAATGCGGGACACGTCCTGATCCTGGTGGATCAGAGCAACGTTACCGAAATATACTCTCCGGGCTTTGCAAGAGTGTTCCGGTGTCCGGTGACCGGCGTCATCATGAAAGCCGATCTTCATCCGGAGAACCGGGCGACCTGCGAGAAGCAGCTCAAGGCCATCGGAGTGGAACCACCCTACTTCCCCGTCAGTCTGACGGAGAATACGGGGATCGAAGAACTCAAAGATCATTTACGAGAGTTAATGATTGAAAGGGACAAAGATCGATGAAATTTATAACAGAAGACGATTTGAGAACGATTTACAAGGGTAAGCCGTTCACCAGTTACGAAGTCGAAACTGGAACACGGCTGACTCCGGGAGCCAGGCAGTTCCTGCAGGATCGTCACATCGCGGTGTACTCCGCTGATGGAACGGCCATGCAGGAGGGCGATGGCGTTGTCGTTGGCGGTTGGGCGGGCAGAAACCGCTCAAACGGAAACGGCACGCCGGACCTGCTCAACAAAAAGCGCCTGGAGGCAGCCTTGAAGTCGACGAGCGCAGTATTCCTGCAGACAGCAAGTGATCTTCTCGACAAGGATCCGGTGCTGGCACAGAAAGTACTGGGACTCGCGGATAACTTCAATGACATCAAACAGATGAACGATGAAGGAAGAAGTTTTCCTGCCCTGCCATGCACTCCATGCAGCGGGATCAACGCGGACAACTTCTCCAGTGATCTGGGCGATTGTTTCGACATCACGAGCTTCCATATCCAGATTGCGAAGGGTAAGGAGATCCTGCTTTTGCACAGACTCCGGTGCGCGCTGTATGAGTTCCATGTGGTACTCCTGGAGACGCACTGCACCAACAAGGAGATTCCGGAGCGTGTAAATCAGATCATCAATACGCTGCATCAGATGATATGCATAGCTTTCGGAGGAGACGGATGTCAGAGACAAGAGTAAATTTTGACTACTGTGATCAGCTGGTTGACAAGTTTGAACGGGTCATCAAACACCCGATCAAGTCGGACAAGAAAGAACCCATTTACTACTGCGGCGTGGACCTCGGTACCGCCTGCGTAGTAGTGGCAGTGCTGGATGAGAACTTCGAACCGGTCGCAGGAGCCTACAGATGGGCGAGCGTCGTGCGTGACGGCATGGTCGTTGACTACGTCGGAGCGATTCATCTCGTAAGAGAAATGAAAGAAGAGCTCGAAGAGAAGCTGGGCGTGGAGGAACTGATCTACGCAGCAGCAGCGATTCCCCCGGGAACCGAGAACGTGGACGGCGGCGCCGTAGCCAACGTGGTACGGGGCGCGGGATTCGCGGTCAGCAATGTGCTGGATGAGCCGACGGCAGCCAATCAGGTTCTGAAGATCAAGGACGGAGCGGTCGTGGATATCGGCGGAACGACGGGCATTTCGATCATCGAAAATGGCGAAGTCGTCTACATCGCGGATGAGCCGACCGGAGGCACGCACTTCTCACTGGTTCTGGCAGGCGCCTACAAGATGCCGTTCGAAGAGGCGGAAGTCTACAAGCGCGACGAGAAGAACCACAGAGAGATCTTCCCTGTCATGGGGCCGGTCATCGACAAGTGCGCGACGATCATCCGGGGCCAGATCCAGGGACGGAACGTCGATTCCATCTGCCTGGTCGGCGGAACGGCCTGTCTGACAGGGATCGAGAAGGCGATCGAAAAGCGCCTGGGCATCCCGGTCTACAAGCCGCAGAACCCGATGTTCGTCACCCCGCTGGGAATTGCACTCAGCTGTAAGCAGGAAGAAATGTGGTAATGTAGAAAGGAGCGCCATGGATTTCAGGATCATCAAGACGCCATCAAAAGGAACGATCGACATCCTGATGCATCGAAAGGGCTCCCCGAAGGATCAGTTCCCCGAGAACATAGATGCGGTGGGACTGGTACAGGGGAAACTGATCGAGATGGTCGTGGCGTCCGATATCGCCGAGAAAACCGTCGGCGTAACAGTAGAAGATATTCGCGGATCCTGTCCGCAGAATATGATCATGTTAGCTATATTCGGAGATACCGCGTCGGTGGAGGCGGCCATCAAGGCGATTCAGGACGATGCGGAAGAGAGACGAAGGAAGGGAGAATAAGAAATGCTCACAGCGAAGGTTGTTGACAACATCTGGTCGACACGAAAGACCGATCTGCTGAACGGATACAAGCTGATGCTTGTGGAAGTGATCGGAGGCAGCGACAACGGACAGCGGCAGGTGGCCGTAGATACCGTGGGCGCAGGCGTCGGTGAGCGGGTTCTGGTAGCCCTGGGTTCGTCAGCGAGAAGAATGGTCGGCGATGACAGCATTCCTACGGATGCAGCTATCGTTGGGATCATAGATGAAGATTGTGAATTTTAGTCAAATTAAGTAGGAGAGGAAAAGATGAGTTTGCTTGATCAGGTAAGAGACGCAGGGATCATCGGAGCCGGAGGCGCCGGTTTCCCGACCCACGTCAAACTGAACGCAGAGGCGGAATACATCCTCCTCAACGGTGCGGAGTGCGAACCGCTCCTGCGGGTCGACCAGCAGATCATGGCCATGTATCCCGAAGAGATCATTCGGGGCTTCGAGATGGCAGGTCGTCAGGTCAAAGCACAGAAGGCCATCATCGGTATCAAGGGCAAGCACGGCGATGTCATTCAGATCCTTGAGGATACCATAGCAAGGCTCGGCATGGGCGATTATGTATCCGTTGGCATCCTGCCGGACATCTACCCCGCCGGAGATGAGCAGGTACTGGTCTATGAGCTGACCGGAAGAACCGTTCCGGAAACGGGCATTCCGATCATGTGCGGCTGTGTCGTCCTGAATGCGGAGACCGCTATGAACGTGTATCTGGCTTCACAGGGACAGCCGGTCACGGAGACATGGGTCACGCTGGCGGGAGACATTCCGCAGAGAAAGACCTTCAAGGTACCGGTCGGAACTCCGGTCATGGACGTCCTGAAGCAGTCAGGCATCGATGATTTCTCCCAGTATGAGATCATCGACGGCGGCCCGATGATGGGACCGCTGCTGGCAGACAGAGAGGGCTCCGTTGTTAAGAAAAACAAAGGCTACGTGATTCTGAAGAAGAATCACCCGCTGATCAAAAAGAAATCCTGCACACTGGATCAGGCCCGCAAGGTAAACCGCGCGACCTGTGAGCAGTGCCGGATGTGTACAGATCTGTGTCCGAGATTCCTGATCGGTCACGACATGCAGCCGCACAAGACCATGCGGATCACCAACTACGGTCTGGAGGATGTCGAAGGTAAGACGATGGCACAGCTTTGCTGCCAGTGCAACCTCTGCGAATACTTCTCCTGCCCGGCCAACCTGCATCCGCGGCTGAACAACCTGCGCCTGAGAAACGAGATGATGGAGCAGAAGATCAAGTACCAGCCGGATAAGGAGAAGCAGTACAGGGCACGCGGCACGCGGTCCTTCCGGCTCGTACCGAGCAAACGGCTGATCGCACGGCTTGGACTGAAGGCATTTGATAAGCCGGCTCCGGTCACGACCGAGACGGTCCAGCCTTTGGAAGTGAAGATCCCGCTCAGCCAGCATGTTGGCGCCCCCTGTACCCCGGTTGTCAAGGCCGGCGACACAGTCAGCGTCGGACAGATGATCGGACAGATTCCGGAGAAGGCGCTTGGAGCACCGATCCACGCGAGCATCCCCGGACAGGTTACAGAAGTTACAGATAAGTATATTGCCATAAGGAGGGTATGAACATGCGAAGAGCGATAGGAATGGTTGAATTTACCAGCATTGCCCGCGGCATTTACGTGGCTGACCAGATGGTCAAGGTATCTGAGGTCGAAATCGTATCCTCTACCACGTCCTGCCCAGGCAAGTACATCACGATCGTAACCGGCGATGTGGCTGCGGTCGAGACATCTGTAAGATTAGGTGAGGAACTTGCGGAAGAGTTCTATGTGGACTCCATCGTAATTCCGAACGTCAGCGAATCCGTATTCCCGGCGATCACATGTGCGACGTATCCGGAGCGGATGGAAGCTGTCGGCATCATGGAATCCTTCTCACTGGCTTCCATGATCATCGCAGCCGATGAATGCCTCAAGGCAGGTGAGGTCGAAGCGATCGAGCTCCGCCTGGGCAACGGCATCGGCGGCAAGGCATACTTCACTTTCACCGGTGAGGTTGCCGCAGTGCAGTCAGGCGCGGACGCCGGTGTGGCGATCGCCAAGGAAAAGGGACTGCTGGTCAATGTTGAGGTGATTCCGTCACCTTCCCATATATTAGTTGAATCATTACTGTAGACTAAGAAATCAATACGTTGTTGATGAAAGGATGTGAAAACCGATGAAAACCTTACTCACCGAGAAGAGCATCAGAGACATCATCGCTCAGGGCGGAAAGACTGTTTGCATCGACGATGATACCATCGTTACGCCGGCAGCCCGCGACGTAATCAAGTACGAAGGACTGGAAGTCGTAGACGGCAGCACGCCGCAGCCGGCACCGGTAGCAACCTGCTCCGCAGCAGTAGGCGTACCGTCAGCTACGATGTCCGCTTCCGTACCTGCTCCTGCACCAGCAGCACCGGCAGCACCGGCAGCAGGTGGAGAGGGGCTGAGCACCGAGATGATCTATGCGGCTCTGAAGAAGATGACGGAACAGGGCCTCCTGAACGGATTCTTCGACAATCTGGCACCGGCCGCAGCTGATGCACCGTACACCGCTGAGCATGCCAATGGCTTCAAGCTCGTTCGCGGCGGCGGCATCAAGATGGAAGTTCTCGAGCTGGATAACCCGGCTGACAACGGCAAAGTTCAGTATCAGGAACTGATCGGCGCGGACGTAGACAGCGCCATGAACGCCGGCTTCATGACAGTAGACCAGTGCACATTCCCATGGGATGTTGAACCGCAGGAAATCTACTACGTCGTAGAAGGCAACATGACCGTTACGGTCGACGGCGTACCACACACAGCATACCCAGGAGACTGCCTGTTCATTCAGAAAGGCTCCAAGGTTACATTCAGTAGTGGAAATACCAGAGCAAAGGTATTCTATTGCACATATTGATCGTTACAAATCACATTAAACAAAATTCAGGAGTAAAGGAGAATTTACAATGAAAGCACTTGGATTTATCGAAACAAGAGGTCTGGTACCTGCAATCGAAAGCGCCGACGCTATGCTGAAGGCAGCTGAGGTTACTCTCGTAGAGAGAACATTCGTTAAGGGTGGTCTGGTAACGATCACTATCGCAGGTGACGTTGCAGCATGCAAGGCATCCGTAGACGCTGCAGCAGCAGCAGTTATGAGAATGGGCGGAGAGATCATATCCACACACGTTATTCCGCGTCCGCATGAAACTCTGGATGGACTCATCGTCAAGCACGTTAAGGAAGACGATGAAGAGGAGGATGATTAGGCGACACGCCTGATCCGGAACCCACACCACCTGAACCGAAGGTGAGTGCCCCGGAAAAGGCACCTGAAGCACCGGCAAAAGCTGAAGCTCCCGCAGTGAGCGAGCCAGTGAAGGAAGAAGCTCCCGCAAAGGCAGAGCCGCCGAAGAAGGCGGAGCCTAAGAAGGAAGCCCCGAAGAAGGCCGCTCCCGCCAAGGCCGAGGCAAAAGCTCCGGATGCACCGAAGGATCGCAAGGCGCTTGACGCCCTGGTAAAGAAGGAAGGCGTCGATGCCGCGATCGCGGCCCTGTCAAAGGTCAAGGTCGTTGACCTGAGAGCATTGGCCAGAGAATACAACGGTGAGTTCGGCATCGCCGGCAGAGAAATCAGAAATGCCAACAAGAAGGTACTCATCGAGGAATTCAGAAGGTTCTTCGAGAAATAAGAAGAACGAAACACGATAGTACATGAACAATCCAGCAAGGAGGATATGCAGTATGGACAACATGGATTATGATCTTCGTTCCGTACAGGAAGTAAGAGACATGGCGCGTCTGGGCCAGATCGCAACGGAGCAGATCGCGACATACACAGAGGAACAGATCGACAAGATCCTGCAGAATATGGTTCGTGTTGCAGAAGAGCACGCTGTGGAACTGGCACAGATGGCTGTTGAAGAAACAGGATTCGGCAAGGTCGCTGACAAGACCTACAAGAACCACCTGGCATCCACTCTTCTGTATGAATCTTTCAAGGGAATGAAGACCTCTGGAATCATTGAAGAGGATCCGGCAAACGGAATCCTGAAGATCGCTGAGCCGGTCGGCCTGGTCATGGGTATCGTCCCGTCCACCAACCCGACATCTACAGCCATCTTCAAGTCAATGATCGCAGTGAAGGCGAGAAACGCGATCATCTTCTCGCCCCACCCATCCGCAGCTAAGTGCACACTGAGAGCTGCACAGCTGATGGCAGACGCTGCCGTACAGGCAGGCGCTCCGGCCAACACCATCGCATGCGTCAGCATGCCGACGATGCAGGCGACCGATGAACTGATGCACCACAAGAACGTCAAGGTCATCATCGCTACAGGCGGCCCGGGCATGGTCAAGGCAGCATACAGCGCCGGTAAGCCGGCACTGGGCGTAGGCGCTGGTAACTCCCCGGCCTACATCGAGAGAACTGCTGATGTTCATCAGGCAGTCAGAAACATTATCGCAAGCAAGAGCTTCGACTACGGCACAATCTGCGCATCCGAGCAGTCCGTCGTATGCGAAGAGTGCAATAAGGACGCGGTTATCGCAGAGTTCAAGGCACAGGGCGGCTACTTCATGACAGAAGAAGAGACCGCTAAGGTCTGCAAGCTCCTGTTCAAGAACGGCGGACACGCAATGAACGCCAAGTTCGTCGGAAGATCCCCGCAGGTCATCGCGAACGCAGCCGGCATCAGCATTCCGGAAGGCACGAAAGTGCTGCTCGGACCCCAGGGCGGCGTTGGCGACGGTTATCCGCTCTCCTATGAGAAGCTGACCAGCGTACTGGCCTTCTACGTAGTCAAAGACTGGAGAGAGGCGTGCGACCTGTCCAAGGATCTGCTCCAGAATGGTATCGGACATACCATGAGCATCCACACTCAGGACAGAAACATGGTCCTCGAGTTCTCCGCGAAGCCGGCTTCCAGAATCGTTGTTAACACAGGCGGCACCATGGGCGGCGTTGGCGCCAGCACAGGTCTTGCTCCATCCTTCACACTGGGATGCGGCACCTGGGGCGGCAGCTCGGTATCCGAGAACGTCACACCGATGCACCTGGTCAACATCAAGAGAGTTGCTTACGGCATCAAGGACGTCACCAGACTGGTACAGGATGACCCGACATGGACACATGATGCAGAGCTGCAGAGAATCGGCGCTGTAGCAGCAGCACCGGCTCCGGCAGCAGCACCGGCTCCGACTCCGGTAACCCCGACCCCGGTGGCACCGGCTCCGGCATACAACAACTCCGGATTCGTATCCTACAGCCCGAGCTGCGGCGGATGCGGAACCCCGTTTACAACAAACGATATCCTGAAAGCACCGTCTCCTGGTGACATCCAGAATGCGGCAGCCCCGATCGGAGCACCGGCTCCAATGCCGGGTCCTGGAATCGATACCAATCAGCTGAATGCAATGATCGAATCCATGACTAAGGCACTGAGAGGAGAATAATATGGCACAGGATTATGAAGCATTACTCCAGCAGATTCTGCAGGCAGCAGCGTGCTACAAGAACGGAACTGCGGCCCCGGCCGCAGCACCGGCACCGGCTGCTCCGGCAGGCGGCCTGGAACCGATTCCGGTCGGAATCTCCAACAGACACATTCACCTGTCTCAGGCAGACCTGGATGTCCTGTTCGGACCTGGCTATGAGCTGACCAAGATCAAGGATCTGAAGCAGCCGGGACAGTTCGCCTGCAAGGAGACCCTGACGATCGTCGGCCCGAAGGGCGCACTGGAGAAGGTTCGGGTACTCGGACCGCTCCGTAAGGCGACCCAGGTCGAGGTCCTTCTGGGCGACTCCTTCAAGCTGGGGATCAAGCCGCCGACGAGAATGTCCGGCGACCTGGCAGGCTCTCCGGGATGCACCCTGGTAGGCCCGAAGGGAACCGTCATTCTGAGCGAAGGCGTAATCGTCGCACAGAGACACATTCACATGACAGCCGCTGAGGCAGCCGCTTACGGCGTAGCAAACGGTCAGATCGTATCCATGGAGTTCGACGGACCCAGATGCGGAACGCTCGGCAACGTAGCGATCAGAGCCGGAGAAGGACACTCCCTCGAATGTCACGTGGATACAGAAGAAGCGAACGCGCTTGCGATCACTTCCAAGACGACGTTCAAACTGATTAAGTAAAAAAACACGAGTTACGAATAATCAACAGTTTTCAGAAACAGGAGGAAACTAAAAATGGCAAAGTATGATGCATTAGGAATGATCGAAACCAAAGGTCTGATCGGCTCCATCGAAGCAGCAGATGCTATGGTAAAGGCTGCGAACGTTTACCTGATCGGTAAGAACTTCGTAGGCGGCGGACTGGTAACAGTTATGGTCAGAGGAGACGTTGGTGCTTGCAAGGCATCCGTTGACGCTGGTGCAGCAGCAGCTCAGAGAGTTGGAGAACTGCTCCACGCTCACGTTATTCCTCGTCCGCATATCGAAGTTGAGACCATTCTGCCGGATCCGAACAATCCGCAGAGACCGGATGAGGGCTAAACCTACCCAGAGTCAACAGAACTGAATCTTAGATCTGAGACGAAGATTCCGCGCGGGCAGGGTCCTGCCTGCGCGGAATATTTTGTCATAGACAGAAAGGGCAAGGTTAAGACATGAACAAGACAATTCTTGTACTGACAGGCAGTCCCAGAGAGGGTGGCAACAGCGACCAGCTGGCGGACGCCTTTATTCGCGGCGCCCAGAATGCGGGAAATCAGATCCTGCGCTTTGATGCCGGAAGAAAACAGATCGGCCCCTGTCATGGCTGTCAGGCCTGTGCCGCGGGAAACGGCGGCTGTATGGCAACGGATGATTTCAATGAGCTCGCAGGCTATCTGAAGCAGGCGGACGCCATTGCGATCTTCACCCCGCTGTACTGGTTTAACTGGCCGGCAGGACTCAAGGCCGCAATCGACAAATTCTTCTCATTCTACTGCTCCGAGTCCCAGACCCGCGTCAGAGAAAGCATCATGGTGGTCTGCGGGGAGTCCGATCAGATGGACACTTATGATCCTATCGTGAAGACCTATGAGAAGACAGCCGAACTCATGCACTGGGAAAACAAGGGGCACATCGTGGTTCCGGCGGTATTTGAAGCCGGCGCCGTTCAGAACACCCCGGCGATTGCCGGCATGGAGAAGATCGGGACCTACTATTGATCTTTTTTGATCCGAGGCCCCATCGAAACTGAAGAACAGAAAGCGGTATTACTATGAATAAGGTAAGTGATTCTATATTCTACATCGGCGCGAACGATCATGATGTAGACCTGTTTGAGGGGCAGTATGTCGTTCCCAACGGGATGGCTTACAACTCCTATCTGATTGTAGATAACAAGACCGTTGTCATGGACACGATCGCCGCGAACAAGACCGGCGAATGGCTGGCGAATATCGAGGAAGTCATGAACTCCATTGCGGACCGGACCCCGGCTCCGGCTGCCCAGCCAGCCTGGAATTTCCTGAATGTTGCTCCGGGTCAGTTCACCGCTGGCAGAGGGCAGGGTCCGGATTATCTGGTGGTCCAGCATATGGAACCGGATCATTCGGCTTCCATCCAGGCCTTCGTGGAGAAGTATCCGATGACGACGGTGGTGGCCAACCAGAAGACGTTCGAAATCATGGAACAGTTCTTCCCGGACATGACCATCCAGAATACCCTGGTGGTGAACGAGGGAGATACGCTGCAGCTGGGAACCCACACCCTGAACTTCGTCTTTGCCCCCATGGTGCACTGGCCGGAGGTCATGGTGACTTATGAATCCACCGAGAAGGTTCTCTTCGCAGCCGATGGATTCGGGAAATTTGGCGCCCTGGACAGAGAAGAGCCATGGGCGGATGAAGCCAGACGCTACTATATCGGCATCGTAGGAAAATACGGGGACTTCGTGCAGGACCTTCTGAAGAAGGCCAGCGGTCTGGAGATCCGGACGATCTGTCCTCTCCACGGACCGGTGCTGAAGGAGAATCTGGGATACTATCTGGACCTCTATGATAAATGGTCCGGATACAAGCCCGAGAACAAGGGTGTTGTTATCGCCTATACATCGGTGTACGGGCACACGAAAAGGGCGGTTGAAATCCTGCGTGATGATCTGAGGTCCAGAGGCGTTCCCAATGTGGAAGTCTACGATCTGGCCAGAGATGACATGGCAAAGGCTGTGGATGCTGCCTTCCGCTATGATAAGCTGGTCCTGGCAACCACCACATATAACGCGGAGATCTATCCCTTCATGCACTACTTCCTGATCAACCTGCGGGAGCGCAATTTCCAGAACAGAACCATCGGTCTCATTGAGAATGGTTCCTGGGCGCCTGCCGCAGCCGGGATCATGAAGGACATGCTGTCCGGATGCAAGAACCTGACTTTTGCGCAGACAACGGTCACCATCCGGTCTGCCTTGAGTGGTGAGAGCAGAGAGCAGCTGCAAAAGCTGGGAGATGAGATGTCGATCGGTTACGGAGTGCGCAGACCGAAGGCGGAGCCTGTGGATACGAAGGCTCTGTTCAAGATCGGTTATGGACTCTACGTGGTGACCTGCAACGATGGCATCAAGGACAATGGTCTGATCGTCAACAGCGTTTCCCAGGTGAGCGACAACCCGAACCGGATCGCAGTGAACATCAATAAGGGCAATTATTCCTGCGATGTGATTATGAGAACAGCGCGCCTGAACGTCTGTACCCTCAGTGAAGAGTGTACCTTTGACATCTTCAAACGGTTCGGTTTCCAGTCCGGCCGCGATGCCTCCAAGTTCGATGGATTTGAAGACTGCGACCGGTCCGCCAACGGCCTGCCTTTCCTGACCAGATATGCCAACGGCTTCTTGTCTCTGCAGGTCTATGCGACAGTGGACATGGGAACCCACATGCTCTTCCTGTGCGATGTGACGGAATCCGAAGTCCTGAGTAACGTCAACACCATGACCTACAACTATTATCAGGAGCACGTGAAACCAAAGCGACCACAGACGGAGAAGAAGGGCTGGATCTGCGATGTGTGCGGCTATGTCTACGAAGGAGATGTGCTGCCGGCGGATTACGTCTGTCCCATCTGCAAGCACGGCGCATCCGACTTCAGCAAGATCGGATAGGGAACGTCGAATACGAACGAAAAAAGGGCTGCGAGGCAGCCCTTTTGTTATGCAGTGAATCACGGCGCGCAGGCAACAGCCCTGACGGCCTCACCATTCGTCTGGACTGTTTCGCCCGGAGCGGGGCAGGCGCGGCCGGGATCACTTATCCGATGCGGCTTCACCCGAAATCACACGGATTCTCTCCGCAATCGGGGCGAAGTCGATCACGCAATCCCCGTCCCAGATGCCGACGGGGATTTTATCCTGGAAAGTATACAGGTGGATCAGGTCATTGCGGGCGAACTCATAGACGATGATTCGCTCATTCATTGGATCTATGATCCAATATTCACGCACACCGAAAGAACGGTATTTCATGTATTTTGCCCCAAAATCTCTATCTTGGGTAGAAGGGGACAGAATTTCGACGATCAGATCCGGTGCGCCCCAAATCTTGTCATTCTTGTATAAATCATTGCTGCAAATGATGAGGACATCCGGCTGGAGAACAGTCCAGTCGTTTTTCTCGATGTGAACATCAAGCGGGCTGGTGAAGACATCACAGGATCCCCCGTGATTCCAGATATGCGCATTAAGAAGACTTGCCACGGCAGTCTGGATCAGCTGGTGAGAAACGGATGGCGACGCCAGATTGAAGATAACCCCATCGATCAGTTCACCGCGGCCGTCATCTCCTCGAAGCCGATCCAGGTCATCTGCAGTATAGGTCCCGCCGCGATGGACCATATAGTCCTCCGCGATGCTTCGCTCCTTCAAAAGCAGGGGTGGCTGGTCCGGATAAAAGTCGTATTTTGGCCCTGGGTAGATTGGCAGATGCGGGTCACTGAAGTATTTCTCCAGCGCCTGCATGGCAGCATAGCGTGGTTGCTTCGTCTCACCGGAAAAGATCTTCCGAACTGTGCCAAGCGGAATTCCGGTATGCTCCGAAATCTGTTCATTGGTCAGACCATGTTCTTTCTTCAGTTTTTTCATTTCTTCGATTATCATCATCCGCACCTCTCTATACCCGTATTATACCCGAATATGACCCGTAGTCAACCCGAATGTTCTGAGTTGAACTGTGAATTGAAGAACATACCGTTTCTTGATCGTTCGCGATTACAATTCAAACCAGGAATTTTTTTGAATTTGTAATTTTTGCGATGAAATGACCCGGATCGACCTGCAAAATGGCCGAATTTTACAATCACGCTCCAAAATAAATGGAAACTGTAACGAAAACAATCGGATCGTTACAGTTTCCGGAATTTCAGAGAGCGATTTGTAATATGCGTCCGTTCCGGGCGAAATAACAAGTGAAAAACGATCTCGTGAGCGGTGATTCACTTGACAGGGCGATCTGCGCGCCATATAATACAGATAGAACTTGTGAATGAAGATTCACGAGAGAGGCATGGCGGACGCCGGGCAGAGCGCGGCGCATGCCGCACCACGCGCAGCACAGAACACAGGAGGAGAGACAATCATGGCATACAATGGATTTGCAATTGATGAATATCTGGACGCGGAGGCGGTTACAAAACAGTTGGATGAGCTGATCAAAGGGCCGATGTACGGCATCATGCCGGACGCGCTGAAGTATTACGAGGAGGAGTACTTCGAGAAGAAGTGTCAGGGATCGAAGTCGATGATCCATGAGGCCCAGAGATACATCCCGGGCGGGGTGCAGCACAATCTGGCCTTTAACTATCCGTTCCCGATCGTCATCGAGAAGGCGGACGGAGCCAAACTGTATGATATCGACGGAAATGAGTACTACGACCTGCTGCAGGCGGGCGGACCGACGATCCTGGGCAGCAACCCGGCCTGCGTGCGGGAGAAGGTCATCGACCTGCTGAATACCTGCGGACCTTCCACAGGACTCTTCCACGAGTACGAGTATAAACTGGCGAAGAAGATCTCCGACCTGGTCCCGTCGGTGGAGATGTTCCGCATGCTGGGATCCGGAACGGAGGCGGATATGTGCGCGGTCAGAGTGGCCCGACTCAAGACCGGCCATAAGAACATCCTGAAGATGGGCGGGGCCTATCACGGGTGGTCGGATCAGCTGGCCTACGGCATCCGCATTCCGGGAACGAAGGGCCTGCAGTCCAGGGGAATTCCGGGATACGTATTCAGTCATACGGACGAATTCTTCCCGGGAGATCTGGAAGATCTGGAAAAGAAACTGAAGAGAAATAAGCGCACCGGGCAGGGGACGGCAGCGGTCTTCATCGAGCCGGTCGGTCCGGAAAGCGGTACGCGCCCGGTCACGCGCGAGTTCGTCCGCGGCTGCGAGGAACTCGCCCACAAATACGGAGCGCTGCTCATCTTCGATGAAGTCGTCACAGGATTCAGAATCGGAACTTCCGGCGCACAGGGCTACTTCGGGGTGGATCCGGACCTGACTGTTTTCGGCAAGATCATCGCAGGAGGATATCCGGGCGCCGGCGGCATCGGCGGACACAGAGACTGTATGCAGCACCTGGGAGCAGGCATTGATTCCTCCGGCAAGAAGGTCAAGAAGGCGCTGTGCGGAGGAACGATGGCGGCGACACCGCTCTCCTGCGTTGCAGGGTATTACGCGATCGAAGAAATCGAGAAGACGAATGCCTGCGAGAAGGCCGGCCGCATGGCAGACCGGCTGATCGCCGGAATCAAGGCTTCCATCGAGAAGCATAACCTGCCTTTCGTCGCCTTCAATCAGGGCTCGATCTGCCACGTCGACACCGTAGGCACGATGCATTTTGCGATCGACTGGAGCAAACCGTGGCAGCTGCCGAAGATCCTGAAGGAGACCTCCCGGCGGCAGAAGGAGATGGAATACATCGGTGCGGCCTATATGGCGGAAGGAATCGTGACGCTGGCCGGATCCAGACTCTATACCAGCGCGGCTTACGACGAAGAGATGATCGATGATCTGATCGCCCGTTTCGACCGTGTATTTGCCAGCTGCGGCAACGTGGACCGGGCGAGATAACAGGAGGGAACACAGATGATCTATACAAGAGAAGAAGCGGCGGCGCGGATCTTAAGCGCCTGTGCCGAGCTCTTAGATAAAGGACTGATCGCCAGGACCTGGGGCAATGTGAGCGCCCGGATCTCGGAGGAAGATTTTCTGATCACACCCAGCGGCCGGGTCTATGAGAGCCTGACGGAGAAGGACCTGGTAGAGGTCAGCATCGCAGACGGAAGCTGGGAGGGTGAAGTGAAGCCATCCAGCGAGAAAGGCATGCATGCAGGAATCTACCGGTTGCGGCCGGACTGCGGTTTTATCATCCATACCCACCAGACGAACGCGTCGGCGGTCAGCGTCCTCGGGGAGCATATCGACCTGACGACGCTCAGCGCCCGGGTCTTCTGCCGGGAGGAGGAGCAGGAGATCCTCGGACCCGCCATCCCGTGCGCCTTCTATGGTCTTTCCTCCACGAAGCGCCTGGCGAAGAATGTGGGAAAAGCCCTGAAGGAATTCCCGGACAGTCAGACCGCCCTGATGCGGTATCACGGGGCCGTCTGCCTGGGCGCGGATGACGAGGCGGCGCTCCGCGCGGCGGATATCCTGGAGACCGTCTGCGGGCGGATCTATGAGAAGCGGACCGGCGAGAAGCTGCACGTCCATGCGGGACACAAGGCTGAGCACCAGATCCATGTCCATAACGGCATTTACCGGATTCACGCGGCATCCCCGTATATCATGGAGATGAGCCGCAGGGGCAAGACTGTCATGCCTTATCTCGACGATATGGCGCAGATCGGGGGCACATCCTATCGGTGTGTTCCGGAGATCCCGACGGCCAGCCAGTTCCATTCCGCAGGCAAAGGCAGGAACGTCGTGTTCATCAAAGGCGATGGAGCCATCTGCTTTGCGGACAGCGCAGAGGAGGCGGAAGCCATTGCCATCGTGCTGGAGAAGAACTGCCAGGCGGCAAACCTGGCCCTGAAGAAGGCAATCCCTCCGGTTGATAAAATCTCGGCAAGCCTGGAACGGACCGTATACCTGAGAAAATACTCAAAGATGAAGAACGCCCCGGCTGTCTCCGAAGGAGGAGAGGAATCATGCTGAAACCGCTGACAGAAGAACAGATCGAACGGATCATCGAGACTGCCATCGGTCAGTTCGCTGAGAAAGGCTATGCGGGGGCGAATGTGAACAGGATCGCTTCCCTGGCCGATGTCAGTGTCGGGGTCATATACAAGTACTACCAGGACAAGGAAGGCCTGTTTTTGGCCTGCGTGAGGAGAAGCCTGGATTTCCTGGATTCCGTGTTTGAACAGACGCGGAGCAGGGGCGGGTCGCTGATGGAGATGATCGAAGACCTGATCCGCAGGGCCCAGCAGGCAGCAAGAGAGCATCCGGCGTATTTCCAGATGTATCATCATATCACCGTGATGGGAGCACCGGCGGAGCACGACGTATCTATGGCGGAGATGATCGAGGGGAGCACCGCACGCCTCTACAAGGGTCTGCTGGAGTCGGCAAGCGATAAGGGCGAGATCCGAAGAGACCTGGACCCGGCTTTTTTTGCGCTGTTCTTTGACAATCTGATGATGATGCTCCACTTCTCATACGCCTGCAGCTACTACCGGGAGAGATACCGGATCTACTGCGGTGAGGCGGTTCCGGAAGATGAAGCTGCCGATGAGAAAGTCAGAAAGCAGCTGCTGAGTTACATCGGGGGAGCACTGGGAGCATAGACGGGAGGAAAGAACGTGAAGACTATTCTGGCATACGATCTCGGGTCGACCAGCGTGAAGACGTGCCTGTTTCGGGTCGGTGAGACGGTAGAACTTGTCGCGAGCGCCGCGGAAGGATACAATCTATATACGCTGCCAAACGGGGGAGCAGAGCAGCACCTGGACGAATGGTGGGCGGCTATGTGCGGGAGCACGCATACTGTGCTCGAGCAGGCCGGCGCCGCCGGTGAGAGAATCGATGGAATCTCCTTTTGCAGTCAGATGCAAGGGCTGGTTCTGGTCGATGAAGAGGGACATCCGGTCCGTCATCCAATGAGTTATATGGACCAGAGAGCAGGTGAGGAGATGCACGAGGGGATTGCCAGCGGCATCAAGGTCGCCGGTATGAACGCCCGCCGGCTGCTCACATCCCTGCGGATCACCGGGGCCGTATCCGCCAGCGTGAAGGATCCGATGTGGAAATACCTCTGGGTCAAAAATCACGAGCCGGCAGCCTTTAAAAAGGCCAGATGGTGGCTGGATGTCAAGGAGGCGCTGATCGCGCATATGACAGGGGTATGTGTCCAGACAAAGGACAGCGCCTACGCGACCATGCTGTATGATACGAGAGAAGGAAGTCATGGCTGGAGCAGGCAGCTTGCTGACATGTTCGGCGTGGACATGAAGCACCTGCCGCGGATCATCAGCACCGCCGAGGTGGCGGGCGAGCTGCGGCCGGAGCAAGCAGAACAGCTCGGGGTTGCGCCGGGAATTCCGGTGTTCGGCGGAGGCGGAGACGCCAGTCTGACCGGCATCGGCGCGGGCTGCGTAGAAAACGGACAGACCCATATCTACTGGGGAACCTCAGGATGGGTCTCCACAATCACGGACAAACAGAGCGTGGACACAGGGGCGATGATGGCATCCATCGTCGGAGCCCAGGACGGACTGTACAACTATTTTGCCGAGATGGAGACGGCCGGCAAGTCCGTTGAATGGGCCAGAAACCAACTGGCGACGGATGAAGTAGATTATGAAACGATAACAGAAATCATCGCGAGAACAGAGCCAGGGGCAGGAGGCGTCATATTCGCACCCTGGCTGCATGGCAACCGCTGCCCCTTCGAAGATCCTAACTCGACAGGGATCTTCCTGGGCCTGAGCCTGGATACGGGCAAGGCGGAAATGATCCGGGCGGTCGCAGAAGGCGTCTGTTATCACATGCGCTGGATGCTGGAATGCCAGGAGAAGAAGGTCGAGACCTCTGATCCGGTCCGCTTCTGCGGCGGCGGCGCGCTCAGCAGCGTGATCTCGCAGGTTCTGGCGGATATCCTCGGCAGAACGGTAGAAGTCCCGGAGGGAACTCAGAATACCGGGGCGCTGGGAGCCGCCCTGACAGCGGCCGTGGGCCTCGGCGCGATCAGGGACATCGAGCAGGCAGGGGGACTGATCAAGGTGAAGGAGACTTATCTTCCGCAGAAGGAATGCGAAGCGGTCTATCAAAGAAACTACAGCGTATTTAAGAAACTGTACAGGTCGAATAAAGGCCTGTTCGGAATCATGGCAAGCAGGCGGGGGTGAGGAAGCATGGCGGACAATCTGAACACTAAGAGGATCAAAGAGGCGAAGCGCGTACTGAAATTTGTGCTGTTTTCCGCTTCCGCGGGGATCATCGAGATCGTTGTATTCGCGCTGCTCGAGGAACTCACGAATTTCCCGTACTGGCCATGTTATCTGACGGCGCTGATCTGCTCCGTCCTCTGGAACTTTACGATGAACCGAAGGTTCACCTTCCAGTCGGCGAATAACGTTCCGGTCGCGATGATGAAGGTCGCTGCGTATTACTGCGTGTTCGTACCGGTAACGACGATCGGCGGCAACTACCTGGCGGAAGACCTGGGCTGGAACGACTACCTGGTCACGGGCCTGAACATGGCGTGCAACCTGATCACAGAATTCCTGTATCAGAGGTTCTTCGTCTACGGCAGGTCCATCGATACGAATAAGCGGGCGCAGAGGCTGAGGGAAAAGGAATCAGCCCTGGCAGAAAAGGAGTAAGCCATGCACATCTACGAAAGAGGATATCAGTTTGGGGCAGGAATCGGAATGAAACTGCTGCCCGCATCAAAACAGGAAGTACTCGCAGGGCCCGGAAGCCTCGCGAAGGTGCCGGACCTGCTCGAAGCCCGGAAGCTGTCTCGGCCGCTCATCGTTACCGGGCCGAGGGTCTCCCGTGAGGACTTCTTCCAAAGGCTGGTCAGTGCCCTGGAGGAGGCCGGCTGCAACCCGGCAGTATTTGCTGAGGTGGAGCCGGACCCGTCCACCGAGCTTGCGGGGAAGGTTGCGGAAGCATATACTGCAGGGGGCTGCGACTGCATGATCGCCCTCGGCGGGGGCTCCAACATGGATGCCGCCAAGGCAGCCGCTGCGAAGCTTGCCCGGCCGGAGAAGGATCTCGTCCAGCTCGGAGGGCTGATGAAGATCCGGAGGAAGGTGCCCTATCTGATCGCGATTCCGACGACCGCAGGGACAGGATCGGAGTGTACGGTGGCGGCAGTTATCACGGACAGCAAGACGCATCGTAAATTTGCGATCAACGATCCCGTTCTCTGCCCGAAGGCCGCGGTGCTGGACGCGGACCTGACGGAAAAACTTCCGGCGCACATCACGGCTGCGACCGGCATGGATGCGCTCACCCACGCGGTGGAAGCCTATCTGAACTGGCCGTATCACAAGAGAAAGACGAAACAGCAGGCTTTGTCCGCAGTCCATGACATTATGCTGTACCTGCCTTTTGTCTATGAATCAGCTGCAGGGAAGATGGACAGCAAGTCGCCCAAGGCCAGACAGAAACTGCTGGAGGCATCTTACCGGGCGGGCCAGGCATTCACGGTTGCCTGCGTCGGAAACGTCCACGCCATCGCGCATACCCTGGGAGGACTTTACCACATTCCGCACGGACAGGCGAACGCAGTGCTGCTTCCGGTGATCCTGGAGGACTACGGGAAAAAAGTCTGGAAGCCGCTGGCGGCGCTGGCGAAGGCGGCCGGAATGGACCGCAGCAGCCTCGGCTCTGACCGGGAACTGGCTGAGGCCTTCATCCAGCGAATCCGTCAGATGAACCGGAACATGGAGATTCCGGAGAAATTTTTGCAAATTCAGGAAGAAGACTTTGAGCAGATGGCGGCATGGGCCGTAAAAGAAGCAAATCCGCTCTATCCCGTTCCGGTCATCTATGACCGGGAGGATGTGAAGCGGATTCTAAGAAAAATCTCGGATTAAGATAAAGGCGGGAGCTGAGCTCCCGCCCATTTTTTCTATTGCGGATCCTGTCCCGACAGGGCGTAGGCGATGTTCTCTGCATGGTCGCCGATTCTCTCGAGCTCGGTGACCACGTTGGTGAAGACGATGCCGGCGAGCGGTTCGCATTCGCCGTCCATCAGCCGGTCGACGTGGTGGTTCACGAGCTCGGTCTTCTGCAGGTCGATGC
>JAZNNY010000075.1:0-14610 GCA_045580505.1 Lentihominibacter sp.
CTCCGTCTTACGAATCGTAAGACGGGGAACCGTCCCCTGTCTTATTCGTCAAAAAAGGGAAGCGGCCTGGCTGCAGAGCAGTCAGGGGGTTTCCCCGTGTATAAAAATGATTTTAGAGAATTTCTTAATAACCACCATACATGCAGAGCATGACGCCCGCAGCTACACCGGAGCCGATAACGCCTGCGACGTTCGGTCCCATCGCGTGCATCAACAGGAAGTTGGTCGGATTCGCCTTCTGTCCCTCTACCTGTGATACACGGGCTGCCATTGGTACGGCGGATACACCTGCTGATCCGATCAGCGGATTGATCGGACTCTTGGAAATCGCGTTCATCAGCTTGGCGATCAGAAGTCCGCCTGCGGTACCGAAGCAGAATGCCAGGACGCCGAGGATGACGATCTTGATCGTAGCCCAGGTGATGAAGGTCTCGCCTGTCGCAGATGCGCCGACGCAGGTTCCCAGCAGGATGACCAGGATGTTGGACAGCGCGTTCGAAGAGGTGTCGGACAGTCTCGCAGTACGTCCGCACTCCTTGAAGAGGTTGCCCATCATCAGCATACCGATCAGCGGTGCAACGGACGGCAGGAGCAGCGCGATAACGATGGTAACAGCGATCGGGAAGAGGATCTTCTCACGCTGCGATACGACACGCAGCTGTTCCATCTTGATCTCACGCTCATGCTTGGTCGTCAGCAGCTTCATGATCGGCGGCTGGATAACCGGTACCAGAGCCATGTATGAGTAGGCGGCAACCGCGATCGGTCCCAGCAGATGGTCTGCCAGTTTACCGGTCAAGTAAATCGCTGTCGGGCCGTCAGCACCACCGATGATACCGATGGAGCCGGCTTCCTGCGCGGTGAATCCCAGTGCGATCGCAGAGAAGAATGCAAAGAAGATACCCAGCTGCGCAGCCGCACCCATGAGCAGGGATTTCGGGTTCGCGATGAGCGGACCGAAGTCTGTCATGGCGCCGACGCCGAGGAATATCAGCGATGGCAGTACAGGCTTTAGCAGGTAGAATATCGAGAATATACCTGCATCCGTCAATTGATTCGAGTTCGTAATGCCCTCGTGCACAACGTCGTTCAAGAAGATCGCTGTCATCGGCAGGTTAGAAAGCAGCATGCCGAATGCGATCGGAACGAGCAGAAGCGGTTCAAATCCATGTCTGATCGCCAGATACAGGAAGAACAGAGCCGCAACGATCATGATCCCGTTCTGATAACCGAAGTTCGCAATACCCGTGGACTCCCAGAACGTCACCAATGTTTGCCCTATAGCATCCATTTCTTATCATTCTCCTTCTTAATAACACAACGATTTCGCGGTGAATCTACATCACCGAATCCATAGTAGCACAATCAAAATTTCAAGACAAGGAGTATTTTTTTAAATACTGTATACACAGAATAGCCTGCCTTTGTCCGTCAAAAAGACTGAAATTTCAATCAATCTCTCGCTTTAAGTTTTTCGTTGATGAACAGGTCGATGTCCCCGTCCATGACCGCCTGCACATTGCCGACTTCGGCGCCGGTCCGGTGGTCTTTGACCATAGTGTACGGCTGGAACACATAGGAGCGGATCTGGCTGCCCCAGGTGATCTGGTTGTAGTCACCCTTCAGTTCATCCAGGGATTCCTTCTCCTCGCGCTCCTTCAGTTCGATCAGTTTGGACATGAGCATCTTCATAGCATACTCCCGGTTCTGGATCTGCGAGCGCTCATTCTGGCAGGTGACGACAATATTCGTCGGCAGGTGGGTGATCCGAACCGCGGAGTCCGTCATGTTGACGTGCTGTCCGCCCGCGCCGCTGGACCGGTAGGTGTCGATCCGCAGGTCTTCCGGATTGATCTCGACCGTGTTGTCGAATTCGATCTCCGGCGTCACATCGAGCGAAGCGAACGACGTATGCCTCCGGCCGGAGGAATCGAAAGGCGAGATACGGACGAGCCTGTGCACGCCCTTCTCGTTCTTCAGATACCCGTAGGCGTAGTCGCCTTCGACCAGGAGCGTCGCGCTCTTGATTCCCGCTTCGGTATCATCGTTCATGTCCATCAGCTTATATTTATAGCCGCGCTTCTCGCACCAGCGGGTGTACATCCGAAAGAGCATGGCCGCCCAGTCCATGGCTTCGGTTCCGCCGGAGCCCGCATGAACGGAGATGATCGCATTGTTCTTATCGTACTTCCCGTCGAGCAGCGTCTGCAGCTTCAGGGTCTCCAGATCCTGCTGCAGGCCGGTTTTGGCCTCCTCGGCCTCCGCCACCATCAACTCTGCCGACTCCGCGTCGCCGGAACCGTCCGCCTCATCCGCCATGTCGAGCATGATCTCAAGGTCGTCCAGCCTGCCGCCGAGGTCGTCCAGCTTCTGCAGGTTCCCTTCGATGGATTTCTTTTCTTTCATGATTTTCTGCGCGGTTTCCTGGTCGTTCCAGAAATCCGGCACATTGATCTTCTGATCGAGTTCCTCCAGCCTTTGCTTAAGCTCCGCGGGGCGAAGGGACTCCTCCGCGCCCTGCAGCATCCGCTTCAGCTCAGGAAGCTCTGTTCTGATCTGGTCTGTTTGTATCATTTACGCGTTCCTTCCAGTTCTGTCTGCGCCATAGAACGGGTCAAGCCCGTTTCTCTGGCACAGGTCGTAAGGCATCCTCCCTCACTCCGTTCGGGCAATCCTTACGACCTTCCACAGCAGTGTTTATACTTCTTCCCGCTTCCGCATGGGCACGGGTCGTTTCTTCCGACCTTCGGCATGTCGCGGCGGAAGGTCTCCTGCTTGCGTTCTCTCGGCGGAACCGCGGCCGCTGCGGGCGCCTGTTCAGGACCTGCTCCCTGCGGACCTTCGTCCACGAATTCGTCCTTTCTGGACTCGCCTCTTCCGGTGACATTTCTCCGCTCGGAGGAAGTCTTCACGGTGACGTTGTAGCAGAACTTAACGAATTCCTCCTGGATCGCCGCGATCATCAACTCAAACATGGCGAAGCCTTCATGCGCATACGCCGCCGCCGGATCCTGTCCGCCGAGGCCTCTGAGGCCGATGCCGCTCTTGAGCTGGTCCATGGCGTCGATGTGATCCATCCACTTATTGTCAACGACACGCAGCAGGATCATGCGCTCAACGTCACGCAGCCGGTCCGTGCCGATTTCCTTTTCTTTTTCTTCGTACAGGTCCTCGAAATCCTGGTAGAGGCCTTCCTTCAGGGACTTTTCGTCCATGTTCTGCAGGTCAGCCCGGGTCTCCGGATCCTCCATATCGAATTCCAGCGGCTGGAACCGGTCGGTGATCTTGACGAGGCCCTTATTGATGGTGTCAAAATCCCATTCCTCCGCGTACTTGGAGGCGATGACCACCGGATCCACGATCTCATCGATCAGCTTGCGGGTCATGTTGGAGACCTCACCTCTCAGGTTCTCGCCGAAGAGGACTCTCTTACGCTCGCCGTAGATGATCTCACGCTGCTTGTTCATGACGTTGTCGTACTGCAGGACGTATTTACGAATACCGAAGTTTCTGCCCTCGACCTTCTTCTGGGCGTTTTCGATCTGCTTGGTGATCATGCCCGATTCGATCGCTTCATTTTCTTCTACGCCCAGCTTCCTGACGATGTTCTGCATGCGCTCTCCGCCGAACAGCCGCATGAGCTCGTCCTCCATGGAGATACAGAACTGCGTTTTACCCGGGTCTCCCTGACGTCCGGAACGGCCTCGCAGCTGGTTATCGATACGCCTTGATTCATGCCGCTCTGTACCGATGATGCAGAGACCGCCGAGTGCTACGACCTTCTCCTGCTCGGGCTTACGCTCATCGGCGAATTCCTTCAGCAGTTTCTGGTAGGTCGCTCTCGCCTCCAGAAGCTCCGGATCATCGCTCTGGATGAAGCTGGTCGCAAAGGCGATCTGATCATCGTCGTACTCGAGCTCGGCCATTTTCTTTCTGGCTTCAAATTCCGGGTTGCCGCCCAGGATGATGTCGGTACCACGGCCTGCCATGTTGGTCGCGATGGTGATCGCTCCGAGACGGCCCGCCTCTGCGACGATCTGCGCTTCCTTCTCATGGTGCTTGGCGTTCAGTACGTTGAAGTCCTTGATTCCGCGCTTTCTCAGAAGGTCGGCGATCAGCTCGGACTTCTCGATGGAAATCGTACCGACCAGGACCGGCTGTCCCGTCTTATGCGCCTCTTCCACCAGGTCGGCGATCGCGTGGTACTTGCCCTTCTCCGTCGCGTAGACCGCATCCTGCAGGTCCACACGGGCGATCGGCTTATTGGTCGGGATGACGACGACGTCCATGTTGTAGATGTCGACGAATTCCGCTTCTTCCGTCTTGGCCGTACCGGTCATACCGGCCAGCTTCTGATACATACGGAAATAGTTCTGCAGGGTGATCGTCGCCAGGGTCTTGGACTCAGAGCGGACCAGTACGCGCTCCTTGGCCTCGATCGCCTGGTGCAGACCATCGCTGTAACGCCGTCCGAACATCATACGGCCGGTGAACTCATCGACGATGATGATTTCGCCGTCGCGAACGACGTAATCTACGTCTCTCTTCATCATGTGGCGGGCTTTCAGGGCCTGCTGCACGTGATGGTTGACTTCCATGTTCTCCGGATCGGAGAAGTTGTCGATGCCGAAGTAAGCCTCGCACTTCGCAACGCCTTCCTCGGTCAGGGCAATCTGCTCGTCCTTCTCTTCGATCGTGAAGTCCTCTTCCTTGGTCAGTTTCTTCACGAAATCATCCGCCCGGCGATACATGTCGGTGGATTTATCGCCCTTGCCGGAAATGATCAGCGGGGTTCTCGCCTCATCGATCAGGATGGAGTCGACCTCGTCGACGATGGCGTAGTTCAGCTCGCGCTGCATCATCTCTTCCTTATATACGACCATGTTGTCGCGCAGATAGTCGAAGCCGTATTCGTTGTTGGTTCCGTAGGTGATGTCCGCCAGATAGGCCGCCCGGCGTTCTTCCTCCGAAATGCCGTGGATGACGCAGCCGACCGTCAGTCCCATGAAGGTGTAGAGCTTGCCCATCCACTCCATGTCACGCTTTGCCAGGTAGTCGTTGACGGTAACCACGTGGACGCCTTTGCCTTCCAGCGCGTTCAGGTAAGCCGGCAGGGTCGCGACCAAGGTCTTACCTTCGCCAGTCTTCATCTCGGCGATTCTGCCCTGATGCAGAACGATGCCGCCGATGACCTGCACTCTGAAGTGCTTCATTCCGAGAGATCTCCAGGCGCCTTCCCGGCAGGCTGCGAACGCCTCCGGCAGCAAGTCGTCCAGGGTTTCCCCGGCTGCGATCCGGTCCTTGAACTCCTGTGTCTTCCCTCGCAGCTCCTCGTCGGACAGCGCTTCCATCTGTCCCTCGAGCGCCATGACCTTATCGGCGATCTTTTCGACCTTTCGAACTTCCTTGTCGTTCAGATCTCCGAAGATTTTCTCCATGAAACTCATCTGTCTCTTTCCTCCGTTTCCTCTTCGTCTGCCACTGTCTCGCAGACCAGATTGATTTCGATTGCCTTCCTGTCGTCCGCCTTGGTGACGCGGACCTTCAATAATTTGTCTCCGATTCTTGTTTCGAATTTATCGTCCCGCCTGGGCAGCCGGTCCAGGTTCATCGCGACCCAGCCGTTGATCGTGTTGACCTCCTGGATCTCCTCGTCGATGTCCAGGTAGTCGAAGATCTTCTCCACGTTCGCGCTGGCCTGCACCCGGTAACTTCCGTTCTGCAAAGGCAGGATTTCCTTATTGATCACCACATCGTGCTCATCGTAGATCTCTCCGACCAGCTCCTCGATGATGTCCTCCATCGTGACCAGGCCTTCGGTCCCGCCGTACTCGTCGATCACGATGGCCATGTGGGTCTTCAGCTGCTGCATCTTGCGCAGGAGGTCGAAGATCTTGATGGTCTCCGCGACGAAGACCACCGGGATGATATAGTCCGTGATCTTCTTGTCGGTGCCCACGATGTGATTGTGATAGTCCTTCTGATTGATGACGCCGATGATCCGGTCGATGTCCTCTTCATAGACCGGAAGACGCGAATAGCCGGTGTCGCGGAACAGCTCACCCAGTTCCTCCTTCGTACATTCGGTATCCACCGCCACCATGTCCGGACGCGGCGTCATGACGTCCTCCGCGGTCAGCTCGTCGAATTCGATGGCGTTCTGGATCAGTTCGCTTCTGCCCTCGTCGATGCTGCCTCCGGTCTCCGCCTCCTCGACCATGGTCAGGATCTCGTCGTCCGTGATGGTTTCCTCTTCACCCAGCTTAAACAGTTTACCAATGAATTGTTTCCATTTTGTGAAGATGAAGGTAATCGGCGTAAGAAAAGTCATCAGCGCCCCGATAAAGGGCGCAGAAAACATAGAGAAACCCTCCGATTTCTCCTTGGCAATGTTCTTGGGTGTGATCTCTCCGAAAATCAAAACAATGACGGTGATCGCTATGGTCGCAATCGTCGCACCGTGCTCCCCGTAGAGCCAGATGCAGATGGTCGTTGCGATCGCCGTCATCCAGATATTTACGATGTTGTTTCCGATCAGGATCGTCGTCAGCAGCTTGTCATACTTCTCGGACAGCGCCAGAACCTTCTCCGCCTTCCTGTCTCCGTCGCCGGCCAGGTTTTTCATGCGAATCCGGTTGACGGACGTGAAGGCCGTCTCCGTAGCACTGAAATATGCTGAGAGTATGATCAATATGACGATGAGTCCGATCTGCCCGCCCAGGCCATTCATACACTTTTCCTCCAGTTAACAGTATACTGAAAAGCCGGCGGGTTGTAAACAGATAGAACTATTTCTTTTCCTCGTCGTGGCCGTAGATAACGACATCGACTTTGGCCGTCTTTCCGGTATCCTTCTGATACTGGTCCACGGCATCCTGCATGATGATGTTGCAGCGCTCGGTGCATTCCTGCGCCTCTTCCCCCTCGATCTCTGCCTTTGTGAGAGCGTAGTAGGTGACGGTGATCTCTGCTCCGTCCTCCAGATACTGCACGGATCCTTTGGCATCCTCACTCAGAATGGCCAGATCGGTCTCGATCTGCGAGCGTATCGCCGGCTGTTCCTGCATGTAATCAGCAAAACTCTGGCTGTTTCCGCATCCGGTTAAAACAAACGGACTCATGCAAAGGCAGGCCGCGCACACAGCGATGATTTTTTTCAGGTTCTTTTTCATTGGGTTCAGTTTCTCCTTCTTTGCTCAGATTAACTCCAGTAACGGCCGAACAGGACCAGCAGATAGGCAGTTGCCAGTACAACGGACATCAGCATGACCGGGGCGCCGATCTTCAGGAAGTCGATAAAGGTGATCGGATAGCCGCGTCGGCCTGCGATGCCGGTTAAAACAACGTTGGCGGATGCACCGATGATGGTACCGTTGCCGCCGAAGCAGGCGCCGATGGATACCGCCCACCAGAGCGGCCAGACATCGATGCCTTCGGCCTCCATGGTCATGATCAGCGGGATCAGGGTCGCAACGAACGGAATGTTGTCCAGTACCGCCGAGCAGATGGCGGACACCCAGAGGATGACCAGCATGAGGATCACATAGTGCGTTCCCGTTGCCGAAACCATAAGGTCTGCGATCGCGTGAATGATGCCGACCTTCTCCAGTCCTCCGACCACGATGAACAGGAAGGCGAAGAAGACGATCGTCGGCCATTCGACATCGTGAATCGTCTCCTCTACATCCTGCTTTCCGATCATGATCATGAGCGCCGCGCAGGACAGGGCGATGATGCTGGTCTTAAGGCCCAGCGCATCGTGCAGGATGAAGGCCAGTGCGACCAGAAAGATCATGATCACGCTCTTGACGAACAGCGCCTTGTCACGGATCTGCTCTTTTTCATCCATCTGCATGATCAGCTGCATCTTCTCCGGCGTGACCGTCAGTCCCTTCTTGTAGATAAAGCGGAACATGATGACGGCAGCAACCATTGAGATGACGACGATCGGGGCGTCATACTGTACGAACTTCGCAAATGAGATGTCGGCGGAACTGCCGATCATGATGTTCGGCGGGTCGCCGATCAGGGTCGCTGTACCACCCAGGTTGGATGACATGATCTGTGTCATGAGATAAGGAACCGGGTTCAGTTCCAGTTTCTGACAGATGCTGAATGTCATCGGGCCGATCAGCAGAACGGTCGTAACGTTGTCCAGGAATGCGGACAGGACTGCTGTGATGATCATGAAGGCGATCATGATCCGCCAGGGGTTTCCCTTTGCGATCTTCGCTGACTTGATGGCCAGATATTCGAATATGCCGGAATTCTTGACGACAGCGACGAACATCATCATGCCAATCAGCACGCCGATCGTGTTGAAATCGATAAATCCGAGCGCCTCTTTAGGCTCCAGGATTCCGATCAGCACCAGCAGCATGGCGCCGATCAGGGCGCAGGCCGCACGATGCAGCTTCTCCGATACGATCACGCCGATGACGGCGACGAAGATCGCAACGGCAATCACTTGTGATACCATTTTCTAATTTCCTCCAACTAGCTGTATTTTTACGGCACAAAAACCCGGGTGGTGACCGGGTCTTTGTGCTTACTTATTCAGTTCGGAAGAATAAGTCTTCCTATATATGAGAAGGGTTTTCTCTCCCTTGCTCCCGTAAATAAGTATAACTGTTTATGATCAGACTGCCGCCTGCAGGTGCCTTATGCCTCTGCAGCTTCCAAGGCAGCCTTCTTCTCTGCTTCTCTTTCTTCCAGAACCTTCTGGTACTCTTCTTCTGTCATCTCTTCCATCGTGATGCCTGTTACGCCATAGAACATGGAGACCAGCGGGTTGATCCAGTTCAGGATTGCGAACGGGATGTATGCACTGTTGACACCCAGGAAGGATCTCATGGTAGCACCGCAGGTGTTCCACGGGAAGAAGTTGGACGTGATCGTACCAGCATCCTCGAGACATCTGGACAGGTTCTTCGGCTTGAGTCTTCTGTCTTCGAATGCTTCCTTGTACATTCTGCCCGGCAGAATGATGGACAGGTACTGGTCGCAGCAGATCGCGTTGACGAAGACGCAGGACAGCTCGGTTACGATGACCAGACCGCCTCTTGTGCCTCTTGCCAGCTTCAGGATCGCTCCTGCCAGGTTCGCCATGATTCCGGTCGAGTCTACGATTCCGCCGAAGCACATCGCCAGCATGATCAGGGAGATCGTCCACATCATGGACTGGGTGCCGCCGCCGGACAGCAGGGACATCAGGTTGCTTGCCATGTCCTCATCGATGCCTTCCGGAACTTCCAGGTTCTCTTCAGACCAGCCGTTGTTGATGATGTTGCCCAGATCAGACAGCTCGCCGCCGCCCGGGATGATCTTGACGCCCTGCATCGCCATGAACGGTACACCAAGGAACACACCTGCGATCAGTGCAGGCAGTGCCGGCATCTTGACGATGACCGCAACGATAACGAAGACCGGCGGGATCAGGTACAGGATACCTACCTTGTAGTTCAGTGTGATGAAGTTCAGGAATACATCGATCGTGGACTCATCGGCTGTACCTCCCTTGTGCATGAAGCCCATGACGAGGTATGCGATCAGCGCGATGAGCAGAGACGGAGTAACCGTATAGATCATGTGCTTGATATGATCGAACAGAGTGGAGCCTGCTACCGCAGGAGCCAGGTTTGTTGTATCGGACAGCGGGGACATCTTGTCACCGAAGTATGCGCCGGATACGATCGCGCCGGCGGTCATCGCTGTCGGGAATCCCAGTGCGGTTCCGATACCGATCAGAGCAACGCCCATCGATCCTGCTGTCGACCAGGATGATCCTGTCGCCAGGGATACGATCGAGCACAGCAGACATGCTGTGAACAGGAAGATGCTCGGTGCTATAACTTTGATACCATAGTACATCATTGACGGAATGACACCGCCAGCCTTCCATGAAGCGATCATGGCGCCTACGACTGCCAGGATCAGCATCGCCTGCATGGATCTGTTGATCGCTGCCAGGATGCCCTGCTCCATGTAGCTCCATTTCCAGCCGTTGATCGCGCCGATGATTCCTGCTACGCAGGCGGCGAGGATCAGGCCGGTGTGCGCTTCACCGCCGTTATCGCCCATGACGTTCCAGAACAGGAATACGACCATGGCAATAATGGCAATAATGCACTGCCACATTGGCACTTTTCTACCCATAACTTTCCTCCTTACCAAATAGAAGTAAAACAAAATAATGATAGATTGCTTTCGCGGAGCACCACCTCCGCATATCGTATTGTATAAAAAGAAGCACCCCTGTTCCATCGGGAAGGAGTGCTAAATTGCCTGATTATGACCCCTAAACCCAAGTAGTACTAGAGTGCTAAATGTTGAAATTTCAATAAAAAACCCACCTCTTCGGTGGACCTGCCTTTTTATGCGTCCTCGCCCTTTTCGATCTGCTCCACAGCCTCTTCATTGATGATGCAGATGACGCCGACGCGGTTTCTGACCTCCATCTTGCGGAAGATATTATAGATGTGCGTTTTGACGGTGCTTTCCGACAGGAAGAGCATCTCGGCGATTTCCTTGTTGCTCTTGCCGCGGTAGATCAGCTCGATGAACTCCTTCTCCCGGGGGGTCAGATGGTACTGGTCGCGGACCTCCTCGATTCGCTGTTTCAGGTCTATGACCGGCGCTGCAGGCCGCCCTGCTTCGTCGCCGGCGCCTCCTGCTTCTGCCGGATTCTGTAGCGGAACCTCCCCCTCCCGGCTGAAGGCCGGCTGGAATATGTTCCGGTAGGCGAAGAGCAGGTTCATCACATTGATGGCCAGCCAGACGATGATGGTCAGATCCATCGGCGTCCGTATGAAGCCGCTGTTGCCCCAGTAGACCGAGGTCTCACTCCAGAAATAGGAGATGTAGTTCCACAGCAGAAGACCTGTAACCAACGTAAGATAATAGACGCTGGATCGCTCATCCGCCACCGCCGCGTAGACAATATGCGCTACGCAGACTGCGAGGAACATGATGATCAGCACAATATCCGTCGTGAGCAGCATCCACTTCAGCGTATAGAACTTCTCCACGCTGAGCGCAATGGTCAGGGCCAGCCAGACCCCGCCGTAGGCCATCATGTAGTGCATGGACATCCGGTTCAGAAGTTTCAGGGCGTCCCGCTCGATGATCTGCTGCTGCAGCAGGATCCACAGGCACATGGCCCCCGCGATGATGCAGTTGCCGATCCGCATGACCTCCAGATTGCTGAAGATGCCGAGGACATAATTGCTGTAGTAGATCGCCATATCATAAAAACTCATGACGAGCAGGCTGGTCATGAAGCCGATCATGGACTTGCTGAATCCGGTCTTATTTCTCATATTGGAAAGAACGCAGCAGGTCAGACCTGCCACGCTCAGTGCGATGCTGATGATGTACGCCAGCAATATGACTTCCTTCAAATACATCATGTCCCTATCCTACGAATGCCTTGTAAATTGCCCGGATGGCCTTCTCGAAATCACGGTTGGCCACGCCGACGATGATGTTCATTTCACTGGAACCCTGGTCGATCATCCGGATGTTGACACCGGCCTCGGCAAGGGCGGTAAAGAGCTTTGCAGAGGTGCCGGTCCGCATGGCCATGCCGGCACCGACTGTGGCGATCAGCGCAACATCGGATGCGACATCCACGGACTCAGGCTTCAGCTGCCGCTCGAACTCCTCGACGATCTCTTCCAGTTTCCCGTCGATGATCTTGTTGTTGACGACGACGGATACGGTATCAATGCCGCTCGGGATATGCTCGATCGTCACATCGTGGTCTTCCAGGATTCCCGCCATCTTGCGGATGAATCCCTTCTGTCCGATCATATGGCTGTTGAATACCGTGATTGTCGTGAAGTCCTTGCTGCCCGCGATACCGGAAATGATCTGTCCGTCTTCGAGCTTGGCCGGCTCCGATGTGATCATCGTGCCCGGATCCTGCGGGCGGTTGGTGTTTCTGATGTTGATTGGGATATTGGCTACCTTGGCCGGGTAGATCGCCTCCTCGTGCAGGACGGAGGCACCCATGTAGGCCAGTTCCCTCAGCTCCTTGTAGGAGATCCTGCTGATCGGCTTCGGATTGTCCACGATCCGGGGATCTGCCACCAGAAAGCCCGATACGTCAGTCCAGTTCTCATAGACCTCTGCCTTCATAGCGCGGGCTACCAGAGCGCCTGTGATATCGGAGCCGCCGCGTGAGAAGGTCTTGATGCTGCCATCGACCCTGGCTCCGTAAAAGCCCGGAATCACGGCTCTGTCATGCTGTTTCAGGACCGCTTCGAGTTCCTCGTTGGTCCGCTCCTCCATGAACTTGCCCTTCTCGGTGAACTTGATGACTCTGGCAGCATCCACGAATTCGAATCCCAGATAGGCTGCGATCAACTTGGCGTTCAGGTACTCGCCGCGGCTTGCGATGTAGTCTGCGCTCGTCTCCGCATTGATGTTCTCCCGAATCTTAGCCAGTTCTTCGTTCATGCCGACATCCACGCCCAGGCTGCTCTCCATGGAGAGGAACCGGTCGCAGATGACCTGGAAGATCTGCTCGTACGCCAGCTTGTGTTCGATATGGGTGCGGCAGAGATAGAGGAGGTCCGTAATCTTGGTATCCTCGCTGAACCGCTTGCCCGGCGCCGAAACGACCACGTACCTGATGTCGCTGTCGCCCGTGATGATGTCCTTGATTTTATTGATCTGAATCGCATCCGCTACGGAGGATCCACCGAATTTGGCTACTTTAATGCCCATGTGTTTTCTTACTTCCTCTGACTAGTTATTTATATAATTCCTGCTTCAGTTCCGCAATTTTGTCCAGCCGCTCCCACGGAAGGTCGATGTCCGTTCTTCCGAAGTGGCCGTAAGCCGCTACCTGACGGTAGATCGGACGCCTCAGTCCGAGATCGCGAATGATGGCCGCCGGCCGCATGTCGAAATGCTTCTGCACGATCTCAGCCAGCTGCTCATCCGGCAGTCTGCCCGTTCCAAAGGAATCCACCAGAATGGATACCGGCCGGGCAACGCCGATCGCATAGGCCAGCTGCAGTTCACAGCGGTCTGCGAGTCCCGCCGCTACCAGGTTCTTCGCCGCGTATCTCGCCGCATAGGCCGCGGACCGGTCGACCTTCGTCGGATCCTTGCCGCTGAACGCCCCGCCGCCGTGACGGGCATAGCCGCCGTAGGTGTCGACGATGATCTTCCTTCCGGTCAGTCCCGAATCTCCCTGCGGTCCGCCGATCACGAATCTTCCGGTCGGGTTGACCAGGATCTTCGTCTCAGCATCCATCAGGGACGGCTGGATCACCGGCCGGATGACGTGCTGGATCAGGTCGGCGCGGATCTGCTCCAGAGTCGCGTCCGGGTCGTGCTGTGTGGAGATCAGTACGGTATCGATCCGCTTCACAGTATCTCCGTCGTATTCTACGGTCACCTGGGTCTTGCCGTCCGGGCGCAGATACGGGAGCGTCCCGTTCTTTCTCACCTCGGTCAGCCGGCGCGCCAGGCGGTGCGCCAGGGCGATCGGCATCGGCATCATCTCCGGGGTCTCATTGCAGGCATAACCGAACATGATTCCCTGGTCCCCTGCTCCGGTCTCTTCCAGAGCATCTCTCTCATGCTGCATGGTGCCGTCCTTGTATTCCAGCGCATGGTCTACGCCCTGCGCAATATCCGGCGACTGCTCATCGATGGAGGTCATGACCGCGCAGGTCGTCCCGTCGAAGCCGTACTTGGCTCTGGTATAACCGATGTCGCAGATGACCTGACGGACGATCTTGGGAATGTCGACATAGCATTCCGTGCTGATCTCTCCCATTACCATCGCGTATCCCGTATTGACCGTTGTCTCGGCAGCCACGCGCCCGTTCGGGTCTTTCGCCAGAATAGCGTCGACGATCGCGTCCGAAATCTGGTCGCAGATTTTATCCGGATGTCCTTCTGTAACGGACTCTGATGTAAATAATCGCTTCATGTTAATGTCTCCTGATTGCGTTGATTGCATACATTGGAATTATATAATATTGAAAAATACAGGTCAATAGAACTTTCGGCTCTGCTATTGTCTTTTTGGCTGAATCATGTATACTTTTTTGCAAAGGCAGGTCAGAGCTGAAAGGAGCCCTACAAGATGCAATCACCGAACCTGAAGGTCCTCGACGGAGGCAGGAGTCTCCCCGTTTCAAAAATGCACTGCGTCCTTCTGGACGCCTATGTGACCGACACCCGGCTCATGGGCGTGCTTGCGGTACACGCTCACTGGAACATCACCGCGCCCGGCGCCGACAGGAACGATCCCGACAGCTGGGAAGACCTGCACCAGTTCTTCTATATCGACTGTGAAGAAGCCGGCCTCGAGACCTATCAGCAGGTCCGCGGCGGCGATGAGCTCGAATCAAAAAGGATCGAAGAGGCCCTGGTCTGCGGACTCGGCGCCGAGAAGATCGAGCTGGACAAACGGCAGCTTTGCCTGCTTTTGCAGGAGTGGCAGAACTTCAATGAACTGCGCGGTCTGCCGCTTCCCGCCGGTCTGCCAAATTACAGTTTCCTTCTTGAGCCTGCCCTGCAGGCTTCCGAGGAAGAACGCGCGGAGCTGATGAGGATGATCTGCCCACAGGTTCGCAGCGATGAGCAGTG
>JAZNNY010000076.1:0-6860 GCA_045580505.1 Lentihominibacter sp.
ACTTTCTCCCGGGTGCCCTTGGACATCTTGCCCAGGGGCATTTTGCCGGTCACTCCGAGGGCTTCGAGCATGTCTCCCGATTTGGCCGGATTAAAGTCCGCAAAGAATTCGTGGTAAAAAGCAGTCAGCTGATCCAGGTTCATCCACTGGGGCAAAAAATCGCGGTCCGGAAGGTAGGAGACGAATGCCTTGGTCTGAGGACCGGGAAGCATGCCGTCGATGGTGATCATGCCCGCTGTAGGTGTCAAAAGGTGCTGCGCGAGCTTGATCAGAGTTGTCTTGCCGCTTCCGTTGGGACCGACAAGACCGACGATCCTGCCGCTCTCCAGGGACAGGTCGATATTTTTCAGAGCCTGTATGCTGCCGTAGTTCTTGGACAGGCCTCTGCATTCAAGAATACTCATATCAGGGTTCCTCCTTGTGTTCATTGCCAATCTTGTCCCGGACCGTATCCAGGATCTGTTCGTCGCTCATGCCAATGCCCCGAAGTCTTGCGATGAAGTCGGATACGATCTCTTCACTCATCGATTTCCGCAGGTCCAGGAGAGCGCCGGCGTCTTCCGTAATAAAGCGTCCGGCGGTCCTCTGTGAGTTTACCAGCCCGCTCCGCTCCAGTTCGGAAAGCGCCCTCTGCATTGTGTTGGGGTTGACACCGGCCTCCAGTGCGAGATCGCGGACGGAAGGAAGACGGGAGCCGGGCGGATAGGCGCCGCTCGAGATATTCCTCTTTAGTGTGTTCACGATCTGCAGATAGATGGGGGCGTTATCATTGAAGTTCCATGCCATGATTCCCTCCGCTATCATTGATTGATGTTTTATGCTGTTTTATTGTACTAAGTGATTAATACAATAAGACAGTAATACACTCTGCAGGGAATGTCAATAGCTTGCGTCATTTTTTTTAAAAAGCTTATAATGACAGATGAGGTGCTGCTGCGAAGAAGAGAATAACAGAGGAGTGACCAGGTGAAAGAAGAAAAGATCGTCCATCCAATCCCTCCGCTCTACAGGGCGGATTCGGAAATATTGATACTGGGAAGTTTCCCGTCGGTGAAGTCGAGAGAGTCGGCCTTTTTCTACGGGCATCCGCAGAACCGCTTCTGGAAGGTGATGGCGGAGGTGTTCGGCGACGAGGTGCCCCGGGATGTGCCCGAGCGGCGCAGCTTCCTGATCCGCCATCGGGTGGCGGCCTGGGATGTGATCCATTCCTGCACGATCCGGGGATCATCAGACGCGAGCATCAAAGACGTCGTGGCCAATGACCTGACGGTGATACTGGACAACGCGCCGATCCGGCAGATCTATGTGAACGGCAGGACCGCGGAGAAGATGTATAAGAAATACATTGAGCCGTCGATCGGAAGAAAGGCAGTGTGCCTGCCGTCTACGAGTCCGGCCAACGCGGCCTGGTCACTGGAGCGGCTGGTCGGAGCCTGGAAAGCCGTCCGGGAGTAAGGCGCCGCTCTTATGGCGTATCGGCTTCATATTTGCTACAATAGACCTGTGACCGGCTTTAAAGATGCCGGCACAGGTACTTTTTATATAAGCCACTTTTTTGAAGGGAGAGTATTATGATGCATTATATAGAAAATGACCGGATCAAAGTCGCAGTCGCAGATCACGGCGCAGAGCTCTGCGGGATCTATGACAAGAAGAGAGGCCACGAGGTGGTCTGGCAGGCGGATCCCAAGTACTGGAACCGCCACGCGCCGGTCCTGTTCCCGTTCGTTGGCAAGGTCTGCGGCGGACAGTACCGCTACAAGGGAGTCAGCTATCCCATGGGTCAGCATGGTTTCGCACGCGATATGGACTTCACACTGGTCGGCAAAACAGAGAATTCCATCACGCATGTGCTGCGCTCCGATGAGGCGACTCTGGCAAAATATCCCTTCGAATTCGAACTTGAGATCACCCACCGCATCGAGGACAACAAGGTCTTCGTGGAGTGGAAGGTGACCAACCCGGCTAAGGATGAGCCGCTGTATTTCTCCATCGGCGCGCATCCCGCTTTTAATGTTCCGGTCCTTGAGGGCACGAAGAAGGACGACTATTACGTCAGCTTCGATGGAAAAGAAGAGCTGGAGTACGTATTTCTTGATCCCGTCGCGGAAGCGGCGGATGCCGAAAATCCTCACAAGCTTGTGCTGGACGGCGGCTTTATGAAAGTGACTATGGACCTGTTCGACAACGACGCGTATATCTTCGACCACGGCCAGGTGGAGAAGGTCGCGATCTGCTATCCGGACAAGACCCCTTATGTCACCATCGAGTGCAAGGGATTCCCTTCTGTGGGCGTATGGTCCAAGCCTAAGACCGACGCGCCTTACATCTGCCTCGAGCCCTGGATCGGGCGCGTGGACAACAAGGGATTTGCAGGAGAGCTGCCCGAGAAATTCGAGGAGCAGTGCGCGCAGCCCGGAGATAGCTTCGAAGCGGTCTACACGATCACTGTGGACTAAGAGACTGTATTACAGCTATGTTTTGATCAAGGGAGGATAAGTATGCTGTCTATTAACATGAGCGATGTCATGAACGTCATCAATTCGATCAGGACTTACCTGATCGCTATCGGTGCCATCATTATAGTCGCGATCCTGATCCAGCTTCTGGTAAGCAGGATGGCGAAGCCGGGGAAGCGCCTCATCAGAGGCTCCGCTTTTATCGCGGCGGTCGCAGGTATCTGCATCTGTGTGAACCTGATCTGTATCGGTCCGATGAGCACGATGCTCGATCTGATCAGCGGAAGCGGTACGATCACGGAAGAGACCTCCAAAGAGGCATCGGCGCTGGCAGTCGAGATCGCGGAAGAGGGCACGATGCTCCTGCAGAACGACGGCATTCTTCCTCTGGCTGCGGGGACAAAGCTCAATGTATTCGGATGGGCTTCCACCAATCCCATGCTGGGAGGCGGCGGATCCGGCGCCCTGAACACGGCTTATGAATCTGTAAGTCTTCTGCAGAGCCTAAACGACGCGGGAATTGAGACCAACACCGAACTGAGTGATTTCTATACCGCTTACAAGGCCGATCGTCCTGTCTGCGGCATGTGGGTGCAGGACTGGACTCTGCCCGAGCCTAATGTCAGCAAATATACGGACAGCATGATGGCGAATGCGAAGGCGTTCTCAGGCACAGCTATGATCGTGATCTCCCGTCCCGGCGGAGAGGGTGCAGACCTTCCGAACGACGTTCAGGCGATCATAGACGGAACATACCAGGACGGCACGACTTACAGGGCGGCGACCTATGACGACACCCTCAACGAAGGCAATGACTGGAACGCCGGCGACCACTATCTGCAGCTGGACAACCGCGAGAAAGAAATGGTGGCTCTGGTCTGTCAGAATTTTGAGAACGTTATTGTCGTTTACAACGGCTCCAACGCTTTCGAATTCGGCTTTGTCAAAGAATACCCCCAGATCAAGGGCCTCATCTGGGCAGCTCCCGGCGGACACGTCGGCATGACTGCTCTGGGCGAAGTAGTATCCGGCAAGGTCAACCCTTCAGCGAAGACGGTCGACACGCTGGTCTATGACCTCAAGGCGGCTCCCTGGTGGAACAATTTCGGCGATTTCAACTACACCAACATGGATGAGTTCAAGTACACTTCCATGGGCTTTACAGGGACGGAGTCCACATCGATCCCTTCTTTCGTAAACTACGTGGAAGGTATCTATGTAGGCTATCGTTTCTACGAGACCGCTGCTGCGGAAGGCCTCATCAACTATGACCAGGTCGTCCAGTACCCTTTCGGCTACGGACTTTCCTACACGACCTTCACGCAGAAGATGAGCGAGATCACGGACAACGGCGACACTATTTCCTTCACGGTCGATGTCACCAACACCGGCACTGCCGCAGGCAAGGACGTCGTAGAGGTCTACTCCAACCCTCCTTATACAAACGGAGGCATTGAAAAGGCAAGCGCGAACCTCGTCCAGTTCGAGAAGACCGGACTCCTTGAGCCCGGCGCTTCCGAGACAGTCAATATCGTGATCAGCAAGGAAGAGCTGATGTCCTACGATTACAAGAACGCCAAAGGCTATGTCCTCGAAGCGGGAGATTATGAGATCTCCATCAACAAAGATTCTCACAACAAGATCGAATCCAAGATATTCAATGTTGCAGAGACTCTCACTTACAACGGCGAGAACAAGCGCGCAAGCGATCAGGTCACAGCTTCCAACCAGTTTGATTATGCGGCTGGAAATGTCGAGTATCTGTCCCGGGCGGACAAATTCGCGAACTATGCGGCTGCCACTGCAGCGCCCGCAAGCTTTGAAATGGCTGAGGATGCCAAGGCGACATTCTACAATATCAGCAACTATCTGACGGCGGAAGCAACTGCGGCAGATGAAGACCCGAACGCGGCGGCAGTTACGACCGGCGCTGATAACGGCCTTAAGCTCGTCGATATGCGCGGCCTCGATAAGAACGATCCCAAGTGGGACCAGCTGATGGATGAGATGACTCTGGACGACATGAACGCTCTGATCTCCCTGGGAGGCTATCAGACCAATTCCGTCGAGAGCATCGGCAAAGTCCGCACCAACGACTGCGACGGCCCTGCCTCCATCAACAACAATTTTACCGGTGTAGGATCCATCGGTTTCCCTGTCGGCGTGACCATCGCGGCGACCTGGAACAAGGATCTGGCTTACAGATTCGGCGAGAGCATCGGCAAGATGGCAGATGAGATGGATGTCTCAGGCTGGTACGCGCCGGCCATGAACAACCACAGAACCGCTTTTGCAGGCCGTAATTTCGAGTATTATTCCGAGGATCCTGTCCTTTCCGGGCACATCGCGGCGAACGCGGTCAGAGGATCCCAGGATTACGGTGTCTACGCCTACATGAAGCACTTCGCGCTCAACGATCAGGAGGGCAACCGCTGCGATATGCTCTGCACATGGTCCAATGAGCAGGCGATCCGCGAGATCTACTTAAAGCCCTTTGAGAAGTGCGTCAAGGATTCCGACTGCCTTGCAGTCATGTCCGCTTTCAACTACATCGGCAACCGCTGGGCCGGCGGCAGTTCCTCCCTCTGCAGGAATGTTCTCCGCGGCGAGTGGGGCTTCAGAGGATTTGTCGAGACGGACTATTTTGGCGTGTACGGCTACATGAGCGCTGACCAGGGCATCAGAAACGGCTCCGACCTGATGCTGGTCAACTATCCCACGGCGACCAACGACGTGCAGTTCCGCACAACCGCCGGCGCGCAGCAGGCTATGCGCGAGTCCGCGAAGAATATTCTCTACGTCGTCGCCAACAGCCGCCAGTATGATCCCGCCAACCTCATCACAGGCATAGCGAAGTGGAAGATCATCATGTACGCGGTGGATGCTGTCGTGACGCTGCTCTGCCTTGCACTGCTCTCGAAGTTCTTCAGCAACTACAGAAAGAGAAAGGCAGGAGAGATGAAGTGATCCGGAGATAAACGGTGTAAACCGCGGACTGGCTGATCAGAATATGGATAATCAGGGTGCTCCCCGTGCAAAAAATTGCGCGGGGGGCTTTTTTTCTCCCCATTTCGCGGCGAAGTGTGGAATTTTCCTCAACGGCATGAAATCTGGCAATTGAGTTAAAAAGGAGATTGTTCCATAATACCCCATATGTGGAATAATCATTAAATGGTAATAAGAATTTGCCGCCTGTGAAGGCGGCAGAACGGAGAGTATCAGAGTTATGGTATACGCATTACTTGCAACAATTCCCTTTTTGACAGCGCTCGTTCTGATGGTGGGCTTCAAGTTCTCCTCAGGCAAGTCCCTGATCATATCGCTGATCGTGACGATCGTACTGGCGGCCGCGGTCTGGAAGATGGAAGTGCCGACAATTCTGGCATATTTTGTCTACGGCGCGCTCAAGTCGCTGGATCTTTTGCTGATCATAAGCGGCGCGATCCTGCTGCTCAACACGCTCAAGCAGACCGGCATCATGCAGGTCATCAACGAGGGATTTCAGAAGATCACACCGGATCCCCGCATTCAGGCGATCATCATCGCTTACATGTTCGGAGCTTTCATTGAGGGCGCGGCCGGTTACGGCACACCTGCGGCGCTTGCGGCGCCTCTTCTGGTAGGCCTGGGATTCCCTCCCGTGGCAGCCTGCGCGGTAGCGCTGATCTCCAACAGCACGCCGGTTCCCTTCGCGGCAGTAGGCACACCTATGCTGACCAATATGACGAACCTTTCAAGCGCTGTGACCGATCAGCTCGGGATCCCGTTGGACCAGTTCACTGCAGCGGTAACTCACAAGACGGTCCTCTATCTGGGACTTGCAGGCTTCATCGTACCGATCCTGCTGGTAGTAACACTGGTCATGTTCTATTCCACGGGCAGACGGATGAAGAGTATCGTCGAGATGATCCCCTTCTGCCTGATGGCATCCTGCTCCTTTGTGATCCCTTATTATTTCCTGGGAACTTACCTTGGACCTGAGTTCGCATCCATTATCAGCGCCTGCATCGGACTTGTGGTGACAGTCCTGGCCGCGCGCGCCAAGGTCTTTGTGCCCAGGCATGTGTGGTACTTCTACGATATCGAGCACGACGAGGTGATCATGCCCAAGGAGATCTTCGGTACAGTAAGCCGCAGGAAGCTTCTCAAGGCCTGGACGCCTTACCTGATCATCGCGATCATCCTGCTGCTGACCCGCGTTCCCCAGTTCGGGCTGCGCGCGCTGCTCAACTCCGCAGCGATCCACGACAAGAATATCCACGGCGTGGAGGGACTCAATTATGACTTCGCGCTGATCTACAATCCCGGCCTTACGCCTTTCATCCTTGTAGCGATAGGCACGATGCTGGCCAACCGGAAGAACCTGAGCAAAGAAGATGTGAACTTTGTGTTCGGCGCAAC
>JAZNNY010000077.1:0-3314 GCA_045580505.1 Lentihominibacter sp.
CCCAGGGCGCCCGAGTCGCGATTTTTGATAAAAGCGACCTGCTGGATCAGACGGTGGCAGACCTTACGGGCAAAGGATACGATGTCTGCGGCTTCAGGACCGACATCACGGACAGGGCGAACATCGACGATTCCGTCGCGAAAGTGATCGAGAAATTCGGCCGGATCGACATTCTCGTCAACAATGCGGGCGTCATGAAGAACCTGCCTTTCCTTGAGACGGATATGAGCAATCTGGACTTTCATATTGACATCAACGTCAAAGGGCCGTGGAACGTGTCCCAGAGCGTCATCCCGCACATGGTGAAGAACCAATACGGGAGGATCATCACCATCGCTTCGGTCACCGGCGGCTTCGTGGATGACGGAGGGGACATGTCCTATTCCATCACCAAGTCCGCCCTCATCGGCTTCGGCAGATGCCTGGCCATGGAGTTCATCGAAGACGGGATCACCTCGAACATCGTCTGTCCGGGTTACTGCAACACCCCGATGGTCGCGGGAGAAGCGGCGGAAGAGAGACCAAACGATCCGGGTTCCTTCCTGAGGGACCTGGCCTCGAGCCTGCCCATCGGAAGACTCGGCCGCCCGGAGGACATCGGATTTCTGGTCAGCTACCTGGCGAGCGATGAAGCCAGCTTCATCACGGGACAGACCGTCGTCATCGACGGGGGTTGCACCCTGCCGGAGACGAATTTAGGCTAACATAGGAAGGAGACATCAGCATGAGAAAAAGAAATTATCTGAAAGCAGCATTCACCGGAGCGCAGCTCATCACCGGAGAAAACGAGCCTGCGGTGGCAGACAGCCTCGTCGTCATCGACCAGGGGAAGATCGTCTTTGCCGGAGAGCGGGATTCTGCGGAGGCTCCGGACCTGGAAGGATATCAGATCATAGACGTGAGCGGCAAGACGATCATGCCCGGCCTCATCGACGCGCATCTTCATCTCAGCGGCAATCTGAACGACAATGACTCGGACTGGGTCAGAGAGCCTCTCCTGCAAAAGCAGGTCATGGCGGTTCAGCAGGCGCACGACTGTCTTGAGAACGGCCTGACGACGGTGGGGGAGATCTCCCGCTTCGGCATTCCGATCAGAAATATGATCAACGCCGGGCAGATGCAGGGCCCGAGGATCATCGCGACGGGCAGGGGATTCTGCGCCACCGCCTCCCACGGGGATTCGCACAACTGCTCCATTCAGGAAGTGGCGGAAGGCCACCCCTGGGCGGAAGCGGTCGACGGGCCGTGGGAACTGCGAAAGGCAGTGCGACGCAGACTCAGAGAGGTCCCGGATGCGATCAAGGTCTGGGCGACCGGCGGCGGAATCTACCGCTGGGACACCTCCCGCGACCATCACTATACGGATGAAGAACTCAGAGCCGTCGTGGAGGAGTGCGCGATGCGGCATGTCCCCACCTGGTTCCATACCTACGGGGATGTATGGCCGTCGATCAATGCGGGAACGGATTTCATCATCCATGGCTTCGAAGTGGACGATGAGGCGCTGAAGGTCATGGCCGAGAGGGGCATCTACTTCTGCCCGACCATCGGGTTCCTGCCGGCATGGCTCGCGACCTATCCGCCGCAGTATATACCGGGAGTCCACGATCGCTACGAGGGGGAGACCCTGATTGACAAGGAGCTCGCGCGCCTTTATGATAACGTGCATAAGGCATACGAATTCGGCGTCATCCTGACCACCGGCTCCGACAGTTTCAACAACGACTCAACGCCCTACGGGATCACGACGATTGAAGAAATCTACCGGTTCGTTGACAGCTGCGGTATCAGCGAAATGGACGCCATCATCGCGGCGACATCAAACGGAGCCAAGGCGCTCGGATGCTATGATGAAACCGGGAGCATCGTGCAGGGCAAGTGCGCCGACATGCTCGTGATCGACGGGGATCCGCTGACAAGCATCTACGACATCAAAGTGGACAATATGGATATGATCATCAAAGACGGGGAACCGGTCCCTCGGCCCGTGAAGTTGTAGGGCGGCCCGTCCAGCTGCAAGGAGGGAATGGGGAATATGCGCATCGGGAAATCAACCTTCGAAGATATCGATCGCATGGTGGAGATCTACGACTACGCCAGAGCCTTTATGGCGGAGCACGGGAATCCGAATCAATGGGGGCCGACGGGCTGGCCCCCGGAGGACGTGCTCCGCGAGGACATCAGGTCCGGGAACAGTTACGTCTGTGAAAACGATGCCGGCAGAGTCGTCGGCACCTTTTATTTCATTCAGGGCGAGGACATCGAACCGACCTACCGGAACATCACCGACGGCGCCTGGCTTGACGACAGCGCCTACGGCGTCGTGCACCGCATCGCAGCGGATGGGTCCGAAAAAGGAATCGGAGAATTCTGCCTGCGGTGGCTCCTGGACCAGTGCCCCCACATGCGCATCGACACACACGGAGACAACATCCCCATGCAAAGGCTGGTCAGCCGGTTAGGCTTTCAGCACTGCGGGACGATCTACGTGGAGGAGGACGATTACCCGAGACTTGCGTATGAAATCATAAAAGAATGACACATTGGTATTTAGATATCATCAGGAGATATACCCTGTTCATCATCGGGCTGTTTGTAGCGTCCATGGGCGTCGCCCTGTCCACGAAGGCGGGGCTCGGCACATCGCCCGTGGCATCGCTCCCCTATACGGTTTCACTGATGAGCGGGGTGCTGAGCTTCGGCGGATGGCTGAACGCGCTCAGCGTGACCCAGATCGCGACGCAGGTCGTGCTGCTGAAGGGGAAGTGCAATTATGTGGAGATCTTCCTGCAGACGGTACTCGCCTTCGCCTACGGCTATCTGACGGACTTTTCCTGTTACCTGATCCGGGGGCTCAGCGCGGATACCTATCCGCTCCAGTTCCTGTACATGGCGCTCAGCTGCTTCGTCCTGGGACTCGGGATATGGATCCAGCTGAAGGGCAACGTGGCCATGCTCCCCGGAGAAGCGATGAACCGGGCGATCGCCCAGGTGAGCGGGAGGCGGTACGAGAACATCAAGATCCTCTTCGATGTCCTGTACATCGCCATCTCCGCCGCGTTATGCCTGCTTTTCCTCGGCGGCCTGAAGGGCGTCAGAGAGGGAAGCATCATCGCCGCGATCGCCGTTGGCACGATCATCAAAGGATACGAGAAACTCTACCGGGCATGCCGCGGAGACAGGACAGCTTCCGGGGAAAGGAGCACGCGATGACGACGATGACATTACAGGATTTTTCAGCGGTGCCCGATGAGGAATTCATGGAAATGCTGGATGCGCTCACCGAGCAGGAACAGACCGTGCTGCTGCTTTTG
>JAZNNY010000078.1:0-19502 GCA_045580505.1 Lentihominibacter sp.
TATCCGGCGGTCGACCCGCTGGAATCCACCTCGAGAATCATGGATCCGCTGATCCTGGGCGAGGAGCACTACAACACGGCCAGAGGCGTGCAGGAAGTACTGCAGAGATACAAGGAGCTACAGGACATCATCGCGAAGTCGGAGGCCAAGCGGTCTTAGGAAGACAATTTCATCACACAACTCCTTGGCTCACAGAACGACATGGCTACGATCCGACTTGCTGATCCTGGGCGAGGAGCACTACAACACGGCCAGAGGCGTGCAGGAAGTACTGCAGAGATACAAGGAACTGCAGGACATCATCGCGATCCTGGGTATGGACGAGCTGGGGGACGACGACAAGCTGATCGTTAACCGTGCGCGTAAGATCCAGCGTCTCCTGTCGCAGCCGTTCAGCGTAGCATCCCAGTTCACGGGCATGGAAGGAAAGTACCTGCCTCTGAAGGAGACGATCCGTGGCTTCAAGGAGATCCTGGAAGGACAGCACGACCAGATTCCGGAGCAGATGTTCCTGATGGCCGGCGGCATCGACGAGGTCGTGGCCAAGTACGAAGCAAGCCAGAAGGCTGAGTAAGGCTTTTAACGGGGCTTGAAGTAAGGCTTTAGTAAGGAGAAATCCTATGAACAGTGTCAAACTTGAAATTGTAACACCGTCCAAGCTGTTCTACCGGGGCGAAGTCGACCTGGTGATCGTAACGACGCTGGAAGGTGATGAGGGCTTCATGGCCGGCCACTGCTGGGGCTGCAAGCTCCTGGACATCGGAGAACTCTGGATCCAGGAGAAGGGCGCCGACAAGAACGAGTGGCGGGTTGCCGCGCTCGCCGGCGGCTTCATCGAGATCAAAGAGAGCATCATGATCTACACCGACGCCGTCGAATGGGCGGAAGACATCGACATGGACCGCGTCCTCAGCGAGAAGGCCAAGGCGGAAGACTGGCTGACCGAGAACGAGGACACCGGCGATCCGAACGACATCATCAAGGCCAAGATCATCCTGGCCAAGGCCCTGACCCGGTCCAACGTGGCCTCGGGCAGCACGCGGCACCACTGATCTATGCGGGCATGCGGCGGCTGTGCGGCGGCTGGGTTGCTACGGCGGCCGGTGCGGCAAAGAGAGATTTACGGAGAACACCCCTTGCGGGTGTTCTTTTTTTCGCGGGGAGGGGCTTCAAGGCTGGCTGGTCGAGTGACTGTGCCAAATGGTTCGCCCGGGAGATGCGGTGAGCGGTGAGGGCCCGTACTCGGTTACAATTTCTTCTTAAAATTTCACGAAATTGTAATGACCACCGTAAAAACTGCCGTATTCGATGGATATAGCCGCCCAAACCGCCACCAAATTACAAATGCTCTCAGGAATAAACGAAAATTGTAGCGATATACTTGGTTTCATTACAAATCTCCGTTTGATTTTAATAACGTTTGTAATCCAGAGCCTCATACGTACCAATAAATACCATATCATCATAGAATATTACAATTTACAGAAAAACAAAGTCGAAATTGTATTCCGCATTATTTTCGGCGCCTTAGGCATAGCCTTCTGAGACGAGTCTGCCGGGACAGTCCTCTGTATCAAGCCAGCTCTCAAGAAAACCTCAAGTGGCGTACCCAAACCTGCGCCGTCTATGGTACAATAAAACTGCGAGCGGCCTGTCCGCTCGAGAGTGGGAATGAAGCTAACAAGAGGAAGGAAGAGACATGAAGACGAAGCGACTAATGATGTGCCTGCTTTTGTCCATGGCGCTGGCGGTGACGTTCATACCGAACGTCGTTTTTGCTGCGCCGGAAGACGGCGAAGAGGCACAGGGGACGGTAACGCTCGAGACAGAAGCGGAGACGGTCCAGCCGGATGTAGACCTGGCGGAACCGGATGAACTGCTGCAGACTTACCTGGACCAACTGGTCAAAGGGGAAGCTGCGGAGGTACCCGCTTCCGGAAAGCAGAAACTGAAGAAAGCACCAAGGAAAACGGTGCTCGGTGAAACGGACCAGAGGGTCTATGATATCCTGAAAGCCGCGATTGAAGAAATAGCGGCGGGGGAAAGGACCAGCACGGTAATCGAAGTGCCGATGTCCGAGGTATTCACAGAAGAAGGCGCGCTGGAACCCAAAACGGAGGAAGACCTTGGTGTTCCGATTAAGATCGATGGTGCAATCAATCCAGATGCAAGAGATGCTTTTTTTGCTCTTTATTCAGTTGATTATGCGAGCATAAACAAGGCGCTTCTTACTGATTTACCATATGACCTGTATTGGTATGATAAGAGTAGGCAGGGTGCAGTAACTTTCTCCACTGGCTATTATTCATATTCTAATACGGAAATAGGCTGGGCGGATGGAGCAGAACAGTGTATGACCTTCAGCTTCAAGGTTTCCAGAGAATACAGCGCATCCGATGCAGATGATACCTATGAAATCAATGCGGAACTGCCGCAGCGAGTGGTAAGCGCGGCAAGCAAGATTAACGAAGTGCTTGCGGAGAACGCAGAAGAAAGTGATCTGAACAAGCTTACCAATTACAAAGAGGCTATCTGCGACCTGACCGGCTACAACGAAGAGGCGGCTGCAGATTCGGAAAACTATCCAACAAATGACCCTTGGCAGCTGATCTGGGTGTTTGATGAGGACGATACGACAAAAGTCGTTTGCGAGGGATATTCCAAGGCGTTTCAGTATCTCTGCGATCGGACAGGGTTTACGGATGAGGCTATCGAAAGTCATCTCATGACAGGACAGATGTACGGGGATGAAGGCACTGAAGGCGCAGGCCCCCACATGTGGAACGTCGTGCAGATGGACGATGAGAAGAATTATCTGGTCGACGTGACCAACTGTGATGATGGTACGATCGGAGACGGGGCAAATGAAAACCTGCCCGACTGGCTTTTCCTGAGAGGATATTCGCAGCATGACAGCTCTGACACATATGTCTTTAAGTGTGACAATAATCCGGAGAGTGATCAGAACACAATCACATTTGTTTATGGCGACGACACCCTCGCCCTCTATGCTGCCGAGGAGCTGGAACTCTCTGAAACTGACTACGATCCAGAGGCTGCACAGGAAGCGAAAGATCAGAAAGCTTTTGATAATGCAAGTCAGCTGCTTGAGGATGTCGCAGCAGTGGATACAATCAATGACGAGAACTATGAGGAAGTAAAGAAACTGATTGAGACTGCTGAGGCTGCATTCGAAGCACTTAATGAAGAACAGAAGGGACAACTCATAGAACAGTATGCCATTCTTCAGGCACTGAGAAGTGAACTGCAGGATTTCGAGGCAAACTATGCGGTGGTACAAAACGTCATCAATTTGATTGACGAACTGTCTGCTATCAGCACGCCCGAGGATATCGACGATGACGCCGCTGCAGCAATCAAAGCAGCAAGAGACGCCTATGATGAGCTTGATGAGGATCAGAGGGAGAGTGTAACCAATTATGAGATCCTCGCAAACGCCGAGACGCAGCTGCGGATTGCCGGATCGGAGGAAATCAAACTCGATGCGAAGAAGACAGTCGAGATTGAGAATCCGGGAGACGAAGCCTACTTTAAGTTCACCCCAGAGCATGACGGGAAGTACATCTTCTCATCTGAAGGGGAAGGGGACACGGTAACAACAGTATACGACCCGTCTGGTGAGGAAATCAAAGATGATGATAGTGGCTCTGAGAACAACTTCCTTATCGTCTTCGATGCAAAGGCAGGCGAGACCTGGATACTGAGCTGCAGCTTTTATAACACTAATGAGACTGTCGGAACATTCACCGTCAGCCTGACCGAAAGTAACATAAAAGAAATCTCCTATTCCTTCTCTGAGACGAACACCTTGATTGAGGGTATTGGCGGTATGAAGGAGACTAGATGGGAAGACGACACAGAGTACTTCCTTTACAATAATCCATCCTACGGGAGGGGTGATGTTCTCACCGTAGTCGATGCAAGCGGAAACGAGGAGGTGTATACCTGCCAGGATATCGAGGATGGAGGGAGAATGTTCGCCTGCAATTCTGATGAGACGAAGATGATCGATCCGGAACTGTTAGACTTTTCTTCGAATCAAGACGAAACCCCATGGTCAATTGGAGACGAGAACGAAGTGATCATCACTTACATGGGAGTGACGACAACAGCAAATATAACAATTGCTCCAAACCCTGTTACAACCATAGAATTCAAGAGAGACGGGAAATCAGCGGTTAATCTGGTGAAGGGCAGAGACGGCAAATTGGAACAAGAGGAGGATGATGAAGGGACCAATTGGGAGTATTTCAAGTATGATCTCAATTTCATGGATGGCGACACTCTGACGATCAGGAAATCAGACGGCTCTTCAGAAACCTACACCTGGCTTTCCAGAGAAGATGGGTTCTATCTTCCGGGTCATCCTGTAATCGAAGAAGAAGATATTAGAATCGACTCGGATCAGAGCGGTGACGCCCAGTGGACCGATCAGAATCAAACATACCAGTTCAAACTGACCTACTACGGACGCGAATGTGCAATAGACGCGACACTCGTTGATAATCCGATTCAGGCGATCGAGTATACCGGCAGCTCAATTAATCTGACGGAAGGTATCGATGCGCGGTGGATTGGCGAAAGTGAAGATGATCCGGATGGATACTATCGCTACTCTATGTATACAAGTGATCTTGGATTCACCTCTTCAGATAAACTCACCCTCACGGGAAATGACGCTCTGGAGGGAGAGTATGTTTATAACGAAAAAGAAGAAGGATTCGTCCGTGATGGCAAGATCATTTATCCGAGTGACTTTGAATTCGTGGACACCCAGGATGAAAGACACTGGATTCTTGGAACAGACAATCAATCGACCTGGTCCTACGAAGGAATCGAATTTACGATTCCGGTGACGATTGCAGAGAACGAAGTTGAGAGTATACAGTTCACTCCGGCAGATGCAACCTACTGTATTTTCGAAGAGGAGGGGCAGGATTCAAGCATAGATCAAGCGGTAAGCGAACTTGCGTGGACCTATGGACATAAACTTACAATTACAAAGAACGGAACTGATACGGTGTACGAATACAAGGAAGTCCCGGATTCGGAATCTGATGTGTACGAGGGCTTTGTATCTGAAGACGGAGACCGGATCGATTTCGACAACATCAGATTCACAGCAGCTGATGATACCTGGACGGCAGATAGCGGTGCACAGATCACCGCAACCTATCAGGGAAGAACCAGCGAGTTTTCTCTGCCGGTACGACCGTCCCTGACCAGAATGACTTACGTACCTGCAAGCCCGTATGAAGTATACGAAGGGATAGGAGAAGCGGAAGAAGACGGCTTTTATTACGAGATCTCAACAGAGAGAGCAGGGGACAAGCTGTATTTGTATGACAGCAATGAAGAAAATGCCGAGCCTGCTTTTGTATTCACTTGCAGCAGAGGCTCCTATGGAGAGCCTGTATGGGAAACTTCGGGCGGCGTCAAACTGAACCGGATTGGTTACTTTAATGTATGGAAGAATCAGCCGTGGGAAGGTGAACCTGGCAGCTGGGCCATGGAGGCGAACCTTAACATAGGAGGTTATGAGACCGACCAGTACATCTCCTGCGACATACCGGTCACCTACAAAGACACAGTCCCGGTCACCTCAGTAACTTATAAGCAAAAGGGACCGGAACTGCCGAAACTGTACGAAGGAATCGATAGGGATATTAAGGAATCGAACTTCAGCGGCTACAGTGCCATCACGGAGGGAGATACCGTTACAGTTACCCGCACGATGGGGGGAGAGGACACAACCAGTACCTATCAGGCAACCTTCAATGAGGAAGAGGACGAATGGCAGTTCATCAACACAGCGGACAATACAGATCTGCTTGACAGGACCTATGTACAGATCGGGGCAGATCAGGAAGATCCGTGGTTAACCGGAGTGCACGCTTTCACATTCTCTTATTACGGAGTAAGTGAAGACGCCGACGGTAATCCGGCAGAGATTAAAGTCGAAATTTGTCCGAACCCGATTTCCAAGGTCGTTTTCACACCTGAGAATGATGTCATTTGGGATGCTGATACGGCGAAGTATGATGAAGTAATCGACGAGGATGGCATCGCTCATACGATTTTCCGGATTTACTACGAAGACAGCGGCATTGCAGCTGTACGAGATGGTGATACACTGACCGTTACCTGGAATGGCGAAGAGAGAGTCTACACTTATGACGCCGGATGGGAGAGATTCCGCGACTCCGAAGGAAGAATGAGTCAGATTCCATGGACCTATGAGGACGGCCAGGAGGACGGCGAATACTGGAAGGTCGGTGAAAACCAGGCGTATATCGTATTCGGTGGGGTCCAAAGCGAACCATTTAAGGTCACCATTCAGTGTAACCATCGCTTTGCAAGTCATATTGATCAAGAGGATGCAACCTGTGCAAAGGCAGGCCACGCAGAGTACTGGCAGTGCCTGACCTGCGGCGCGCTGTTTGCGGATGAGAATTGCCAGCATACAATCGATAAGCCTGAAATGATTGATCCGCTTGAACACACATGGGGAGACTGGAAACCGGTCGAAGATACAGACCAGCACCAGCGCACCTGCAGCGTCTGCGGTAATGAAGAGACGGCGGGTCATACCTGGGATGAAGGGACGGTAACAAAGCCGGCAACGGAGACGGAAACTGGTATAAAGACCTTCACTTGCACTGAGTGTAATGCGACGAAGGAGGAAGCAATTCCGCCAATCGGACATACACATGATATGGAAGCTCATGCAGCTAAAGAAGCGACCTGCACGGAAGACGGCAATGACGCATACTGGTACTGCAGCAAGTGTAAGAAGTACTTTAGCGATGCGGAAGGTAAGAACGAAATCGATAAAGATAGCTGGATCATCGCAGCAACCGGCCATGGTAACATGGAGGCTCATGCGTCCAAGAATGCGACCTGCACAGAAGCAGGCAACAGCGCATACTGGTACTGCAGCAAGTGTAAGAAGTACTTTAGCGATGCGGAAGGTAAGAACGAAATCCAGAAGGATAGCTGGGTCATCATGGCCACCGGGCACAGCTGGGGCGAGTGGACGAAGCTGAACGATCAGCAGCATCAGAGAGTATGCGGTCATGATTCGAACCATGTTGAGACGGCGGATCATTCTTGGGATGAAGGCAAGATCACCAAGGAAGCAACCGAGGATGAGACTGGACTGAAGACGTGGACCTGCACCGTCTGCAATGCTACAAAGACAGAAACAATCGACAAGCTGTCGCACACACACGTTATGCAGCACACCCCGGCAGTGGAACCGACCAACATCAAGAACGGCAACTACGAATACTGGTACTGCAGCAAGTGCAAGAAATACTTTAAGGATGAAGAGGGCTCGCAGGAATATGCTGACAAAGAGTGGTTCCGTGAGGCCACCGGCGGATCGGAAGCCGTCACAGCTGCGGCTGAGGCCGACACAACCATCCAGAACGCAGCCAAGGTAAATGCGAATGATTACTCTGAAGCATCTTACAAGGCGGTGACCGATGCACGCGCGGCTCTGAAGGAGGTTCTCGACAATCCGAATGCAACTGCTGACCAGATTAAGACGGCAACCCAGAACCTGCAGACTGCAATCGATAACCTGGTGACAAAGGAAGCGCAGGGTCGTGCAGACGCGGCCACTACCGCTGGCACAGCCATCCAGAACGCAGCCAAGGTAAACAAGGGAGCCTACTCCGCAGCATCCTACAAGGCAGTGGAATCTGCAGTCAAGGCTCTGAAGACGGTTCTCGACAATCCGAATGCAACCGCAGACGAGATCAAGGCCGCGACCGAAAAGCTGAACAAGGCGATCAAGGCTTTGAAGAAGAAGCAGATCCTGAAAGTCAAGAAGAAGACAATCAAGGTTAAGCTCAAGAAGGTTAAGAAGAAGGCCCAGACCGTCAAGCCGCTGACCGTCACAGGTCAGAAGGGCAAGCTCACCTACAAGGGCAAGCCCGTAGGCAAGAAGGCAAAGAAAGCCCTGAAGATCAACAAGAAGACCGGTAAGATCACCGTCAGGAAAAAGACCAAGAAGGGCACCTACAAGATGAAGGTAACGGTTACCGCAGCCGGTACCGCAGCCTATGCGCCAGGCTCGAAGACGGTCACCGTGACCATCAAGGTCAGATAGTCCGCTGCAGCCAGCGGATCTGCAAAGGCAGGCCAGCCGAGTTTAAAAAGAGAAGGGGTGAAAACCCCTTCTCTTTTGTTGTCATCCTTACCCCATCGCTACCCTCAAAGTTTAGGGATACATTTTCCCTGCGGCAGCCTGGGCAGCTTTTACGAACTCCTTCTGAGTCGGCGGGGCATTCATGCGCTTCCGAAGGAATATGTGAAGCTTTACGATCTGGTCAAGCAGAACAAGTGGAAGGAAGAACTGATCAAGCTGGGCTACGATCTTTAAGGCGTACTGGTGAAGGAGGTCTGCAGCATGAACCCAACGAGATCTTATGGATATATGTCCCAGGAAGAACGGGAACGGGAATGGATCGACATGCCGAAGGGTCAGAACATTGCCGGCTACGGAGTCGGCATTCTTCACCTGGACGATGTCTGGTATCCAATGGTCCCGGGGAATGTGGTCAATGCATGGACTTATGATTTCCCGGTACGGCTGAAGGCGGTTACAGGGCTGGATCTGATTTCATATGGAGAAGGGGAATTTTGCCGGACGATTCTGAGCGATCATGTCGATGGCAGGTATGGCGATCGGCCATCAGAACCAAAGGCAGGGCAGCACCCGGGTCTCGACGATTTGTTCCAGCTCCTGCCGGTCATTGGCCTGAGCTTCGAGGGTCTCGATGAGCCTTTCCCGCGGGATGTTTCCGGCCAGCCGCATAATACTTGCACGCTCCCCCGCGTTCATTCTGTACACGAAGTTTGTCAGCAGTCCCTCATGCTCCCACAAAAGCAGGCCCCCATCAGCCAACATGATGGTGAAGTCCGGGTGGATCCGGATGCATCCGGTCCTGGAATCATAGGTGCGCCAGATGGAACCGGGCGCATTCATCCAGGCAAGTTCTTCCGGAACATTCCAGTAACATATATTACCCTGATAACAGAAGAGAAACTGACCCAGTTGGTTTCTCTTCTTCAGTTCTTCCTGCAGTTCGTCGACGAGCGCCTGCACGTTGATCAGCAGTTGTTCTTCGTAATGGCAGGGCACCGCATAGTCCCACAAGGTGTATCCGATGTTCTGTTCGGATTTGGACATAACCTGATCGCCGTAAGGGATTGTCAGAACTCGATCGGCCGGCCTCTGGCTTTCGGTTTTCGGGCGGAACTTTTTAATATACCGACCGGTATACCAGGCATACTGCTCCCGGGTGAGCAGGATCCGTTCCAGCTGAAGGTTGCCATCAGCAAAGTCCCGGATCAGGGCGTCGAGATCCGCAAGCGCGGCGTCACAGCGATCCCACTGGTCTCGGTTTTCAGGTGATCTCAATGGCGGCGCCTGAGAAAACAGCGTAAGCACGTTCAGAAGCGTTTCACAGTATCGCTTTCTCGCCAGGGAATAGAGCAAAGCGGATTTCTTACGGAGGTATTTGTCATTGCAATAGAAATAAACGCCGCCATGCTGATGTGAAATGTGCAGCGACTCCTTCGGGAATGGGCGCAGCCTGTTCCTTAACCGGGCGCAGGCTGAGGGATAATCGCTGATCCCTTTAATTGCCACGTGCAGCGACCGGATAACCGCATCTGCAGTCCATTGGTTGTTCTTGGTTTGTCGGTTCATCGATACTTCTCCTATCTATTGCCAATAATACCATATAATAGTAAATATGACAATAGATAGGGTAAGGAAAATTTTGGCAAACAACCGGCGTTCACCAAAAGTGTCTCTGGAGGGCTACCTTTTGGTGAATTTTTCTACCACATGAATGTCGACAATATGAAATTCACCAAAAGGGGTCAATTTAACCTGCCTTTTGGTGAATCGTAAAGTTCTTGCTGAGCAATCCTGCCTGCGAGGGGTTCCTCATAAGTCGCTGATTGCCTGTAATTCACCAAAAGGGTCCTCAAATCGAGCCAAAATGGTGAATGCTGGTTATTTATAATCTGGCAATCACGACGGCAGTTGGATCTTCCGGTTCTCCGCCTCGACCGCCGCCTCAAGGTCTTCCTTGGTCAGTTCCTGCAGCTGCTGGTCGGTAATCGCGCCGGCAGATACGTTCGGCGCCCCAGCGGCATCCGTCTTGTCAGCACTTTCCCCGCCGGCCGCGCTATCTCCGTCGGCCGCACCTTCATCGCCAGCCGCACTTTCCCCGCCGGCCGCACCATCTTCTCCCGGCTTTTCGCCAGTCATCCCCGCCAGCCGGTTCGCCTGCTGGTTGATCGCCTTCTCGAAGACGTTGCGGGCGGTCCGGCCGTTGCCGAAGTGAGAGTCGCGGTGCTCGTACATCTCATTGAACTGCAAAAGCAGGTATGCCTCGGCTTCTTCATTCAGATGATAGCCGTTCTTCTTGCAGAAGGTCTTGAAGATCTCCAAAAGCTGGTCTCCCGTGTAATCCGGGAATTCGAAGAACTTGCTGAACCGGGAACGGAAGCCCGGGTTGGATTCGATGAACTTATGCATCAGCTCGGTATAGCCGGCGACGATCACTACGAGCTCGTCGCGGTGGTCTTCCATGGCCTTGAGGATGGTTTCGATGGCTTCCTTGCCGAAGCTGTCCTGATCATCGTTGACCAGGGCGTAAGCTTCGTCGATGAAGAGCACGCCGCCCATGGCCTGTTCGATGACTTCCCTGGTTTTGATCGCGGTCTGGCCGATGTAGCCGGCGACCAGCTGGCTCCGTTCGGTTTCGACGAGCTGGCCCTTCGGCAGAATGCCGATCCGGTGGTAGAGCCCCGCGACCAGCCGGGCGACTGTCGTCTTACCGGTACCGGGATTGCCGGTGAACACCAGGTGATAGGAGATGGTCGGGACGTTCAGCCCGCGCTCCTCGCGGAGCTTGGTGATCGTGATGAAGTTCATGAGGCTGCGGATGTCCTCTTTGATCCCGGTCAGGCCGACCAGAGAATCCAGCTCTTCCATGAGTTCCTCCATGGTGCGCGTGTCTTCTTTGACTTCGGCCGTGCTGAACGCGGCCGCAGCGCCGGCAGCACTCTCCGCGGGATCGCCGCCGGGCCCGCCGGAACTGCCTGAACCATTGGAACTGCCGGAGCCACCCGGCCCGCCGGAACCGCCAGAGCTACCGGACCCGCCCGCGTGGTCGAAGATATTCCCGATCGGCCCGCCATTACCCGGCCCGCCGGACCCTCCGGCAGTACCGGACCCACCGGCACCGCCCGATCCGCCTCTGCCCGGCCGCAGGAAATCCCGGTCCAGGGCGTCGAAGATGAGTTCCGCGCTGACCTCGGCCTGCGCGCCGGCGGATACGTAACTGTCCTCCTTCAGGGGAGTGACCCGCTGGCGGATGCGGCCGGTGGAATAGTCGACCTTGACGCCCTTGCTGATGGCATAGGTCATCAGGCGTTTCAGTTCCGCTGACAGCATATTGGATTCTTCGATCGTGAAGTCGCCGTTGATGAAGGCGGCACCGGCCAGCAGGGATTTCAGATCGCCGACGAAGGCCTTCGCCTTGCTCGTGCCCGCATTGAAATCGTCATCGACCATCCGGGCAAAGAACGAGGGGATCTTGACGAGCTCGGAAGGCTCCGTGCTGTCCAGCATGGCTTTTGTAATCTGGACGGCGGTGCGGTCTTTGCCGCTGATGGCCCGAATTGCTCCGGCGTAGTCGTCGGAGTATTTGCCGTTGGCGCTCCAGATTCGCAGCATGGCCGTCTCAATATAAAACTCAAATTCACCGGGCTCCGCCAGCCAGGGCCGGCAGAAGCTCTCCAGCAGATCGTATTCTTTCTTCAGTTGTTCGAATTTATCCATGGCATATCTCCTTACAACAGTATTTTACGTCTACAGTATAACATTCTTCGGGAAGATATGATAGAATATACACTAAGTATAGGTGCTTATATGGGGGAAGCCAACGAAATGCTGAAGAGTCACGAGAAATTTCATTCTTCTGAAGGAAAACGGCTGGTGCTGATCGCGGATGATGAGCAGATCAACCGGAGTATTCTGGGGGCCGTTCTGGAAGCGGAGTATGAAATCATATATGCCGACAACGGGGTGGATGCGCTGGACAGCATCAACAGGAATGCGGATGTTCTGTCCCTCGTACTGCTCGATCTTCAGATGCCGCAGATGAGCGGGATTGAGGTACTGAAGCAGATGCGCGCTGGCGAAGAGACGAGAAACATACCGGTCATCGTGGAGACCACGGACCAGGCCGCGGAGGTTGAGAGCCTGAATCTGGGAGCGGAGGACTTCATCTCCAAGCCCTATCCACGGCCGGATGTCATACGGGCGCGGGTGCGCAGGACCATCGAACTCTCAGAGGACCGGGAGACCATTCACGCGACGGAGCGGGACCAACTGACCGGCCTTTACAATAAGGAGTATTTCTTCCAGTACGCCCAGCAGTACGATGTGTATCATAAGGAGAAGCCGACCGACGCGATCGTGATCGATGTGAACCACTTCCGGATTCTGAACGAGAGATACGGCAAGGAGTTCGGCGACGAGATCCTGCGGAGGATCGGTCAGCGGATCAGGGAAATGATCCAGGATGAGGACGGGATCGTGTGCCGCAGAGAGGCCGACGCCTTCCTCGTGTATTGTCTGCACGGCATTGATTACGAGGCGCTGCTGGAGCACGCCTCGGTCAGCATCGAGCGCGAGAACTCGGCTGCCGGAGGCCGGGTGCGGCTGCGGATGGGCGTATACGCCAATGCTGATAAATCCATCGACATCGAACGGCGTTTTGACCGGGCGAAGATGGCGGCGGACACCATTCGCAACAATTACACCCAGAAGGTGGCGGTCTACGATGACTCCCTGCACGAGTCCGAACTCTACACGGAGCAGCTGGTGGGGGACTTTCAGGCGGCGATTGAGGGCGAACAGTTTACGGTATTCTATCAGCCGAAGTTCGATATCCGCGGGGAGCAGCCGGTGCTGTCCAGTGCGGAGGCGCTGGTGCGCTGGGAGCATCCGAGCCTCGGCATGATCAGCCCGGGCGTGTTTATTCCGCTGTTTGAAGAGAACGGTATGATTCTGCAGCTGGACCATTATGTCTGGAGACAGGCGGCGGCCCAGATCAGAGACTGGCAGGAGCGCTACGGGATCGCGGTGCCGGTGTCGGTCAACATGTCCCGTATCGATATGTTCGATGAGAATCTGGTCGAGACCATGCGGGGCATCCTGGAGGAGTTCGGCCTGACGCCGAACGAATTCCTGCTTGAGATCACCGAGTCGGCCTATACGGATGATTCGGAACTGATCATCAGCACGGTAGGAGCCCTGAGAGACCTGGGCTTTCGAATCGAGATGGACGACTTCGGAACGGGGTATTCCTCGCTCGGCATGCTGTCCAACCTGCCGATCGATGCCCTGAAACTGGATATGGTGTTCGTCCGCAACGCCTTCAGTGAGCGGCAGGACGTGAAGATGCTGGAGCTGATCCTGGAACTGGCGCAGCACCTGGACGTGCCCGTCATCGCGGAGGGCGTGGAGACCAGAGAACAGATGAACTCGCTGAAGACCATGGGCTGCGACCTGGCCCAGGGCTACTACTTCTCAAAGCCTGTACCGGCGGCGGAATTCGATCGGTTTATTGAAGAGAAACTGGACCAGATCGAGAAGGGTCTGGCGGCAGTCGGCGCTCCGGGGCACATTCGGGAAGTCAGCGACCTTGCGGCAAGCGCTTTGCAGAACCTTTCGACGGCCATGACCAGCGACTTCGAATCCGTCTATTATGTGGATACCGAGACCGGCTATTACATGGAGTTCGGGACGCACCTGTGGCGCGAAGACCTGCAGCTGCAGAAGGGCGGCGACAACTTCTTCGAAGACATCCGGCAGAATTTCGCCGACCGTCTGCACCCGGACGACTGGAAGAAGATCAGCGTCTTCCTGGACAGCGGCTATATCATGCAAAGGCTGGACACAGAGGAAGCGGTCAGCATGACCTTCCGTCTGCTCAGAAACGGCAAGCCTGTGTATTACCTGATGCAGATCGTGCGGTCTAGGACCTCGGGCGAGAAACAGATCGTCATCGGCCTTCGGAATGCAGACGAGCAGGTGCAGCCGGCGGCTGCAGAACTCGAGCGGCAGCTTGCAGACCCATCGATTCGGGATCTCGCGCAGGTTCTGGCGGATCAGTTCGAGAGCATCTACTATGTCGATCAGGATACCGATGCGTATACGATCTATCAGACCGGCGGACGGCATGGGCAGCTCGCGCTCGGGACCAGCGGAGTCCGGTTTTATGAAGACTGTCAGTACTTTCTGCACAAGTTCGTCGATGAGGCAGACCGAAAACTCGTATCAAGGGTGCTTCGCAGAGAGAACGTGCTGGCAGAGATACAGAAGAATGGAGAATTCACGGTCGATTACCGGCTGCTGTTTGACGGACAGCCCGTATTCTACCGGATGACCGGATTCATGCCCCCGATCGGCGACGGCCGCCATTTCCTGATCGGCGTACGGAACGTGAACGAGGAGAAAGCGCGCACCATGCAGTTCGCGAGCGCGGAGGAGGTCAGCGCGACCTATGCCAGGATCGCCCAGGTGCTGGCGCAGGACTTTTTCACGGTATACTACGTGAATATCGAGAACGACCACTACACCGAGTACAGCATGCAGGGGGCAGATCACAGGCTGAAGATCGAGCGGGAAGGCGCAGCCTTCTTCAGCAAGGCCGTGCAGCGGATCAATAGCCGGGTCCAGCCCGGAGACCGGGAAAGGGTCGAGACTGCCTTTGCGAAAGAGCGCCTGCTCGAGGACATGAAGGAAACCGGCGCTATTTCGATCACCTATGAGGTACTGGAAGGCGGCAGATCGACGCATGTGGCGGCCAAGGTCATGCAGGTGCCGGATGATCCGGACCACATCGTGATCGGGATCCGCAGCATTGAGGCGCAGGTAAGACGGAAGCACGAATACGCGGCGGCGATGGAGGAACAACTGACTTACTCCAGGATCGCCAGAGCGCTTTCCAGAGAGTACTTCAGCATATACCTCGTGGATATGGAGACGGATGACTATATTGAGTTCAGCGCACAGGATGCCTATTCGGAGTTGCCGATCGACACGAGCGGGAAGAACTTCTTCGAGGAGACCAGGGTCAATGCAGAGCGCCTGGCCTATCCTGAGGACATCGAGAAGGCAAAGGCCTTCTGGCACAAGGAGCGGCTGCTGCCATTGCTTGAGAGGGACAATACAGTTACTGCGGCCTACCGACTGATGATCGGCGGAGAGCCGACCCGCATCGGCTTCAAGATTATGTGGGTGGACGAAGAAGATAAGGGAAAACACATTATCGTTGCGGTCAGCAACGTGGACGCCCGTGCAGGGCAGGAGGAGAAGGAATCATGATCCTGTATTTTTCGGGAACGGGAAACAGTGAGTATGTAGCGAAGAGAATCGGTCAGAAGGTGGAAGACGAAGTAGTGAACCTGTTCGACCGGCTTCGGACGGGGGATCTTTCGGAGCTTCATTCGGAGAAGCCCTGGGTTATCGTTTGTCCGACCTACGCCTGGCAGATGCCGCACATCGTGCGGGACTGGCTGACGGACGTGCAGCTGAGCGGGGATAACCGAATCTACTTTGTGCTGACCTGCGGAACGAATATCGCAGGGGCGGGATCCTTTGCGAAGAAGGTGGCCCTGAAGAAAGGACTGACCTACCGGGGGACCGCGGGCATCGTCATGCCGGAGAACTACATCGCCATGTTTAACACGCCGGACCAGGAGGCGGCGATGGAGATCGTGGACCGCGCCGAGGAGAAGATCGACCAGGTTGCAGAACTGATCGCGGGAGAGGCGTTCCTGGAGGAGTTAGGCGGCGGCAAGCTGCAGAGCATGGTCATGAACTGGGGCTTCTATAAATTCATCATCGCGGATAAGAAATTCGAAGTCACGGGCGACTGCACCTCCTGCGGGCGATGTGTGAAGTCCTGCCCGACGGAGAACATTTTCCTCGATGAGGAGACCCGTCATCCGGTCTGGAGCGGCAGGTGCATCCACTGTATGGCCTGCATCAACCGCTGTCCGTTCCACGCCATCGAGTATGGGTCGGCCTCAGAAGAGAGACCGCGGTATCGCTGCCCGAAGGATATTGAGATCTGATTGACAGGAGGAAACCATTCCTTTACAATGAATGCGTGAGAAGTCAGAATCGAAAGATTTGAGATTGCCACCCTTCGGGACGGCGATCTCTTTTTTTATCACCAGGATGGGAGGAAACCATGAACATCTATATGTATTGGCCGATCGCGCTGGCGGTCTGCTCTGAAGTCACATATCAGATCTGCGCACGGTCTACGCCGCAGGCGCTGAATCCCTTTGCCTCGCTGACCATTACCTACCTGATCGGGGCGGCGGTATCGGCTGTGATCTTCTTTGTCATGAGCAAGGGAGGGAACATCCTCCATGAGTGGAGTCAGGCAAACTGGACCATGATTCTGCTTGGGATCGCGATCGTTGGTCTTGAGGCCGGCGCCATCTACATGTACCGGGTCGGTTGGAATGTCAACACAGGCTACATCGTGAAGGCGTCGTTTATCGCGCTCGCGCTGATTGTCGTCGGGTATCTGATCTACAAGGAGCAGGTGACCTTAACCAAGCTCGCCGGAGTTGCGGTCTGCATGGTCGGACTCTTCCTGATCAACCGGTAGAGCCGGAAACAGTACGCTTCGTTTGCCGTCCAGGGCAGCCTGCAGCTCCTCGTCCTCTGCGATTTCGGCTTCGTAAGCCGCAGCGCGCTCGCGGGCGCGGCGGGTGATGTCCGCCTCGGGAGAATGGTTGAAGCGGTCTGGATCGTAGGGCCGGGTACCCTGGCCGCGCATGCGGAGCAGCTGGTTGAGCCGGTCCTGCATCAGCATCAGGGTGATGGGCCAGGTGATGCCGACGAAGTAACTGAGACCCTGCAGAATCAGATAAAGAGAGGGACAGTCGCGGGCCTCATTGCTGCCGCGGCCCTCCGCCTCCATGCGGAATTTCACGCCCTGCCGCCAGGACCAGTAGACGAAATAGATGCCGAGGGTTACGATGCCTAGAACCACAACAGTGCCTGGATTCGGTTCGCTGCGCATGCCAAGCAGACGGTTGGTGTCCCGCTGCAGGTGGTGCGTCCAGACCAGCGCGTAGATGCCAAACGTGAGGATCGAAAGTCCGCCTGCCCAGAGAACGTTCCGCTCCCGGACCGAATAAGCTGATTCCATAGAATGCCTCCTGTTATTTCTCGATCTTCCCGCCCAGGGCGGCGTAGTCGGAGAAGAAGTCCGGATAGAGTTTGTTTACCACGCCGGCGTCGCGGATCGTGACCGGCATTCTGCTGATGCAGGAGGCAGCGGTGGCGAGCATGACGATCATCGGGTCGCCGCCGGAATTGATTTCTCCCCCGCTCAGGACTGCCTTTCCGGTAAAGGAGAAGCCGGAACCGCCATCTGAAATGTCGGCGTCAAAGGCGTCGAGGACGCGGAAGACGGGTGCGAAGTCCTCACTGTCGATGCCGGTCAGCATGGAGTTGCCTTCCGCATTTGCCATAATCACGGAGAGAATCGGCACCAGATCCGGGATCCGGGAGGCGTTGATGTTGCATCCCTTCAGCGGGCCAGAGACGACGGCGGCGCTGTCGGTGGAAATCCCCGTGGCCGCGCCGAGCGAGTGAAGTTTGTCCAGAATCTGCCGGGACACCTGCCGCGAATCCGCCGAAAGTCCTCTGACGGTTACGTTGCCTCCGAGGGCGCCGCATCCAAGCCAGAAGGAAGCGCGCGTCCAGTCCCCTTCCAACTGCACGGTCGGCGGGATCTTAAAACGCTGATTGCCCGGGATCTCAAAGTGCGGATATCCGTAGTCGTCCACAGACCGCATCACCGTAACCCCGTACTGCCGAAGCACGGACACGGCCATATCCGGGATCTCAGTGGATTCCGGCATCGTCGTCATACGGACGGAACTGTTTCCCTCGAGAAGGGGCAGGGCCAGAAGAAGTCCCGCGAGGAACCAGGGATCTTCCCGCCCGGTCAGCGAAAAGGCTCCGTAGGAAACCCTCTTTGACAGGGAGCAGATCTCCGCGATCTTGTCGCGGTCCCGGCGGCGGATCTTCAATGTCCCCTTGCTGAATGTCACGCCGCGGCGCTTCAGGACTTCAGCGATCGGTAATACCATCGAATTCGGAAACTCAACGGATCCCGTGAAGGAGACCTTGTGCTTGGTAGCGGCCGCGATGGGCATCATCATGCAAAAGGCCGTGGCGTTATTGCGACAGTGCAGTACCGGCGAGTCCTCGGCCAGCACCTTAAAGCAATCGAGCACAGCTTCCAGATCCTCGGACCAGCAACCGGGCAGCCTGCGATAATCCTTCGCTCCCGCCGCGTTCGCATCGTCCGCGCGCACCGCTTTTGACTTCACCTGATGCAGGGCGAGCGCCTGAGCTGTGGCGTGCAGCAGACTGTAGAGCCGGGAAGGCCGCGCGATGATAGTGCCGTTGAGTTTGCTCGGAATCAGTGTGATATCCATGAATCAGTTCCTTTCTCGCAAAGTTCTAATCTTAAAGTCCCTTCTGGATGATCTCATCCAGGGAGAGGGAGGGGGCGTCCTTCAGAATGCAGTGCCCCGGCCGGTCAGGTACGACGAGCGTGATCTGCGCCCCGTGCACCTTCTTGTCGTTTAAGGCCACGTCGGCCAGCGCCCAGGCAGGATAGGGGCAGCGCAGGTCATAGCCGAAGTACTGCAAAACGCCGTAGATGTCATCCCCGTAGCCTTCTTCGGTCCAGCCTTCAGCCTGGGCAGCCTTCGCGATGATGGCCGTGCCCATGGCGACGGCGGCTCCGTGAGAGATCTCGAAATCACTGCACTTCTCGATGGCGTGGCCGACAGTGTGACCGAGATTCAGAAGCTTCCGGCTGCCGGATTCCCGTTCATCCTCCTCGACGATCCGGCGCTTGATATCCACCGCCTTCGCAATAAGACGCAGCATGGCCTCCGGGTGATCGAAAATCGGCGGTTCCAGTTCCATGGCATCGTAAATCACCGTCTGGTCGGCAATGAAGCCGGCTTTCAGGATCTCGGCGAGACCGTCCTGCAGCAAAGGCAGGCCCAGCGTGGTCAGGACCGCCGGGTCGAACAGGACCAGATTGGGTTGCCAGAAGGCGCCCGCCAGGTTCTTGCCCGCGGGCAGGTTGACCCCGGTCTTACCGCCGACGGAGGAGTCCACCGCGGCCAGCAGGGTGGTCGGGATCTGCACGAAATCGATACCGCGCAGGTAGATCGCCGCGGCGAACCCGGTCACATCTCCCGTAATGCCGCCGCCAAGAGCCACGAGCAGGTCCGTCCTGGAGAACCGGTGCTCCGTAAGAAAATCCAGAAGCTGTCCGATGGTCTCCATGTTCTTGTGCTGTTCCCCTCCGGGGAAGACAAAGGTGCTGGGC